>DBYO01000019.1:148600-212296 GCA_002310235.1 Bacteroidales bacterium UBA1184
TCATACACATGGAACGGACAGGAATACACAACAAGCGGTGACCATACTCAAACTTTCACAGCTGCAAACGGTTGCGATAGCGTGGTAACTCTCCACCTCACAATCAACCAACCGCTGGCTGAGCTTGTCGAAGCCGAGGCTTGTGGTTCCTACACATGGAACAACGAAACATACAACGCAAGCGGTAATTACCAGCAGACTTTCACTGCAACTAACGGTTGCGACAGCGTGGTAACTTTGCACCTCACAATCAACCAGCCGGTTACTCGGGATTTCCCGGTTACTGCTTGTGGAATTTACACTTGGGGCGAACAATCTTACACCGAAAGTGGAAACTACACTCAGACTTTCACCGCAGTTAACGGTTGCGACAGCGTGGTAACTTTGCACCTCACAATCACCGAGGCTCCTACTCGCGAAGAATATGCAACTGCATGCGGCTCTTATGCTTGGTACAACGAAGAATATACACAGAGCGGTGACCACACTCACATTGTTCATTCGACCAATCCTGAAGTATGCGACAGTGTAATAACATTGCACCTTACAGTCAACCAGCCAGTTGCTCGGGAATTCGCACAGACAGCTTGCGAATCATACACATGGAACGGACAGGAATACACAACAAGCGGTGACTACACTCAGACTTTCACTGCTGCTAACAATTGCGACAGCGTAGTTACATTGCACCTCACAATCAACCAGCCAGTTGCTTGGGAATTTGCACAGACAGCATGTGTATCTTACACTTGGAACAACGAAACTTACAACGCAAGCGGCGATTACCAGCAGACATTCACGGCTGCTAACGGTTGCGACAGCGTGGTAACTTTGCACCTCACAATCAACCAGCCGGTTACTTGGGAATTCCCGGCTACAGCTTGTGGAATTTACACATGGGGCGAAGAATCGTACACAACAAGTGATGACTACACACAGACTTTCACCGCAGCTAACGGTTGCGACAGCGTGGTAACTTTGCACCTCACAATCACCGAGGCTCCTACTCGCGAAGAATATGCAACTGCATGCGGCTCTTATACTTGGTACAACGATGAATACACTGAGAGCGACGACTACACTCACATTGTTCCTTCGATCGATCCTGAAGTATGCGACAGCGTAATTACATTGCACCTCACAATCAACCAGCCAGTTGCTTGGGAATTTGCACAGACAGCATGTGTATCTTACACTTGGAACAACGAAACTTACAACGCAAGTGGCGATTACCAGCAGACTTTCACTGCAGCTAACAATTGCGACAGCGTGGTAACTCTCCACCTGACAATCAACCAACCATATGCTAGAGAATTCTCACATACTGCTTGTGGAATTTACACTTGGGGAGAAGAATCGTACACAACAAGCGGCGACTACACTCAGACTTTCACTGCAGCTAACGGTTGCGACAGCGTTGTAACACTCCACCTCACAATCAACCAGCCTGTTACTTGGGAATTCGAACATACTGCTTGCGGAAGCTATACTTGGAACGACCAAACATACACCACAAGCAACGACTACACACAGACATTCACAGCAGCTGCAGCTAACGGTTGCGACAGCGTGGTAACATTGCACCTAACAATCAACCAGCCGGTTACTTGGGAATTCTCGGACGCAGCATGTGTTTACTACATATGGGACGGACAAACATACAATGCTACGGATGACTACACAAAGACATACACAGCAGCTAACGGTTGCGACAGTATAGTAACTCTCCACTTGACAATCAACACTCCAGTTGCATACGAATTCTCTGCTAGTGCTTGCGGTTCTTACATTTGGAACAACAATGAATACACCGAAAGCGACGACTACACAGAAGTATTCCCAGCAGCAAATGGTTGCGATAGCGTTGTAACATTGCACCTCACAATCAACACTCCAACTAACAGCGAGGAATCGGTAACCGTATGCGACAGCTACACATGGTACGGACAGGAATACACTCAAAGCGGTGACTTCACCCATACTATCCCTGCCGAAAATGAAGGTGAATGCGACAGCCAGGCAACCTTGCACCTCACAATTAATAATTCGGTTACATACGAAATCACCGAAGAAGCTGTTAATTCATTCACATGGAATGGTGTTGAATACACTGTAAGCGGTGACTATGTTGATACTTTAGCAACAGCTGCTGGTTGCGATAGCATAGTAACTCTCCACCTCACTATCACTACAGTTGGCATCGACGAAAATGCAATGGCCGAAATCAATGTTTACCCAGTTCCTGCAAAGGACGTAATCAACATCGAAGGCAATAGCATCGAATCGATTAGAATTTGTGATATCCTCGGCAAGGAAATAATGTCAATCGACAACATTGCTAGCGATTTCACAAGCATTTCTACCGAAAACATGCTGTCGGGACATTATATCCTGATAATACGCGATGCTAACGGCAACGTTACAAACAGAAGAATTTCTGTAATGAAGTAAACACTCCCAAATCTACATTTTTTTGAAAGGATAGCTTCGGCTATCCTTTTTTTGTCTTGCATTGCAAAAAAAAATTAACTTTGCACACTGCCTTGCAATACGGCATGGCAACATATTTTTTTATTTAACAATATTGTATATGAAAAACTTAACAAAACTATTATTCGTTATGATTAGCGGAAGTTTAATCGTGTCATCGTGCACAGAAAAGAAAGAAGAGGCAAAACCTGCCGAGGAACAGGAATTCCAATGGCAGATTGACCAGTTCGACGACATCAAGGTAATGCGCTACCAGGTGCCCGACTGGGATTCGTTGACCTTGCAGCAGAAACAGTTCGTATATTATCTGGCCGAAGCCACCTACTGGGGACGCGATATCCTCTACGATCAGTTCTTCAAGTACAACCTTATGATTCGCAACACCTTGGAAGGCATTTACACAACCTACGAAGGCGACAAGGAATGCGACGACTGGAAAAACTTCGAGATATATCTTAAGAAGGTATGGTTTGCAAACGGCATCCACCACCACTATTCCAACGACAAGTTCACACCTATGTTCTCCGAGGAATACTTCAGGATGTTGCTCGAACAGTCGAAGGACGGCTACATTGCTCTCAACTACACCGAAGGCATGGATAAAAACGAATTTACCGACCTCATTTGCGACATAATCTTCAATCCAGACAAGTATCAAAGCAAGAACAATACCGCCGAAGGAGTTGATATTATTGCCCAGTCGTGCAACAACTTCTACGAGAACCTTACCGCAAAGGAAGTAGAAGACTATTACAACAAAATGCAGGTTCCCGACACAGCAAGACCAATTTCGAAAGGTCTGAATTCGAAACTGATAAAGACTGCCGATTCGGGCGACATTATGGAACGCACCTACAAGATTGGTGGAATGTACAGCGAAACAATCGAAAAGATTGTTGAGAACCTCGAAAAGGCAATCGAATTTGCCGAAAGCGATGTACAGAAAGCCGAATTGCGCAAACTTATTGAATATTACAATACTGGCGACCTCACAACTTGGGACGAATACAATGTGATGTGGGCAGAAAATACCGACCCGCGTGTTGACTATGTAAACGGCTTCATCGAAAACTACGGCGACCCACTGGGACTTAAGGCTACATGGGAAGCAATTGTTGACTTCAAGGACATCGAAGCCACCAAGATGACCAAGCTCATCAGCGAAAACGCACAGTGGTTCGAGGACAACAGCCCGGTTGACAAGCGTTTCAAGAAGGAAAAGGTAAAAGGCGTTTCGGCAAAGGCCATCAACGTTGTTGCCCTCGGTGGCGACTGCTTCCCGGCTCCGCCAATCGGAATCAACCTGCCTAATGCAGACTGGATTCGCAAGGACCACGGCTCAAAGTCGGTTACTATAACTAACCTCACCTACGCCTACGACCAGGCAGCATTGCAGCGCGGCGGGAGCCTCGAGGAATTTGCAGCCAGCGAAGAGGAAATTGCAAGGGCAAAGAAGTACAGCTCGGTAACCGACAACCTTCACACCGACCTTCACGAATGCCTTGGACACGGCAGCGGTCAGCTTCTGCCCGACACCGACCCCAACGCACTCAAGGAACATTCATCAACATTGGAAGAAGCTCGTGCCGACCTCTTCGGACTTTACTACCTTGCCGACGACAAGATGGTTGAACTCGGACTTTTGCCCGACAACGAAGCCTACAAGGCCGAATACGACGGCTATATCCGCAACGGACTTATCACCCAGCTAACCAGAATACTCGAAGGCAAGAACATCGAGGAAGCCCACATGCGTAACCGTGCGCTCATTTCGCGCTGGTGCTACGAAAACGGCAAGGCCGACAATGTGATTGAAATGTTCAAGAAGGACGGCAAGACATACGTTAAGATTAACGACTACAAAAAGTTGCGTGAACTTTTCGGAACTTTGCTTGCCGAAATACAGCGCATAAAGTCGGAAGGCGACTATGCAGCAGGCGCAGCAATGGTAGAGAAATATGCCGTAAAGGTTGATCCCGAACTGCACAAGGAAGTGCTTGAACGCTACCGTGCATTGAATCTTGCACCTTACGGAGGCTTTGTAAATCCAAAACTTACGCAGGTATTCGACGAAAAGGGCAACTTGAAGGACATTGAAATCTCCTACCCCGACAACTTTGCAGAACAGATGCTTTGGTTGAGTAAGAATTATTCTATAAAGCCGAAGTTCTAAACAAAACGTCATTCCGCAAAGCAGAACGAACCAACTAAGGAACGTGTTGCGTGAGTTCGCTTATGCGGAATCTCCAATTCTTACACCAAGGAGATTCCGCACAAACAGTCTCACAAGGCTCGAAACTACGCCTGTTCGCTTTGTTTTGCGGAATGACTACAAAAAAAATTACAATGACAAAACTCATAATATTCGACCTCGACGGCACACTGCTCAACACCATCGGTGACCTGACAAACGCCTGCAACTACGTATTGCAGCAACACGGTTTTCCGCTTCACACACACGACGAATACCGCTACTTTATCGGTTCGGGAATACGCAGGCTCATAAGGCTCGCCCTGCCAGAAGAATACCGCACCGACGATGATTTCTGCCGTCAGATATTAGATGAGTTCATCGTCCGCTACAACGGACACCTGCACGAAGAAACCTGTCCCTACGAAGGCATAATTCCGCTCTTGAAGCAACTGAATGCCAAAGGCATAAACATTGCCGTAGCATCTAACAAATACCAGGAAGGTGTCGATGCTGTTGTAAACTTCTACTTCCCCGACATCAAGTTTGTTGCGACCATTGGCACAGGTCCGGAAGTCCCCACAAAGCCCGACCCGACTATAGTCAACAAAATAATAGAATTGTATCCTGTAGAAAAGGACGAAATCCTCTACCTTGGTGATTCAAACGTCGATATGCTAACAGCGAAAAATGCAGGGCTTACCGCCATGGGTGTGCTCTGGGGATTTAGGACGAAGAAGGAACTTATAGAATCGGGAGCCGACATTACAATTGAAAAGCCAGAAGAAATTTGGGATTATATCCAATAAAAAAAATGGCGGTTGCAATGCAATCGCCATTTTTTATTACATAACGGAATACAATTATTGAATTGCTATCTGCCGTGTTGCAGGAGTCTTGTTGACGACTTCCTTCTTTGGCAAGTCTATATTCAGGACACCATGTTCCATTTTTGCGCCAATCTTTTCTATTTCAACATCTTCGGGGATTACAAAACTCTGCGAGTACGAAGCGTATGAGAACTCACGGCGCAACCAAGTTCCGTGCTTTTCGTCCTTGTCGTTTTTCTCCTCTTTCTTGTCGTTCTTCTCCAGTGAGATTACGAGCTCGTTGTTCTCGTTGATACTCAACTTAAAGTCATCCTTTGTCATGCCTGGTGCGGCAATCTGGATATCGTAATTCTTTTCGGTTTCCTTGATGTTTACCGCAGGTGTTGCGAACTGCCTGCAGACAGGAACGCCCATAAAATCATCGGTGAAGAAGTCATCGAAAATTGACGGAAGCCATACATTCTGGTTTCTTCTTGAATTTCTAACTGATGGTAACATAATTAAAACCTCCAATAATTTAATTCTTTTTACTTTGTTCCGCCTGCCACTTTTGCAGGTTCGATTGCATATATATCAAAGGATATACCAATACCCCAAACGCACTATTTCCACTGACTTTCAGTCAGTTAAGCGGACAATTTGTCCATTTTCAAGCAATTTCGGCGACAAAATGACAGCAATACGTGGATTTGGGTAAATGCATAAAAAGGCTGGACTTAAAATCCGTGGCGCGATGGTGGTGCGATTACCATGAAAGAAAAATGCAAGCACATGATTTTAAAGCGCTTGCATTTTATCAATGTTGCCCAATCAGGACTCGAACCCGAACTATCAGAGCCAGAATCTGGGATGCTACCATTACACCATTGGGCAATTGCGACCGCAAAAGTACTACATTTTTTTCAATCTTCAATCAAAAATTTTAAAAAATGTTTTAAAAATTATTTTTATGTCAACACCTAAAGACATATCATTGATATACTGCATGTTGAGTTTTAGCTTTGCCGGCATAACCTCATCGATATATGTCTGCTCTGGATTATCCGATTGGGCCAAAATATCGTTTTCGTTACGATACTCAATCGAAGCATAGTCGGTTATGCCGGGACGCACCGACAAAACCTTACGCTGCTCATCGTTGTACATCTCCACGTACTTTGGCACTTCGGGACGCGGACCGACGAAACTCATATCGCCTACAAGAACATTAATGAGCTGTGGCAACTCGTCAATCTTGTACTTGCGGATGAAATATCCGACTTTTGTAACGCGATTGTCCTTTGAACCAACGGTAAGCAGACCTTTCTTGTCGGAATCGGGACGCATGGAACGGAACTTTAGAATCTTAAAGTTGCGAAAGTTCTTTCCTACCCTGACCTGACGATAGAAGACTCCGCCTGGCGAGGTCGTTGCCACTAATATTGCCACGATGATGAACAAGGGCGACAATATAATCAGCCCGAGAAAAGAACAGAATATGTCGAATGTACGTTTGAGCACTATTTGTAAATTTGTTTTTGCAAAAATAATAAGTCTCAGCAACAATTTCAAAAAAAAGCACCATATAAACTGTCGGGTATTTTTTTTTCTTAAATTTGCCCAAATTTCACGAAAAGATGCTAAAGAAAACATTACTATACCTAATCTCAATAACGATTGCCAGCATCGCTCTTGCGCAGGACGACTTTACTATAGGTCACCTGCAAAACATGCGCGATGCCGACATATATTTCAAAGGCGTTAACACCGCCATCAGACCTGCAACCGGTGTCGAAAACGAAGTTTACGACAGCCTTATCTTCCCCGAAAACGACAAGGTTGAGAAAAACTGGTTCGTCCGCAAGCTGTTCCACGAACACCTATTTATTATTGGCAACGAAAAATACAAGGTCTATATCGACCCTGTATTCGACTTCCGCTACAACAGGCTAAACGACCTCTCCGACTATAAAAATCCTATAGGCATCAACGGCTACACCAACACTCGCGGTGCGATTGTCCACGCAAAACTGAGCGAATATGTTTACCTGAACACCAGTTTCTATGAAAATCAGGCTATGCTGCCAGCATATATGGCAGAAGTTTACCGAATAAAAGGCAATATTCCCGGATATGCCCGAGTGAAGAAACTAAACGGCTATACTGAATTCGACTATGCCAATGCCTACGGAAACATTTCGTTCCGCCCAATCAAATGCCTCAACTTCACACTAGGCTACGACCGCCTTTTCATCGGCGACGGACTTCACTCGATGATACTTTCCGACTACGCAGCGCCAATGCCATACGTAAAGACAAGCGTAAAGTTCGGCAAATGGGAATACGTGAACCTCGTCACGCGCCTTATGCAGTACAATACGATGCAAAATGTTGAAACAGCCGACAAAACCAGCAAGGTTGCGACATACAACTTCATGATTTACAACCCACAAAATGGCTGGCAGTTCACATTCTTCGAGCAAAGCGTAATCGACCACAAGAACAAGACATTCTGGGAAGGGCTTGCACAGGGAATTCCTGTAGCAAGACTCTTCTACCCTATCTTTGCAGACAATACCAATGCACGATTCGGCGCAAATGTCATGTACGAAAATCCCAAAATTGGAATTTTTTACACACAAATGGCCATGAATATTGACAAGTATATAATGATAAACTCTGATTCGTCTTATACCTCATACACCGAACCCAACATGGACTTCCAGATTGGATACAAAAACCACAACCTACTAAATGTCAAAGGTCTGCATATACAATTGGAATACAATCTTGCCTACCAGTTCCGCACATTCTGGCGTAGCAACGTAAACGGCAACGGCAAACATTCAGACTGGCACTCATCAAATACACTCAACTCTAACTACGGACAGTCACTCACAATACCAAAGAACCAAAGAACATATTTATTTACAGCAATGCTTTCTTACCAAATAAAATGGTTCAAAGTGATGGCTATGTATAATATTTCTCCTCACACCACCTATCTTGAACCATATTATATTTCATACGCATATCCAGACAATTTCGTTCATCCTCGCGACCAGTTCGACTTCCAGTTCATCTACGAAATGAACCCCGTGAACCGAATGCAGTGGTTTGCAGGAATATCGATGTACTACCTCGCGGACAAACCTCTCGACTACTACTTCAGCATTGGATTCAGGACAGCATTAAGGAACAACTATTAAAATCGACGCAAAATGAAACGAATAGCATTAATATCAATCATAATTCTCGCGTCGGTAACAGCCTTCGCACAGAACCTGCAGGTTCGCGACTTCCGCATTGCCCGCGACATAGAAAAGTCGGCAAACGGCAAATTCTCGACCACCCACTCGTCAATGAAGCCGTACAGAACCACACCGCAGACCGAAATTTCGGATTCCATTGTCCCGATGAGCGACTTTGTAGCATACAAACTTCAAAAGCCAAAAGTATTCTTGAATATTGCACCATTATATAATCTATACGGAAATTTCAATGCGCTTAGAAGGCCTTACATGGAACGTTGCCAACTGAACGAAACGCTCGGATTCCTCGTTGACTTCTCGTTAATGGACAAGTTAAACATCAACTACTCCTTAACTGAAAGATTTTTAACTCACTCAAAATATGTATACTGTTATGAGGATGGATTTAACTTTGACGAAGTCTGGGGCTTCTTTACCGAAAATCAGTTTTATCCATACTTGCTTTCATTCGAACAGACTTTCAACATTAACTACACTCCTGCCGAATTTTTCAGCATTGAAGCCGGAAACGGAAAACAGTTCTACGGCGACGGCTACCGTTCGTTGCTACAGTCCGACTACAGCGGAAACCATCCGTACATAAAGATTGAAAGCGAATTCCTGAACTTCAAGTATTCGTGCACGTGGTCTAGGTTCGGCAATCCGACCCATTACAATTCATACAACATTCCCAAATACAATGTCACTCATTACCTCGACTGCCGCATAGGCAAGCATGTCAATATAGGATTATTCGAGTCGGTAATGTCAAAGAAATTCATGTCGTTCGAATTCTTCAACCCGGTTGTTTTCTTCCGCCCTGTTGACTATGCTCTTGGCAGCGACAACAACGCGCTTATGGGTGCAAATTTCAAAGTTTCGTTCAGCCAGAAGAACTGCGTATATGCACAGTTTGTCCTTGACGATGTGATTGTCGGACAACTTATGAACGACATCAGACATAGGCTTAATAGTTCTTATACAGGACAATACGGCTGGTTTGCCAACAAATGGGGCATCCAAGGCGGAATTAAGTTCTTCGATATGTTCAAGGTCAAGGGTTTAGATTGCTTTGTCGAAGGAAACATTGTCCGCCCATACACCTATTCGCACAGCGTACGCGAGTTAACCTACACATGCAACGGCAAGCCTCTCGCCCACCCGCTTGGTGCAAACTTCGTCGAAGGTGTTGGCGGAATTAGCTACTTCAACGACTTCATTGAATGCAACCTAAAGGTTGCGTACGCAATTGTCGGAGCCGATTCTTCACAAAATTCGCACTTTGGACAAAATGTATTCTACACTACGATGGACGCCTACATGCCTAGCCAGAACAATATTCCAGTTTCAAGCTACTATAATGTACTCCTTCAGGGCATACGTACAAATGTTGCAACCGTGAAATTCGACATCGCATATTATCCGCTCAAGAACAAGGCGCTGTCGGTATTTACAGAAATTGCACTGCGCTACAACAGCAACGAACTGCGGAAAGATAAGTATCTGGGAGTGTGTGTCGGAGTTAGATCGAGGCTAATAAGGTAGTTTCTAGGTTTCTATGAGCTTCGCCCGTTTCTAGGTTTCACGTTTCTGCGCTACGCTGTTTCTATGGCTTCGCCGTTTCTGGGTTTCACGTTTCTGCGCTACGCTGTTTAACTACGTTGAGGGCTTCGCCGTTCTGTGGCTTCGCCGTTTCTGTGTTTAACTTCGTTGAGGGCTTCGCCGTTCACGCTTCTACGCTGCGCCGTTTCTTGGGCTAAAGCCCGTTTCTGGTTTCTAGTTGCAGAAACAGAACAGTTACTATTTTTGTGTTCCGATTATTATTTCGCTAAGTTTTGCGGTTGTCGTTTCCCAGTTGTAGTTACTGCGAACAAAGTCGTAGCCGGCATCGGACAACTCTCGGTACTTTTCAGCATTGGTCATAAGCATTCTCACGGCATCAGCATATTCCTGCGGAGAATTGCAAATCAGCAGTTCTTTTCCATCACGAGCATTTTCGAGCGGACGGCCCGCCAGCTGTGAGGTTATGCATGGCAGACGCGTTGCCATAGCCTCGAGAAGTTTGTTCTGCAAGCCCGTACCGAGCCTCATGGGTGCAATAAAAATCCGCGACTTAGCATAATATTCCGACATTGAATCAACCCAGCCGGTCACAACTACATTCTCCGATGCCAATGCCATAACTCTTGCCGACGGCGTTGCACCACAAATTGCCAGCTTCATTGTCGGGAAATCATTTTTAAGCAATGGGAGGATTTGTTTTACAAGGTATTCTGCAGCATCAATATTGGGTGCATAGTTCATATTGCCGGCAAAAATGAGGTCATATTCCTTAGAAATTTGCACACTAGCAAACTGTTCCAAATCAACGCCGTTTGGTATTACATGGATGCTTTTCTTATCGTCGTGCGGAATTAAATCCCTATCCACAGCCGTAATTATTGTGCAATTGTCAAAAAGCGACATAGCCTTACGCTCACATCTGCACAAACGACGGTATTCCATTGCAAACAACGGCTTGCTGTAAAATGGAGCAAGTTCCTTGCGGCGAAGCATTCCTTTCGATAATACATCCTGATAATCGAGAGTCTTGGAAACATTTATATCCTTTGTATAGTCGATTACACGTACCAACTGGCAATATATATGATCTGGATTCACCCTGCCGACTATTTCATCGAATTTACGTTTTGCCCTAGAACTGTAAAAATATCCGCATTGTATAGGTTTTCCAGAAATAAATGCGAGAAACATATTCCACAATTGTACGATTTTGCCAATATTCAAGATATGCACTTCCTTGCAAAACTGCGACAAATTTTCTACTGCTTTAGGATGTACCTGACTATCGTTCAATGCGACAAGATATATTTCGTGTTCCTGCGAAAGCACACGTAACTGGTGATAAGCTCTAAGCTTATCTCCTTTTTCCAACGGAAAAGGCACTCTCGACAACAGAACCAAAATCTTCATATCTTTATTTGGGGTGCAAAAGTAAAAAATATTTACGATTCTAGGAGTACGTTTTTAGATTGAATAGAAGCCGACCAAATTTCTGGCAATCTCATCATTGTCATAGTTTTCATGGACAAACCGCCTTGCTTCTGCAGAAATTTCATCACACAAAGTGCGATTATCAGCCAACTTTTCCATACATTCGATGAACTTCGATGCCTCATCGGCAATTAGTATATTCCTACCATTTTCGGTTGCAATGCCTTCTGTTCCTATCGTAGTTGTAATAACCGCCCTGCCAGCAGCCATAGCCTCCACCACTTTCACTCTCATTCCACTTCCCGACATAAGAGGCACAACGAAAATCGTCCCTGTTGCATAAAAATCCGCCACATTTTCCAATTCACCATGATAGTCAACACCATTGGAAATCAAGAAGTCAGCAAATCCCTTATCAGCATTTCGCCCCGCAACACGGAATTTCGCCCCACTATGCCTAATACGATACTCACTCCAGACATTCCGCACAAACCACTCCAATCCTTCGATGTTTGGCTGCCAGTCGAGTGCACCCAAGAACGAAAAACTTGGGAACTCCGCAGTTGAATTGTCTATTGAAAACAATGGGGACATAGGTTCAAGCCCTAGTGGGACTACATGCATAGGCTTTGCATTACCATTCTGCGAAAAGAAATCGGCATCGCGACTGGTTATAGGCACAAGCAAATCGTATGAATTGATGTACGCAAGTTCGAAACTGCGCATACGCTTTGCAATAATGCGCTTATACCACTTTTTCGACAACGACTTTTCGTTTTCGACCATACGCTGCCATATTTCGTGCTCAACGTTGTGAGCCCGCAAAGCGATTTTTGCCGACGAATATTTCCGAATCGTCTCTATGTAGGGACAAAGATACAAGCCTTCGAGCTGAATCACATCGTATTGTTTTTCGGAAAGCAAACTACGCAACTTTTCTTCAAAAGCCTTGCTTACAAACCTTTCGGCATTGTATGGCATCGACGAGAAAAGCAAATTACGCAATGCTTTTGTCGCCTTGATTGCAGTATCAACCTCAACGGTGAAAAAGTTGATTTCCGATGATATTTCTGCCGGGATATCCTCAACTTTACAGAAATGCTTGGGTGTATTCATTGCCAGCAAGTCAACATCGCATCCGCACTTGCGTAACGAACGTGCAAGCGAAAGCGTAGCGATTGTCCCCCCATCCTTGGCGGGATAAGGCATTTTATTGTCGACGACCAGAATCCTCATCGAAAAAACGGACTAACTATTTTATGTTATCCTCCAAAATCTTCAGCAACTTGTTTTCTAAATCCCTGTAAGCTGCATATGCGGCCTCATCGTAGCTTTTCAGGAAACTGCCTTTTATCGACAATTTATTGTCGTAAACAGGTTTTTCCTCAGACTTCTTCTGCAAAGTAATATTTGCGTCAACATACGAATAATAAGTAGTCTGTGTACCATTCGACATGGTATTGTACTTCCTGGCTGTAGATCTTACCACAAGGACATAGGTGGCGTTAGCCTTATCAGTCGTATAACCGTATCCGCGTGTTCCCAACCAGTCTTTAATGCTTTCCTGCATGTTCCAATACGGCTGGCTAAACACTTCGGCGCTATAATCGACAGCGACCATAATCTTTGGACCGATAGTCTTGAAGCAATCCTTCAGTTCTACTATACATTCCATGTGCTTTTCTCGCAAAGCGTCGATTGTCTCCTGATTACAATTGAAAACCCTCAGAAGGATAAGTTCGCTCGAAGCTCTTTTTAATCTTGGAAGTATCGACTCAAGAATCAACCTTGCGTTATCGTTATTTCCTTCGGCAATAGAAGTCTTTGCCTTTGCCAAAGCCTCAGAAAATAATTTATGCGACGAAGCTATATCGTCGCAATACAATTTGCTTGCAGCTTCCTTTTCAATATATGCTATAGCGCAACCATGATGTGTATAATTGTTGTAAAACCTCTTTTTCTCGATTATTTTTGATCCCACATTAGAATCATAACCATTTTCTTCAATATAGCTTACAACAGCATCCTCGTCGATTCTCAACGTCTGCAATGCAACGAAGTTGTGAACTGCAACCTTTACACTCTTCAATAGACGGTTGACAGCATTTTTCTCAAGACCGGACAAAAAATCATCTTCGGGCTTTATTTCCTCGTTTTCGCCAGGCTGCAAACTCGAAAAATACTTGTCGGTAGTGTATGCCTGCCATTCTTCGGGACATTCCTTCTGTGCTACTGCAGAGGTCACTATCCCCATCAAAATCAATACATTAACAATAAAAATTCTAATTGTATCCATAATCATTTCTTTAATTCATTACTTGTAAAAATAAAAGGTAGCAAATCTGATGCCGAATCGAATTCATAAACCTCATCCTTTCCGACAAGCAGCACTCGCATAGCTTTTTTCTGCCTACTTTCGGTTTCGGTAAGCACCTGACGACAGGCTCCGCATGGAGGAATTGGCTCGCTGCGGTAGTCGCCATTTTCATCGAGGACTGTTATAAGGAGCGTATTCACTGCAACGTCGGGATATTTTGCATTTGCATAAAATACAGTTACACGCTCAGCGCAAAGTCCAGACGGGAATGCAGCATTCTCCTGATTGTTACCACTGACAATTTCTCCATTTTCGAGTAGCACAGCTGCACCCACTCTGAAATTTGAATATGGAGCGTATGCTTTATGCGCTGCTTCTGTTGCTATGTTTAGCAGATTGCGTTCGTAATCCGAAAGTTCGTTGAGACTTTTTACAAAATATTTGATCTTAAGCTCGTTAATCTCCATTGTTTCGGGATTTTATAATTTCACAACATTGTTTTCTAACATCTTCAAGCAGCCACGAAGGTGTTGAATTGGCTCCGCTAATGCCAACATTGTCGCAACCAACAAACCATTCATCATGCAAATCGGCGACTTCGGTAACGAAATAGGATTTTGGATTGGCAGAACGGCAAACGTCGTATAGCATTCTGCCATTGGAACTTGCCTCATCGCTGACAAAAATTACGACTTCATACTTTTCGCAAAACTCTTTAAGCCTTGGAATTCTATTTTTCACGCTTCCGCAAACGGTCTCGTGAACTTCTACTTTTGCATTTTTCCTTTTCAAAACTTCTGCCACTTGAAGATACAAAAGATAATCGGCTGTAGTTTGCGAAAAGAGTGCAATTTTTCCATCAATATTCAGTTTTTCCGCCTCTTCAACCGACGAAACCACAATTGCATTTCCTTCGGTCTGTCCCACCAAACCATTTACTTCGGCATGACCTTTCTTGCCGAAAATAACGACTTTGCAATCAGACTCGTTAATGTATTTTTGCGCAATAAGTTCTTGTAGTTTAAGCACGACAGGACAAGTTTCGTCAACTACCGTTATGCCAAGTCGTTTTGCTTCGGCGTAGGTTGATGGTGGTTCACCATGAGCCCGCACCATCATTCGTGATGGAGGATTTGCAAGCATTTCGTTTCTATCAATCGTATGAAGTCCAAGCTTTTCGAGACGATTTTCTTCCTTCTGATTGTGAACAATCTTGCCAAGACAATATGCAGAACCGTGCTTCGCCAGTTCGTTTTCGGCCGAACCAATGGCCTTGGTCACACCAAAGCAAAATCCCGCGTATTTATCTATATCTACCACTTGCTATTTACTATTTGAAGATTTGAAGATTTGAAGATTTGACGGTTATCAATGGTTTCGTTTCCTTCATTTCGACAAGATCAATGGGCGGATTTTATCCTCTCCATAGCCCAGTCGTAGGCAACCTGCAACTGCTCTTCCCTAGTTATATGCGAATTGTCGAGCACCACAGCATCATCGGCCTTGCGAAGCGGACTTTCTGCCCGACTTTGATCAATACGGTCGCGTTCCTGAAGGTTTTGCTTAACCTCGTCCATGTCGGCAGGCTCGCCTTTCGACAACATCTCGTCGTAGCGTCTCTGTGCACGAACATCAACATCCGCTGTAACGAAAATTTTCAGTTCGGCATTTGGAAATACTGTAGTTCCAATGTCGCGACCGTCCATCACAACGCCCTTTGCCTCGCCCATTTTCTGTTGCTGAGCAACCATCACATGGCGAACTTCAGGAACTGCTGCTACAGGGCTAACCCACTGCGACACATATATTCTGCGAATTTCGCGTTCTACATTTGCGCCATTGAGAAATGTCTGCAGTTCACCGTTTTCATTAAGTTCGAAATGAATACTAATGTCACCTAGTCTAGAAATAAGCTGCTGCGTATCAAGTTCTTCATCAACAACCATATTGTTTCTAAGCGCATACAGCGTAACCGCACGATACATTGCACCTGTATCTATATACACATATCCCAGCTTTGCAGCAAGCTGCTTTGCAAGGGTGCTTTTCCCACACGATGAAAAGCCGTCAACGGCTATTGTTATTTTCTTTTCTGACATATCTCTATGGTTATGGCATTATGCACGGGCAGGATTAAACCCTGCCCTTACACAAATACGCCTATTTCATAAATTCTTCTACATCTTTTATTTCAATAGGAATACGTCTGTCACCGACGATACGTGAGCCTGTCGGCGTTATGAGGATGTCGTCCTCGAGACGTATGCCACCGAAATCGCGGTACTTGTCAACCTCGGCATAATTGATGAACTGCTCGAACTTGTGTTCGCGTTCCCAGATGTCGATAAGCTGTGGCACGAAATAAATACCCGGCTCGTTTGTCAAGACATTGCCGACCTGCAATCTCTTGCCCATACGCAGCGAAGCAACGCCGAAAATCTTTATCGGCTGAACTTCCTCGTCGTAGCCAACGTTTATCTGACCGAGGTCTTCCATATCGTGAACATCGAGTCCCATCATGTGACCAAGTCCGTGAGGCATAAACATTGCATGAGCACCAAGCTGTACGGCTTCCTTCATGTCGCCCTTCATAAGACCAAGAGCCTTGAGACCTTCTGCTAGGATTTCGCAAGCCTTCAGATGAATCGACTGGTAGGTCTCACCAGGCTTCATCATTGGAATTGAGCCGTTTATAGTATTAAGCACAATCTGATAAACATCTTTCTGTCTCTGCGAGAATTTTCCACCAACCGGAAATGTACGGGTATTGTCCGATGCGTAGCCCATATCGGTCTGCGCGCCCGAGTCGTTGAGCAGCAAATCGCCAGTATGGAGGATATTTTCGTGAGTATGGTTGTGAAGGATTTGTCCGTTCTTCGAAACTATCGAGTGGAACGAAGTCAACAAACCGTGCTTAAGGCTTATGCCTTCGATTGTTCCGTATATTTCGTGTTCCGAAACGCCTTCCTTGGCCATTTTCATCGCAGTAGTGTGCATTTCGTAACCGATTTCAGCAGCAGCCTTCAGCTCCTCTATTTCACAGGCTTCCTTTACATTACGCAAAGCTACTACAGCCTTAACCAACGGCAAAGACGATCGCTTCTGCAATTCGGGAATCGGAATATCCAACACCGACGAAAGGAAAATCATATTGTCGTGACGATATGGCGGAAGGAAATGAACCTCAGCCTTTGCCGACTTTATGTATTTTTCGAATTCAGCAGCAGGACGAACGTCAACTACACCGCAGCGGGCAGCCAAATCCTTTATTGTGGCCATCTCGCCCATCCAAACAATGTCATCTATTGTAAGTTCGTCACCGAAGATAATGTCGCGGTTGTTGTCAACATCAATTATTGCCTTTAAACCAGCCTGAGCAATTCCGAAGAAATACAAAAAATTGCTGTCCTGACGGAACTGGTAGCAGTTATCTGGATAGTTCATCGGGGCTTCATTATTACCCATAAATATGCATACTCCCGACTTCATCGCCGCCTTAAGTTTCTCACGGCGAGCCTTATAAACCTCTTGGTTGAACATTCTCATAATCGTAAATTTTAAAACAGGTTGTAAAGGTAATAATTATTTACGATTTTGGATTTACGATTTTAGATTTTTTTTGATGGGAAAGTGCTTTTGCGTCTTGCTTTGCAATGCATATGGATTTGTCATTGAAAACTTTATCTTTGAAAGCTGGGCTTTAATTGTTTTTGTGAATAACTAATTTCCTTCCGTATGATTTTTTAACTTAATTTTGCATCGGAAATTTGAGTTTTGGAATGATAGACCGCACTACCATAGACCGGATAATGGACGCCGCCGACATTGTCGAGGTTGTACAGGACTTTGTCAGCCTCAAGAAGCGTGGTGTAAACTATATTGGTTGCTGTCCGTTCCACAACGAAAAAACCCCATCGTTCATTGTCAGTCCGTCTAAAGGCATCTTCAAGTGCTTTGGTTGCGGCAAGTCGGGAAATGCAGTAGGTTTCGTAATGGAGCACGAACAAATGACCTACCCCGAAGCACTGAAATACATTGCTCGTAAATACAGCATCGAAGTCGTGGAAAAAGAATTGTCGGAAGAGGAGCAAAAGCAGAACGACGATCGCGAAAGTATGCGCATTCTCAACGAATATGCTGCAAAATATTTCCAAAACAATCTGCTCAACGACCCAGAAGGCATAGCAATTGGACTTGCATATTTCCGCGAACGCGGTTTCACAGACGAAGCAATAAAAACCTTCGGTCTTGGCTACAGCCTCGAAAAGCGCGACGCATTTACCGAAACCGCACTGAAAAACGGCTACAAGCTCGATTTCATGACCAAAACTGGACTTACCATCGTAAACGAAGAAACCAAGCGCCGCTACGACCGTTTCTTCGGACGTGTAATGTTCCCGGTCTACAGCATTTCAGGACAGGTAATCGGCTTTGGCGGACGTGTGCTAAAGACCGCCGAAAAGACAGCAAAATACGTCAACTCACCAGAATCGGAAATCTATAACAAAAGCAAAACCTTATATGGTCTGTATCAGGCTCGCACAGAAATCGTAAGGCAAAAAAAATGCTACTTGGTAGAAGGTTATGCCGATGTAATTTCCCTCTTCATGGCTGGCGTTCGCAACGTTGTGGCATCGTCGGGGACTTCACTAACCGAAGACCAAATCCGCATAATACACCGCCTAACCGATGATATCACGGTGCTTTACGATGGCGATAGCGCAGGAATTCACGCTTCGATACGAGGCATAGACATGCTTCTGGCACAAGGACTTAATGTACGCGTTCTGCTTCTTCCGGACGGCGAAGACCCAGACTCGTTTGCCAAGAAAAACGGAAGCGAAAAAACAATAGAATACCTCAACACCCACGAAGAGGACTTCATAAGATTCAAGACTAGACTGTCAAAGCAAGAAGCCGACAAGGATCCGCTGAAACGCGCTGCAATGATAACTGACATAGTCAAGACAATATCTGTCATCGAAGACCAGATAAAGCAGACGGTATATCTTCAGGAATGCAGCAAAATCCTTGAAATTGATGAGAATACGCTTTACTCGGAACTGATGAAGTTCCGAAGAAAAAAAATTACCGAAGGAAAGTTGCCTACCGGATACACGCAGCAGCAACGTCCAGAACCAAACCCTACTCCAAGACAGCAAACGCCGAAGGTATCAGGCAATAAGGAACTCGGATTTCTCTCCAAAGAACGCGAAATAATGAGGCTTTTGCTTTTGCATGGAAACAAAACCATCGCCAACCCACTCGACACCAACAAAGAAAAACCACAGATGGTAAAAGTTGCTGAATTGATGATAGGCCTGATGGTAAAATACAACATAACGGAACTTCGAAACAGCATTAACCAGCAAATATTCACGGAATTACTTAATGATGTATATAACAGCAACGAGATTTCGGAAAAGAAATTCATAAACAATCCCGACCCTGCAATAAGCAGCGTTGCTGCCGATGTATGTTCATCATCATACGAGCTAAGTTCCATCTGGACAAAAAACGGAAGTGTTTATTATGGAGAAGAAGCTCGGCTTCCTGAAATAATAATAGATGTATGCAACAAATACCTCATCGAGGTAAAAAAGGATAAGAAACGTAAACTTTCGGCAGAACTGAAACGTCAAATCGAAACAAACACAAAGCAACAATCGCAACTTGCCATGCTCGAACAGGAGTACGCCAACGACACGACAAACGAACAGCTTGCCGAAGAAATTGCAGCACTAAAAGCAAATTACGAAGCAACAAAGGCTCTGACAATGGACTCCATGAAAAGCATAAAAGACATAACCGACGAGATTACAGAACTTTCGCTCAAACAATAGCAAGCAACGATATGATTGACAAAACTATATGCTTCCCAAACGCCAAAATAAACATCGGACTTGACATTGTTCGCCGACGCACCGATGGATACCACGATATCAGCACGTTATTCTACCCAATCAACATTACCGACGCAATGGAAATTATGCCATCTGACAAGTTCGTTTTCGACAATAGAGGCATAAAAATTGACTGCGAAATAGAGAAGAATCTTTGCTACAAGGCTTACAAAATGCTAAAAGACAATTATGACCTGCCACCAGTAAAATTTGTGCTATACAAACACATTCCTTTCGGAAGTGGACTTGGAGCTGGGTCGTCGGATGCTGCCTTCACAATAAAGATGCTCAACGATATGTTCTCTTTGAAACTCACCACAGAGCAAATGGTTGCATATGCATCGCGACTTGGTGCCGACTGCGCATTCTTCATCCACAATCGACCAATGCTTGCCGAAGGAACAGGAAACATACTCCGCAAAACCCAACTTTCATTATCGGGAAAAATCCTTGTACTTGTACTGCCACCTATCTCGGTAAATACTGCAAAGGCATACTCGCAATGCAAGCCCGAAGAACCACTATATAGGCTCGAAGATTCGATAAAGTTACCTATCGAACAATGGAAAGACCGCATAAAGAACGACTTCGAGCCGACAGTTTTTGCCGGGAATCCACTTCTTGCCGAAATAAAGCAGAAACTTTACGAAAACGGTGCAATCTTCTCCCAGATGTCGGGTTCTGGCTCTACGATGTACGGCATTTTCGACACTAAACCGCAACTGGATTTCGCTGGTTGTAAAACAGAATTTATTGAATTGAAATGAGAAAAATTTTAACCACTATTGTCATAATTTTTGCAACTCTTCTGTCGCTTTATTCGCAACAGAAGACCGACACTACTGGCAATGCCGAATACTACCGCAAATTTGCATTCCGTACGTTTTCAAATGAAAGCATAACACTTCCATATCGTGAAGCCGCCCTTTGCCAAAACGTTAGCGGGAAGTCGGCACTGGTGATTTTCCTGCACGGCGGATCACATCGTGGTGACGACAACAAGTCGCAGATTCGTGGCACTGCAATACGCGCCATTGTCAACTACCTGGAGAAAAGCAACATAAAATCCATTGTCGTTGCTCCGCAATGCGACAAAGACCACTTCTGGCACGACTACGACGGGAAGGTCAGCAACGCACTCAAGCAACTTATCGGCAAGCTCATAGCCGACAACAGCGACATCGACAGCAAACGGGTTTACATTTTCGGTTATTCGAGCGGTGGCGCAGGCGTATGGCGCATGATTTCCGACTATCCCGACACTTTTGCCGCAGCAATGACGGTAGCCTCGTATCCACGCAACGCATATCCGAAAAACATTGCCCAGACTGCGCTATGTTGCATTATGGCAGGAAAAGATGATAAAGCAAAAGTTTCATTGGTAAAGCCAACCATCAAGGAAACGCAGAAATATGGAGGAACAATAAATTTTATTGTCGAAAAGGACTGCGACCACATTTCGGTATGCCCCGCTGCGTTCAACGACAACAATTTGGAATGGGTGTTCAACAATAAAAAATAAGATTATGAAATTCGATTCGCTAGCACAATGCAAACAATATATATCAGCCGATGCATATAGATACATTGGAACTTTCAGCAAATTTGCAGCATTTAAGCTTCGACTGAAAGTCATCGGATTCCGCTATACACGTGTGATGCGCATATGCTGCTATCTGCGTTCTCGCAAGTGGTTGTTGCCGATATACTTGATTTATAGGCTAAAACTTAACAGACTGTCGTACAAGTCGGGCATACAGATTTCCGAAACAACACAGATTGGCAAAGGCTTCTACATCGGGCATTTCGGCTGCATAGTGGTAAGCGACCAGGCAGTCATCGGCAACAACGTTAACATTTCGCAGGGCATTACCATAGGACGGACAAACCGTGGTGAAAAGCAAGGTGTACCCACTATCGGCAACGAAGTTTACATTGGTCCTGGAGCCAAGATTATCGGCAAGATAAGTATCGGCAACAACATTACAATCGGAGCAAATGCCGTTGTTACGGCGGATGTTCCCGACAACGCATGCGTTGCCGGGATTCCCGCAAAAATAATCTCGTACTCAGGAAGCGATGGCTACGTAAACAGAACAGTAAAATAATAACCAAATAAAATTTAATAGTATGATTTTAGCAAGCATTGATACAATTCCAGGAAAAAACTTTGAAGTTTTGGGAATCGTTAAGGGAACAGTAGTACAGTCGAAGCATATTGGACGCGATATTTTGGCTGGGTTGAAAACTATAGTAGGCGGCGAAATACAGGGCTACACAGATATGCTTATCGAAGCTCGCAACATTGCAACCGAACGTATGACAAGAGAAGCAGAATCACTTGGTGCTGATGCAGTTATCGGTATGCGTTATTGCACCTCGGCAGTTATGGAAGGCGCAGCCGAAATAGTTGCCTACGGCACAGCAGTGAAATTCGTCTAGGCGTTTTGGGCTTGCAGGTTCGAAGGCTAACAGGCTTGAAGTCTCCCCCAATCTTTAAGGCCATTAAGGCCTTTAAAGACCTTAATGCATGTGGGGCAACAACATTCTGCTAGGCTGTTAGCCTGTTGGACTGTTAGCCTTTAAGCCCTTTAGCCCCAAAATAAAATCGCAAATCGTATTTCGTAAATCGTAAATATATTGTATCTTTGCACACAAAATTTTGATTTGCAATGAGCGAAGGACTATACTCAATGGAAGCCAAGGATTACGATAAAACCTTGGACTTAACGAAAATAAAGCCTTACGGCGATACAATGAACGACGGTAAAACCCAGATAAGTTTTACCTTGCCAGTACCTGCTGGTGCCGAAGCCGAAGAAGCAGCCAAGCAACTCCTCAAGAAAATGGGATTCGAGAATCCTCTCGTAGTTTATGCAAAAGAACTTACCGAAGGTTTCACATTCTTCAATTGCTATGGAAGTTGCACACATACTGTCGACTACTCTACAATACATGTTCCGAAGGTTGAATCAACCGTAATGGGCATGAAGGAAACCGACGATTATATCCGCGAACACATAGGTCGCAAAATTATCGTTGTTGGAGCAAGTACAGGAACCGATGCGCACACTGTTGGTATCGATGCTATCATGAACATGAAGGGATACGCAGGGCACTACGGATTAGAACGTTACGACATGATCGAAGCCCTCAACATGGGTAGCCAGGTTCCGAACGAAGAATTCATTGCAAAAGCAATAGAAATTCATGCCGACGCTCTTCTTGTTTCACAGACAGTAACACAGAAGGACGTACACATCAAGAATATGACAGAACTTGTCGAAATGCTTGAAGCCGAAGGTCTCCGCGACAAGGTTATCCTCGTCTGCGGCGGTCCGCGTATAAGCCACGAGCTTGCGCAGGAACTTGGCTACGATGCAGGTTTCGGTGCAAATACATACGCCGATGATGTTGCATCGTTCGTAGCTCAGGAACTCGACAGGCGATTGAACAACAAATAGTGCCGATGCTTAAAACTGGAACGGTTATACAGTCGAACGGAAGCAACTGCATAGTTGCCTGCGACAATCAAAAGTACGACTGCATAATCAAAGGTAAGCTAAGGCAAAAAGGTTACAACTCGACAAATCCCGTAGCAGTCGGCGATATTGTCGAGTTTGACATTTCTATAGAGCCAGCTACAATCGCCAGCATACACGAACGCCGCAATTGCATAATTCGCAAATCAACCAACCTATCGAAGCAATCACATGTGATTGCCGCCAACATCGACCAGGCGATATTTGTGTTCACAATGCACCACCCCGAAACCACAACAGTTTTTCTCGATCGCTTTCTAGTTTCTGCAGAATCGTACAGCATTCCTACAATAATAATTTTCAACAAGATAGATATCTACAAGCCGGAAGAATTCGACCAAGTTGCCGAACTTATGGCTACATACGCTGAAATCGGCTACAAAGTGATTGACGTTTCGGTAACGAAGAACCACAACCTCGATGCCGTGCGTGAAATTCTGAAGGATAAGGTAAGCCTAATTTCAGGACAAAGCGGTGTTGGAAAGACTTCGATTGTGAATGCCGTATCGGGGCTGAACCTAAAGACTGCCAGTATTTCGGAATCGCACGACTCAGGCAAGCACACAACTTCGTTTGCTCAGATGCTAAAACTCGACTTTGGCGGATACATAATCGACACTCCGGGTGTTCGTGCTTTCGGACTTGTGGAACTCGAACGCAACTGTATTTCGCACTATTTCCCCGAAATTTTCAAGACTGCCGAAAAGTGCCGTTTCTACAACTGCACCCATACCAACGAACCGGGATGCGCCGTGAAGGAAGCTGTCGAAAACGGAGAAATCGCGTGGAGCAGATACCACTCGTACACAAACATTTTCTTCGACGAGGACGAAAAGCATAGAAGAGAAGATTATTGATTTTTCACTATTTTTGTTCCATCAATAATTCGCACAAACGATGAAAAACTTAAAAACCCTATTCTTAATTGCAATTATGTGCATTGCTGCAGTATATTGTTCTGCACAAAGCAATGCACCAGAAAACTTCAAGAAATTCTGGAAATCATACACTTCCGACTCCGTATTCCAAATGGAACGCACTAAGTTTCCACTTCCGCTTACCTATTATGAATACGACGAAGACAACGAAACCGAAATAACCGAAGATATCGGTGCCGAATTCTGGCTATTCGACAATTTCGTTGACGAAAGCTACAAATCTAGAACAGAAAAGGTAAACGACACGTACGTAGTCACCAAGACCGGAATAGAAAACGGCATATACGTAAGGTACTACTTTGCTACCACCGACGGCAAATGGTATCTTGTAAGAATAACAGATTCAAGCAACTAATATGGAAGAACCGACACTCAACGCTCACAACAAGGACGAATTTCCGCCAGCACATAGCGCCGAACATATACTCAACCAGACTATGGTACGAACTTTCGGCTGTGCACGCTCGCGCATAAACCACATCGAGCGCAAGAAAAGCAAATGCAACTACGATCTTGACTTCTGCCCTACCGACGAGCAGATTCGCGCAGTAGAAGCAAAGGTAAATGAGATTATTGCTCAGAACTTGCCAATCGAAACAAAATTCGTCAGCCGCAACGAACTGCCACCGTCAATCGACATCAGCCGTCTGCCCGAAGACGCTAGCGAAACACTCCGCCTCGTCTATATCGGCGACTACGACGTTTGCCCCTGCCTTGGCAACCACGTGAAAAGCACCGCTGAAATAGGCAGTTTCCGCATCACTAGCACAAGCTACAACGACGGCATATTCAGGATAGTATTCAGAGTGTCACCAGCAAACGAAGAATAAAATGGATAAAACACAGCACAACGATATTTTCGGACTCTGCCTCAAGGCATACCTCGAAGGCGACAAGCGGGCACGCATTACAGTGCGCACCGACATCGCCGAAACCGACTATCTTCCAGCCAGCTACCTTTTCCGTGGATTCGACAAGATGCCCGAACACGAAAAAGCCGCCCTGCTCCAAGCTAAAGGCAAAGTGCTCGACATTGGCGCCTGCGCAGGCTCGCACTCGCTGTATCTGCAGGACAAAGGCTTCGATGTAACCGCCCTCGACATTTCGGAAGGCTGTTGCGAAGTGATGCAGAAACGCGGTGTAAAAAAGGTTGTCTGCAAAAATATCTTCGACTACAATGCAGAAAAGTTCGACACCATATTCCTACTTATGAACGGCATAGGAATGGCCGGTACATTACCCGATCTGCCAAAGCTCCTCTCCCACTTAAAATTGTTGCTCAATGATGGCGGTCAAATAATATTCGACTCTTCGGACTTGCAATACCTTTACCTGGAAGACGACGGCTCGATGAATATTCCACTAGGCGGAAAATATTACGGAGAACTTGTTTATGACATTTCGTTCCACAAGCAAAGTTCTGGCAAATTCAACTGGTTCTTTGCCGATCCGTATTCCGTTGAGGACTACGCAGAACAATGTGGTCTGAAAATGGAAATCATACAATTTGGGGAACACTACGATTACGCAGCAAAACTATGTATCAGTTGAAAGTTGAAAATTGAACGTTGAACATTAAACGGCGTTAGCCATAGAAACCTGAAACCAGAAACCTGAAACGGGCGTCAGCCCATAGAAACGCCGTAGGCATAGAAACGGGCGAAGCCATAGAACGGCGAAGCCCTCAACGAAGTTAACCTTTAGCTCAGCGTAAGCTAAACTTTAAACGTGAAACCAGAAACGGCGTTAGCCATAGAACGGCGTAGCCTAATCAAACGAAACACCCGAGTAGTTTGCGGCATCTATCATAGCCCTGTACTCGTCAGCTGTAGGAGTAATCATATACCTAAGCGGATTTACCTGCTTTCCATTAATGAGTACTTCGTAGTGAAGATGCGGACCTGTTGAGAGACCTGTGCTACCGACCTTGCCTATAAGTTCGCCACGCTTTACATACTGACCTTTCTTTACAAGAATCTTGCTCAAGTGAGCATATCTCGACGATAGTCCGTCAACCTTATGGTCTATTTCCACCATATTGCCGTAACCATGATTATCGCCATCGGCAGTAACCACAACACCATCACCGGCAGCATATACAGGGGTGCCAGTTGCAGCATTCATGTCGATGCCAGTGTGCATACGCAAGAAATGAAGTATTGGGTGCATACGGTAACCAAAATACGAACCAATGCTTGTCAAGTCGCCCGGACGGATAGGCTGGAAAACTGGCAAGGATGAACTTACCTTTTCGCGATGCTTTATCTCGTCGATAATGGTAACATACGAAATGCTCTGCACATTCATCTTCGACTCGATACGGTCAAGTTTCTTGGCAATATTTTTTACAAGATCTGAGGTTTCGTAACCTTCATATTTTGCATATCTGTCGGAACCGCCCACACCGGCATTGCGAATGGTGCACGGTATCGAATCTTGTTCAAAAATAGAGCGATAAATATAGTTGTCGCGTTTTGCCATTTCGTTTAGAAGGCTGTCGCTCTGCTCTAAACGACGGCTCATCTCCTCGAAATTTCTCTCCAAATACTCATTTTCGGAACGTAAATAGCGTTCTTCGGGAGATTCAAAAACAACTATATACAGGAACATTATCACCGCACCAAATATCAACGACGAAATTGTATAAGGAATCATCCTGCCGAGGAATTTCTTGAAACTGAACTTCACCTCCTCGTACTGCAACGACTCGCGGTTGAACTTGTATTTTTTCTTAAATAATTTCATCTTTTGGCGATGAGTTTTTAACAAAAAACGACGCAAAATTAACAATATTGTTTAATTTTGCAAAATTTTTAAAACAGAAGATAAAAATACTATTGATAATCAACAGATTAACAAAATGAACTCAAAAGAGATAAGAGCAAGATTCAAAAGCTACTTCGAGAAAAACGGACACAAAATTGTGCCTAGTTCCTCGATGATTGTCAAGGGTGATCCTACCCTTATGTTTACAAATGCCGGCATGAACCAGTTCAAGGATATTTTCCTTGGAATACGCAAGCCCGAATCGCTTCGCGTAGCCGACTCGCAGAAATGTCTCCGCGTATCGGGAAAGCACAACGACCTTGAGGACGTAGGACACGACACCTACCATCACACCATGTTCGAAATGCTTGGAAACTGGTCGTTTGGTGACTACTTCAAGGAAGATGCAATACGCCTCGCATGGAATCTGCTTACCGAAGAATACGGAATCGACAAGAACCGTCTTTATGTAACAGTTTTCGGTGGCGACCCGAAAGAAAACCTCGACATTGACCACGAAGCCGAGAACTTCTGGCTGAAATATGTTCCCAAGGACCGCATTATTTACGGTTCGAAGAAGGATAACTTCTGGGAAATGGGCGACCAAGGCCCCTGCGGACCTTGCTCCGAAATTCACATCGACCTGCGCGACGACGACGAACGCGCAAAAGTCGCTGGAGCTGACCTTGTCAACAAGGACAATCCGCAGGTAATCGAGATCTGGAACCTCGTGTTCATACAGTACAACCGCAAGGCCGATGGCACACTCGAACCGTTGCCTCAGAAACATATCGATACTGGTATGGGCTTCGAACGTCTATGCGCAGTACTGCAAGGCAAGAAGTCGAACTACGACACCGACATTTTCCAAACCATAATCGGTGAAATTTCGAAGATTTCGGGCAAAAAATACGGACAGGACAATAAAACCGACATCGCTTTGCGCGTCGTTGCCGACCATCTTCGTGCTGTTTCGTTCGCTATTGCCGACGGACAGTTGCCGTCGAACAACAAGGCCGGCTACGTAATTCGCCGAATCCTGCGCCGTGCAGTACGCTACGCATATTCATTCCTCGACATCAAGACTCCGTTCATGTACAAGCTGGTCGACACTTTGGTTGACCTCATGGGCGATTCGTTCCCAGAACTTGTATCACAGAAGACTTTGGTAGAAAAGGTCATCAACGAGGAAGAAACCGTATTCCTGCGTACACTCGAACGTGGTCTGCGTCTGCTCGACACCGAAATGGACAAGCTGAAATCGGAAGGCAAGACCGAAATTTCGGGCGTTCAGGCATTCCTGCTGTACGACACCTACGGATTCCCGCTCGACCTTACCGAACTCATCGCACGAGAAAAAGGCTACACCGTAAACAAGACCGATTTCGACGCTGAAATGGCAAAGCAAAAGGAACGCGCTCGCAACGCCGCCGAAGTAAACACCGACGACTGGGTAATCCTCGACGAAGCCGACTGCGAATTCACAGGCTACGATAGTCTCAAGGAAACCGTAAGAATATTGCGTTACCGTAAGGTTGTCCAAAAGAACGAAACCTTGTACCACATTGTATTCGACCGCACACCGTTCTATGCAGAAAAAGGCGGACAGGTTGGCGACAAGGGCGTAATTATTGACGGTGAGAAGCGCATACCTATTATAAATACCATCGAGGAACACAACCTCCGCATCCATGTCACCAAGGAAATTCCGCAAGACGTGAACGGCACCTTCGAAATCGCCGTCGATGCAAAACGCCGTACCGAAATCACAAACAACCATACGGCAACTCACCTTCTTCACTACTCACTGCGCTCTGTTCTCGGCACACACGTCGAGCAGAAAGGTTCTATGGTTAACGACGAGCGTCTTCGTTTCGACTTTGCCCACTTCAACAAGATGACGACAGAGGAAATCCGCAAGACTGAAATCATCGTCAACGAGTTGATACGCCAGAACATCGTAAAGGAAGAAAACCGCTCGGCAAACATCGAAGAAGCCAAGGCAATGGGTGCAATGGCACTTTTCGGAGAAAAGTACGGCAAGGTTGTTCGCGTAATCAAGTTCGGCGACTCGATTGAACTTTGCGGTGGTACTCACGTTGCAAGCACCGGGCAGATTGGATTCTTCAAGATAATCTCGGAAGGCGCAATCGCTGCTGGTGTTCGCCGTATCGAAGCCATAACAGGAACAGCCGCACAGGAATACATATTCAAGCAGATTGACACCTTGAACGAGATTTCTGCAATCTTCAACAATCCGAAGAATATTGTGGCTGGCATCGAAACTGTTGTAAACGAAAATGCCTCGCTAAAGAAGCAAGTCGAAAGCTACAGGATTGAAGAACTCAAATCACTTAAGAAATCGCTTGTAGAAAAGGCAGAAAACCGCAACGGTACAACCTTTGTCTGCACACGCATCGATGGTCACAGCGGAAACGACATAAAGGAAATATGCATGCAGCTGCGTGGCGAACTCAACAACTTTGCTTTCCTTGTCGGCAGCGTTTGCGACGACAAGCCGACGCTTGCAATAGCATTCTCCGACAATATGGTAAAGGAGAAAGGATTGAATGCAGGAAACCTTGTCCGCGAATCGGCAAAGCTTATGCTCGGTGGTGGCGGTGGACAGCCATTCCTTGCAACAGCAGGCGGCAAGGACGCATCGAAGCTCGACGACGCTATTGCTTTCGCAAAGGCTGAAATAGAAAAGGTATTGTAAATAGACTATACTGCAGCAAAATCCTCCTTCCAGATTCTGAAACAAGTTCAGAATGACGAGGGGGATTTTTTATTTTACTATCAACATAAATGTCATAAATAAGACAAAAATATGTAGATTTGCAATGTCATTATTCTCAAACTTTGTTTAACGGACTTCGCAAAGTATGAGGAAGTTACAAAAGCTGAAGTCCTCAATATTATAAAAATGGATACTACCGTATTAAAATGTCCTGGTTGTGGCTCATCGTTGCCATACAATGCCGAAAAGGGGCTTTGGGTGTGCGAAACTTGCGGTGCTGAGTTTACCCAAGAAGAAATCTTGAAAATGACGGAGGCAAAATCCGATGCAGACATCGACATCAACAAGTCTGATTACAAAGAAGATACGACTCCCGATCCTGACCAGCCCGAACTCAACCTTTATCGGTGCCAAAATTGTGGGGCAGAAATGGTTGCCGACCAGAATACAGCCTCTACCTTCTGTGTTTACTGTGGCAGCACAGGTATTTTGAAGTCGCGTCTCGAAGGCAAATTCCGTCCGAAATATGTCATTCCGTTTTCGCAGACAAAAAAGCAGGCAATTGCCGCATACAACGGCTTAAGAAGAAAGAGATTCCTTGCCCCCAGCGAGTTCGGCAAGAAGGAAAACATCGAAAAGATTACTGGCATTTACATTCCTTTCTGGCTTTACGACGGACAATCGGAAGGCTACGTTGAAGGCGAAAGGCACGAAATTAGCAAATGGCGCGAAGGCGATTACATATGCAAGAAAACCGACGTTTACCATGAATACCGCGAGGGAATGGAAAGTTTTGAGAAAGTTCCTGCCGACGGCAGCGAAAAATTTGACGACGACCTGATGGACTCCATCGAGCCCTTCAAACTCGAAGAATTAGTACCATTCAACTATTCGTATTTGTCGGGATTCCTAGCAGAAAAATACGATGTCAGCGCAGAAGACGACGAAAACCGAGCAAACCTCAGAATGAACAATTCGCTGAAACAGTCGCTTACCTCAACAATCAACGGTATACTTGTCACGTCCAAAGAAGATATTAAATGCAAGATAGAAAATGTCGATTACGTATTGCTACCAGTATGGATGCTCAACACTTTCATAAAAGACAAAGCCTATACTTTCGCAATGAACGGACAGACAGGAAAAATCGTTGGTGATATTCCGATTTCTAAAGGCAAAGCTATATGTTTCTTTTTGATTCTTGCGGCTTTGGGATTCGGAATCGCGGCTTTAATTGCAATGTTATTTGATTAAAAAAGGAGGTTACAATGAAAAAATTCTTTTCAATCATATTGCTTTTAATTGTCGGTTTTAACGCATTTGCACAAAACGACATTTATTCTATCGGAGAAAGGACCGAAAGTGAACCGCATGTAAAAAAGTTCCAAGTAACGGAGGCAAACATCGAATACGTTCTTACAACGCCTTACGTCGATACATCTTATAAAATTTACGATTATGCGGAACTTTTGACAGAAACACAGCGCGATAAAATCAAGCAACGTTGCCGTGAATTCATGAAAAACACAGGACTTGACATTGCAATCGTAACCATAAACGAAAATCCCAAACCATCGTTTAACGACTACGCTCCATCCGACGTATATATTCAGGATTTTTACGATTACAACGACTTCAAGGAAGACGGTGTTATGCTGATTATAGACCAGGCATACGGCAGAAACCGCTATTACGACGCTGGCAAACCATACGAGATGTCACTTATTGGCAATCGGGTTGACAGTTACGCAGAAAGCATGAAGCCACTTTATCAGAGCGAAGATTATTATGGCGAAATAATGTGGTTTATCGACAATGTCGAAGAGGACTATCTTTATGAAATCTCGTTTCCGATATGGAAATGCAGTATATTTGCCCTAGTTTTCGCCTTGATATTCTTTAGCATTCACCGTAGGAAATACAAACTCAAGTTTAAAGCAACGAATGCAAATAATTACAAGAAGCAAGGTTCGTTCAAACTGACACAAAACCGCACCAATTTTGTCAGAACGTTTACCACGAGGACATACTCGCCCAAAAGCAGCGGCAGTGGCAGCAGCGGGCATGGGTCGTCGGGAGGCGGACACTCGGGCGGAGGCTTCTAAAACAACAAAAAATGCCCTATTCGTCGGAATAGGGCATTTTTTGTTACATCGAAATCTACTTCACAAAATTCGTAGCCACCCTCTCCTCTTTTTCGGGCAAGCCAAATTTTTCCTTGCCAAGCGCAATGCTCTTCATAAGAAACGACATATTTCTTGCAAGAGTTCGCATGGTCTGCAAGCCTTCGGCATCCTTTTCGGCTTCGCCGGGCAAGCGTCCGTGAACGCTGTTCCAATACTGGCTCGATGCAATTGGCATTCCTGCAATGGTAAAATACTTGTTCAACTCGTCGAATGTTGACGACAAACCGCCACGGCGAGCCACGACAACGCTTGCACCGACCTTCATGGTCATATCGTAACTGGCACTGTAGAACAATCTGTCGAGAAATGCCACGAGGGTAGCATTTGCCGATGCGTAGTAAACAGGACTTCCGAGAACAATTCCGTCGCAAGCTTCAAACTTTGATGCAACTTCGTTGACAATATCATCGAAAACACATTTCCCCTTGGTTGCACACGAACCACAAGCCACGCAACCGCGAATTGCAAGATTTCCAACTTGGATATATTCCGTATCAATGCCATTTTCAGCAAAAACCTTTTCCATCTCATGCAATGCAATGGCTGTGTTTCCATTGGCACGCGGACTTCCGTTGATAAGTATAACTTTCATAATCGTCATTATTAATGGGACAAAAATAAAAAATCCATTTTGTTTTGCAAAATGGACTTTGGAGAGCAACGGATAAGAGAATCGAACTCTTATTTGCAGCGTGAGAGGCTGCCGTCCTAACCGTTAGACGAATCCGTCAGTTTTGAGAGTGCAAAGTTAAGACAAATCTTTCAAACCAAAGAAATTTTTCTAAAATTTATTTTTCAAAAATTTAAATCTAGCAGGCTTAAAGCCATAATACTTGCGACCTCGTTAAAAATCAGTAACTTTGCATCGTGAAACGGTATTTATACATAATATTTGGTCTTGTTGCAGTTGGACTTGGGGCTCTTGGAGTTGTTTTACCTGGGCTTCCCACCACCCCATTTCTTTTGCTAGCATCGTGGCTGTTCTACCGCAGTTCTCCACGCCTTCAACAATGGCTATTGTCGTCGTGGTTAGGCAAATACATACGCAACTACCATAAGCGCGGGGGAATGACAATTGCACAGAAAGCAGGAGCCGTAGGCATTATGACGGCCATGGTATTGCTTGCAACCTTTGTTTTTATTCCTACAGGCTCTATTGCCCGCATAATTGTCCCGATTGCAGGTGCCGTTGGCGACCTTGTCGTAATATTTGCCGTACCAAATGCCAAACGGGACGTCCCCGATGACGAGCAGCCATAAACAAAAAAAGGCCACCCATCGGGCAGCCTTTATAATCGAAATAGCCAATACTATTTGTACTTCTTTTCGAAATCCTGCATGCAAGATACCAAAGCTTCTACTGCTTCGATTGTGCAAGCATTGTAGAGAGAAGCGCGGAAACCACCAACTGAACGGTGACCCTTGATACCAACCATACCGCGTTCCTTTGCGAAAGCCATGAATTCAGCTTCCTTGTCTTCGCGACCTTCTGCCATTACCCAGCAGTGGTTCATGATCGAACGGTCTTCCTTGCATTCAACTGTACCACGGAACATCGAGTTACGATCGATTTCTTCGTAAAGGAGGTTCGACTTCTTGAGGTTGATCTTGTTCATTTCAGCAACACCACCGATAGTGTTCTTCAACCACTTCAAGGTTTCGTGCATTACGAAAATCGGGAGTACTGGAGGTGTGTTGAACATAGAGATGTTCTTAGCCTCTTCTGCTGCGTGAGTGCGGTAGTCAACCATTGTTGGCAATGGGTTCATATACTGACGGTCAGCGATCTTGCCGAGGATGTCCTTGCGAACGATTACGAAAGTAACACCAGCAGGACCAACGTTCTTCTGTGCACCACCATAGATAAGTCCGTACTTCTTAACGTCAACTGGACGGCTCATAATGTCGGAGCTCATATCGGCAACAAGCATTACGTTGTTGATTTCGCTAGCGTCGAAGTCCTTGCGGATTTCGGTACCGTAAATGGTGTTGTTAGTTGTGATATGGAAGTAGTCAGCATCAGCAGGAACGTTCCATCCCTTAGGAATGTAGCTGTATGTCTTGTCTTCCGACGAAGCAACGATTTCGACATTACCGAAAAGCTTTGCTTCCTTGGCAGCCTTCTTAGCCCAAACACCAGTCTGCAAATAAGCAGCCTTCTTGTTGAGCAAGTTAGCCGGAACGGTCATAAACTGGGTGCTAGCACCACCACCGAGGAACAATATTTCGTATTCGGCAGGAATGTTGAGGATGTCTCTCCAAAGCTGGCGAGTTTCTTCCATTGTACGTTCCCAACCCGGTGTACGGTGTGAGATTTCCATAAGACCGATACCAGTGTTATCAAAATCACGGATAGCGTTGATAGTAGATTCAATCGCTTCTTTTGGCAATACGCATGGACCTGCGTTAAAGTTATAAGCCTTCATTTTAATGTTTTTTATTAAACTGTTTATAATTAACTACTTAAAATAAAATTTTGTCTATTATAGACGTATGCAAAATTAGCAATTATTTCAATTGGCAAAACTTTTTAAATATGATTTATAACATATTTTAAGTTTCTAATTTCTAGGTTTATAGGTTTGGGTGTTTGTGGTGTTTTTTTATGGTTTAAAATAGAAGAGACGTTGCACGCAACGTCTCTACAAATTTTCAATTTTCAATTGTTAATTATCAATTATTTTATTCATTCTCTCCCATCATTGCGCCGTGGCAATTCTTGAACTTCTTGCCGCTGCCGCACGGACACGGGTCGTTTCTACCGACCTTCTTCTCGACGCGAACAGGCTCGTTCTTTGGCATGCCTGCACTCGGGTCGTTGTACTGCGGACGATTACCTCCGATTTCCTCACGACCTGTACGCATACGGCTAGTATCAAGTCGCTGGCGTGGCTGATGAGCTTCCTTAACTTCGTCAGGATTCGACATCGGGATGTATGCCTTCATCAATATCGAAATGATAGAACGGTTGGTCTTGTCGAGCATTTCCTTGAAGATGTTGTATGATTCGAGCTTGTAAATCAGCAACGGGTCTTTCTGCTCGTACGAAGCCGCACGAACCGACTGACGCAAATCGTCCATCTCGCGCAGATGCTCCTTCCACGACTCGTCGATATTGCGAAGAACTGCAGTCTTGTCGTAGGCATGTACAATCTCCTCGCCCTTGGTCTGGTATGCCTTCTCCAAGTTAACAACAACATTGTACTGCTTAACGCCATCAGTAATCGGGACAATAATGTTCTTGTACATATTGCCCTTGTTTTCGAATACATACTTAATGGTAGGATATGCCTGTTCTGCAATCTGCTGAGCCTTGCGCTTGTGAGTTTCGCGAAGAGTTTCGTACAGATAGTCAACCAATTCGTTGCGCGACATTTCATCGTACTTCGACTCCTCGAGGTCGATGTCAATTGCCAAAGTCTTGAAAACCTCAAACTTGAACTCGTCGTATGTGTAGGTTCCGTAGCATTCGTCAACCAGCGACACGCACACATCGTTCATCATATTTGCAATGTCGGCGCCAAGACGTTCACCATCAAGAGCATTGCGACGCTTCTTGTATATTACAGTACGCTGAGCATTCATAACATCATCGTACTCGAGCAAATGCTTACGAATACCGAAGTTATTCTCCTCAACCTTCTTCTGCGCGCGCTCAATGGATTTCGAAATCATGGAGTGCTGAATAGCTTCGCCTTCCTGATGTCCCATTCTATCCATAATAGAAGCAATCCTGTCGGAACCGAACAAACGCATAAGGTTGTCCTCGAGCGAAACGAAGAACTGCGATGAACCTGGGTCGCCCTGACGTCCTGCACGACCACGCAACTGGCGGTCGACACGACGCGACTCGTGACGCTCGGTACCAATAATTGCCAAACCTCCTGCCTCACGCACTTCGCGCGACAACTTAATATCGGTACCACGACCTGCCATGTTGGTAGCAATGGTAACCGTACTCGACTGACCTGCCTCGGCAACTATGTCGGCCTCACGCTTGTGCAACTTAGCGTTCAACACATTATGCTTGATTCCCTTACGGGTAAGAATCTTGCTAAGCAATTCGGAAACTTCGACCGAAGTCGTACCAACAAGCACTGGACGGCCAATCGAAACCAAACGTTCGATTTCATCGATTACAGCGGCATACTTTTCCTTTGTGGTCTTATAAATAAGGTCTTCGTAGTCGTTACGGATAACTGGCTTGTTGGTTGGAATTGTCACAACATCAAGTTTGTAGATGTCCCAGAATTCACCAGCTTCTGTCTCTGCAGTACCAGTCATACCCGAAAGCTTGTGGTACATTCTGAAATAGTTCTGCAAGGTGATTGTTGCATAGGTCTGGGTTGCAGCCTCGACCTTTACATTTTCCTTCGATTCAACAGCCTGATGCAAGCCATCCGACCAGCGGCGGCCCTCCATGATACGGCCAGTCTGCTCGTCAACAATCTTTACCTTGTTGTCGATAATAACATAATCAACATCCTTTTCGAACATTGTATATGCCTTAAGCAACTGGTTTATAGTATGGATACGCTCAGACTTTATTGAATAGTCGCGGATAATTTCGTCCTTTTTCTGCAATTTCTCCGGAGTAGGAAGATTTTCCTTCTCGAGGTCGGCAAGAGCAACACCGATATCGGGCATCACGAAGAAATTGGGATCCGATGTCGAATTTGCAAGCAAGTCGAAACCCTTGTCGGTAAGGTCAACCGAATTAAGTTTTTCTTCGATTACGAAATACAAATCATCGGTTGCAAGGTGCATCATCTTATTGTTGTCCTGCATGTAGAAGTTTTCGGTCTTCTGCAACAAAGCCTTCATACCCTGCTCCGAAAGGAACTTGATAAGAGCCTTGTTCTTTGGCAATGCCTTGTAAGCCTGCAACAACTTGAAACCACCATCCTTCAAATTAGATTCGGATATAAGTTTCTTTGCATCGTTGAAAATCTTGTTGAACAAATCTTTCTGTGCAGCAACAAGTTGTTGAACCTGCGGCTTAAGATCGTCGAATAGCTGGTCGTCGCCCTTGGGTGTAGGACCAGAAATAATCAACGGGGTACGGGCATCGTCGATAAGAACCGAGTCAACCTCATCGACAATTGCATAGTTGTGCTTGCGCTGAACCAGATCGGCTGGCGAAAGTGCCATGTTGTCGCGCANNAGATAGTCGAAACCGAACTCATTGTTAGTTCCGAAGGTAATGTCCGATGCATAAGCCTTACGACGAGCTTCGCTGTTTGGTTCGTGCTTGTCGATGCAATCTACCGACAAACCGTGGAACATATACAGAGGTCCCATCCATTCGGAGTCACGTTTTGCAAGGTAGTCGTTCACGGTTACAACATGTACGCCCCTACCTGTAAGTGCGTTAAGGAATACTGGCAATGTTGCCACAAGGGTTTTACCTTCACCAGTTGCCATTTCAGCGATTTTGCCTTGATGCAAAACTATACCGCCTATAAGCTGCACGTTGTAGTGAACCATATCCCAGGTTACGGTGTTTCCACCAGCAACCCACGAATTCTTCCAAATAGCCATATCGTGGTCGATGGTCACAAAATCGTTTGAAGCAGCAAGTTCGCGGTCAAAATCAGAAGCAGTTACCACCACTTCGGCATTATCCTTGAACCTGCGTGCAGTTTCCTTCAGAATCGAAAATGCCTGTGGGAGAATAGTCATCAGGTGTTCCTCGATTTTCTTGTCAATCTTCTCCTCTATCTTGTCAATCTCGTTGAACACTTCCTCGCGTTCCCAGATATCCAAGCCCTGAGCTTTTTCCCTCAATTCAGCAATCTGTTTTTCCTCGCCGCTTATATGCTCGTGAATGCCTTTTCTCAATTCCTTTGTACGTACTCTCAACTCGTCGTTTGTCAATGCGAGAAATTCATCCTCGAGAGCAAGCACCTCGTTAAGTATCGGTGTCAGTGCCTTTAAGTCGCGTTCCGACTTGGTACCGAACATCTTAGATAAAAAACTTACTATACCCATATTTTGTTCTTTAAATTTAAGGTGCAAAGTTACCACTTTTATGTGAATTATGTTGATTTTTTTTGTTCTTTTGCAATCAAATGAAAACATTTTGAAAAGAAATTACAACAAACTGAATATGACCATATTGAAAGTAAAAATATTTTGGGGACTTGCATTATTAGCAATATTTTCCATCTCTTGCAGCCGAAATGCCGAATACATAAAGTACAGCGGACCCACACAGGGAACAATGTTCAACATCACCTACCACAGCGATGTGAACTACAACAATGAAATCGACAGTCTGCTCGACAATTTCTGCCGTTCGCTGTCAAACTACGACAGTACTTCGCTAATTTCGCGCATAAACCGCAACGAAACCGATTCGCTTGATGCTCTTACCGAGGAATTTTTCAAGGTTTCGAAAGAAGTTTGGGAAAACACTGGCGGAATATTCGACGTGAGCGTCGCTCCTATTGTCAACGCTTGGGGATTCGGCTGGGTACGCCACGAAAAACACATCCCCGACAGCTCCGAAATCTACAGTCTGCTTCAACATGTAGGGCTTGACAAAATCAACATTACAAACGGCAAAATCATAAAACAAGACCCTGACGTACAAATAATTACAAATGCTATTGCACAAGGAATGTCGGTGGATTATATTTCCGATTTTCTGAAAAGCAAAGGCGTTACAGATTTTCTAGTGGAGATTGGAGGAGAAATATACTGCTCGGGCAAGAACGCCAAGGGAGAAGATTGGAAAATTGGCGTTGACAAGCCTATCGAAGGCAGCGGCTACGGAAACCGCGAAAACCAAATAAAAATACACATGTCGGACATGGCCGTGAACACTTCGGGCAACTATCGAAAGTTTGTTGAGGAAGGCGGCAAGAAATTCGGACATTCAATAAATCCGACTACGGGTTATCCTGCCGAAAATGAGATGATCAGTGCAACAGTCGTCTATCCCGACTGCATACGTGCCGATGCCTACGCAACCGCATTTATGGTGATGGGATCCGAAAAAGCAATGCAAATTGTTGAAAGCATCAACGGCATGGAAGCCTATTTTATAATTCATGACGGCAATGAAACCAAAACTGTAAAATCAAGCGGTTTTAAGAAGTACGAATATCGGGCTAAAAGAGAAAAAATAGAAGGTCTTCTTGACTTCACTCGATAAAGGTAAATTATAAAAAAACAAAATAAGATATTGAAACAAGTTCAATACGACATTCTGTTTTTTGAATTCTTAAATATTTAAATCTTTGAATCTTTTAGGCACTGCCACACCCCCACATCGGCATAACCATCCTCGGTCTGCTTCCACTGCTTCAGTGTTCCGCTTTGCACAAAGCCGCATTTTTCGAAAAGTGCAATGCTGACATCGTTGCTTGCATCAATAAGGCACCATAATTGCCTAAGCAACAAAGTCTTGAAAACATAATCCTTAATCAGGTCCAAAGTCTCTGTTGCAATGCCCATTCCCCAATGCTCGGGTTGAACAATTATTCCAACACCACATCGATTGTGCAACGGATGGTACTCGAACAAATCGACAATGCCGATTGGACGATGCGAAACATAGTCGCAAATCATAAGGCGCAACTCCTTGGTGGTAAATATGTCGTAGCAGTAATTCTCAATATATTGTTTCAGTTCCCAACGCGAATAAGGAGCTTTGGTCTCGCTCACATGCCAGAAATCCGAATTATTCTCTACAGTGTACAAAAATTCCAGATCCTCAGGCTCCATCTTGCGGAGAAAAATCTTCTTTCCGGCTAATTGCATCCCAATTTCCTCCATAGCTTAAAAAACATCATTGCATCGTGTGAAACCCGGTAATCTTTTGCATACATAATATTAAGTCTGTCGGCGACATCTTTCTTCACATCGCGACCATATATCATATCAACGCTAAACACACCTTTCTTAATCTTGGGAAGAAGGCTAATATCGTTTTTATCAGAGCAATACGAAATAAAAGTTTTGCCTCCGAAAAGCACAGAAAACAAATTGGCGTACGCCTTCAGTTTGCCTTTTATAAACCAAATCAATATCGGCGAAAGCAAAATCATAAATAACGACACGACAAAATCGAACATTCGTTTCGAACGACGGTTTTCAGGCTTGTCAATGGCATTGATGTCAATATTGTAAAGTTCGCCAGTTGTGTTTATCGAATTGCTGCCGATGACCGAAAAACCGTCAGGGCTTGCAATCTTATAATCGAGCTTTTGTCCCGACAAATTTAGCATTGTCCTGATAATCTGCTGAGCCTGAATATCTTTTGCGCAGAAAATAAGTTCATCAACTTTGTTTATAATAACAATTTCGTCCAACTGAGAAATGTCGCCAGCAAAAAACTTGTCGGTGCAAGCATCGGGACTCACATACGCAGCTATCGCAACCTTTGTCCTCGACGACATCAGTTGACTTACCAACGAACGGCACTCGTCCTTGCTACCAACCACGGCCACCTTTTTGCGCTTAGGCAGATTAACCTTGAACACCTGAAATTTTGTAAAATTAAGCAGTAACCTGACAAGCGGAACGACAATAAATGTCCATGCTGTTCCTAGCAGAATAAGAGCGCGCGAAAAACGCAAATATGTTGGCAATAAGGCATATACAGCGAGAATTACGACAGCACCGATACCTATTCCCTTGAAGATATTCTTCATTTTCACTGGCTTGTCGTAACCACCAGAAAGCAACAACGATAACAGCCATACCGAGATGTACATTATCATTGCACCGACAAACACATCGTGCGGATATGCCCCCTCCTCTCCGAAAAGATAAGTTCCCCATAATGGTGTGATTATCAAAAATCCGGCAAGAATAAGCAAAGCATCAAGAATAGGCGTTATGGCATTTGTAACGAAACGCCCAACAATAGCCATGGCAGCACGCAGATATATTGCAAGGTTGATGAAGAATATCATCGTCCCCGCACCTTTGCCTTTTGAAAAATGCTTGCGCGCAAAAATCTTCATGGCGTTGTAGAATACAACGACATAATTCACACTGCCTTTCTTGGTACTTTCGCCCTTGTAGTGTATGATTGTCGTCTTAGGGAAATAATAGTTGTTGTAGCCTCCCAAAGTAATTCGATACGACAGGTCAATATCCTCGCCGTACATGAAAAATGTTTCGTCGAGCAGACCGACTTTCGCCAATGTCTCGGCACGTAGAAGCATGAATGCACCAGAAAGCACATCTACCTTATGGATTTCGTCTTTGTCGAGATAAGTAAGGTGGTATTTGCCAAACTTTTTCGATTTTGGGAAAAGTTTCGACAGTCCAAAAATCTTGTAAAAAGCGACCTTTGGCGTCGGCAATCCGCGTTTCGACTCGGGCAGAAAACGACCTTTACCGTCAATCATTTTCACACCAAGTCCGCCGGCATCGGGATTAGCGTCCATAAAGTCACAAACCGACTTTAGCGTATCTTCTTCAATTACCGTATCTGGATTGAGAAGAAGTACATATTCGCCCGAAGACTCGCGTATTGCCTGATTGTTGGCATATGAAAATCCGTAATTTTTCTTATTTTCTATAAGCTTAACCCACGGAAATCTTTCGCGCAACATACTGCACGAACCGTCAACCGAATTGTTATCAACCACAAACACCTCTGTCTCACAATGCTTGGCTGCGGCAGCAACCGAATTCAGACATTGCTCGAGGAAATGCTTAACGTTGTAGTTTACTATTACGACCGATAATTTCATGGGACCGCAAATGTAACACTAATTTTTGATTTACGATTTTTTAAATGAATATAAACCGACACCTATGCAATTTGTACAGCGATAAGAAACTGCTTATGCCATTGTAAACTTCAAATTTTTCAATAAATTTGCTGCCTAAATTCATCAAAATATGATAGAAAATCAAAATTTCCACATTAGGCCAGCTAGGATTGGAGAAGAAGCCATGATTCTCAACCTAATAAAAAGGCTCGCTGAATACGAAAAATGTTTAAACGAAGTAATTGCCGACGAAGCAACTATATATAAATCGATTTTTGTAGAAAAAGCCGGTGAAGTTGTGTTTGCAGAAGAAGATGGAAACATAGTCGGCTTTGCACTTTTCTTCCACAATTTCTCAACATTTGTGGGACGCAAAGGTCTATACATTGAGGACTTGTTCGTCATCCCCGAAAAACGAGGTCTTGGATATGGAAAAGCATTATTAAAATACCTCGCTCAAATTGCCATAGAACGAAATTGCGGACGCATGGAATGGATATGCCTCGACTGGAACAAACCAGCGCTAAAAGTATATAGGTCAATCGGAGCCATTCCTATGGGCGAATGGACAGTACAACGACTCGACGAAATATCCTTGAGAAAATTTGCAGAAACAAAATAAGCAAAAAAACAATCCCTTAATAAACAACATATTACCAACCTCACAAATTCTATTTTCAATATAGCAGACAACCTTTTATTTAGCTCTACGTTATTTGATAAAGATTTAGCACACAATTATTTTGCTTTTTTTTGTTTTTGGTTTCAAAAAAATATTGTATGTTTGCTCACTAATATAAGTGTAACTATACATTTAGAAAGATGAAGAAGTTAATCAACATATTATTTGTGATACTTTGCTGTTTTATAGCAAGTTACACAAATGCCCAACAACCAGTAAGGCGTAATTGCAACAGCAACGAACTGGAATTCACCGTCACGCATTCCGAAGTAATGTGCGATGGAACCGAGTCCACGGCAGCTGTGAATATTGTACATGGAGGCGATGGCGTCCATAATACATTCTTTTTCGAATGGTCAACAGGTGCTATTTCACAAGTTATTCCAATTTATAGTTCGGGTACATATTCTGTAACCGTAACCGATACTTACAACACATGCTCTCTATCACAATCATTCCAAATACAACCAGCTCCTTCGGTAAATGTGACCATCAGCAAGACCGACGTAACCTGCTTTGGTAGAAATGATGGTACAATGACTGCAAACGTAACAGGAGGAACGGCTCCGTTCACATACAACTGGTCAACAACCATGCAGACTGCAACTGTGACCAACTTAATTCCTGGCACCTATTCGGTAACAGTCTCCGACGGCAATCAATGCACAGCAAGAGCTACTGCTTCTGTAGTTGAGCCGTCAAGATTCCTCTACACCATTACTCCCAATCAGGGAATATGCCACGGAAGCGAAGCTTCGATATCGGTAAACGCAACGGGCGGCACAACACCATACACATACATCTGGAACGATGGTTTAACAGCAGTTTCAAACAGAATAGTTTCGCCAGAAGAAACTACTTCATACACCGTAACCGTAACCGATGCCAACAACTGCACCAACAATCCGCAGACAACCACAGTCATCGTAAGCCAGCCCATAACAATGACGGCTAACAGCCACGACATACTATGCCACGGACAATGCTCAGGTTCAGCAACGCTATCCATAACAGGAGGTATTCCTCCATTCACTTATTCATGGGAAAGCAGTACCGACTACATCGAGAACCTTTGCCCTGGAAGTTATGCAGTAAGCCTTACCGACTTATACGAATGCACTGGTAGCACTTCGTTTGTAATAACCGAGCCTGACACTATGTATGTAGCAACTCTTTCGGGACCTGCCACATGTTTCGGATACACCGATGGATTTGCACAAGCCGATGTAACTGGTGGAGTTCCTCTGAACGGAGGCGAATACAACTACCAATGGGATGACGGACAAACCGATGCCCATGTATCAATCGGTGCAGGATACCACACAGTAACTGTAACCGATGCAAACGGATGTTCTCAAACCAGCACCACTTTCGTTGATCAACCCGAAGCCATATACGTTACCAATCCAATACCAAACGGAGGTACGATATGCATAGGCGAAACTTTCCACTCCTACGCCAACGCCACTGGAGGTTTAGGTCCGTACGAATTTGTCTGGACAGGTCCTAACGGATTTGTTTGGTACGGACATAATTTCACAGCATCACCAACAGAAAGCGAAACCTACACATTGAATGTAACCGATGTAAACGGATGCACCGTTGCGCCGAAACAAATGACAGTAAACGTCAATCCTCCTATCGAGATAGTTTCGGTAACACAAGAAAACGACGAAGTATGCGAAGGTGAACCAATAAGATTCGACGTAGAAATCCGCGGAGGAAACGGTGGACCTTACAGATTGACATCTGAACAATTTGGAATAATAAACACTCCATACAACCTATATCCACCAGAGTCTGGATTCTACAGATTTACCATAAGCGACGCCTGCGGCTCACCAACAGCAACAGATTCGGTTTACGCACTTGTTCATCCTCTGCCAGACGTTGGATTCTATTCAGACAAATCGAAATCGTGCCCTCCAGGAACTTTCCAATTCTACGAAATTTCTGACGATAGCATACAACAGACATACTTGTGGGATTTTGGAGAGGACAGAACTTCAACCGCAAAGAACCCCAAACAGACATTCGAAGAAACTGGCACATACAACGTATCGCTGACTATAACCTCTTCCTATGGATGCAGCAATACAAAGACAAAGAACAACATGATAATAATACATGACGTGCCTAGAGCCGAATTTGCAGTGGATCCTGATGTTACAAATGTACTCGACAACGAAGTCAAGTTCACCAACTACACACAAGGCGCAACAACCTGCCTATGGGATTTTGGCGACGGAAATACCAGCATTTGGACTAACGAAACCCAGATACACACATACGTAAATGCTGGCGAATACACAGCTATGCTTGTCGCAAGAAACGAGCACCAATGCGTTGACACCGCCTACAAGAAACTCAAGATAACCGATCTATATACATTTTATGCTCCTACAGCATTCACTCCCAACGGCGATGGAGACAACGACTACTTCTATATAAGTGGAAACGGCATCGACAAGGATAACTTCCTTCTTGTAGTATATAATCGCTGGGGTGAAAGAATGTTCAAGACTACAAGATTCGACATGGAAACTCCTGAAAGTATGGGCTGGGACGGCACCAACGAAGGTGACGTAAAGAAAGGCGACCGTATCGCTACAGCTGGTGCATACAACTGGGTTTGTAAATTCCTAGATTTCACTGGCAAACCACACGAAGAGAAAGGAACTGTATTTTTGCTGAAGTAAAGGCAATACCATAGCAAAAATTACGTTTTACCTGCATGAACAAAAAACTGGCAATATTGATGATTGCGCTGATGGTTATATCGGTGTTTTTATCATCGTGCCGTAAAGAAATATTCACAAAGGACCCTGCCGACAAACTCTTGTTCTCTACCGACACAGTTCAGTTCGACACAATTTTCACAGGAATTGGCAGCACTACCAAATATCTAATCGTCAAAAACTCGAACAAAAACAAGTCAATCAACATTGACAGAATGTACTTGGGACGCGGCAGCTCTTCGAAATACAGACTGAATATCGACGGTAATAGTGTAGGAAAGAACTACAGACTAGAAAACTATACGCTTGCTCCTGGCGATTCTATTTTCATTTTTGTCGAGGTTACAATAAATCCAACTACCGACGACATGGTGGAGCAGGATTCAATAATATTTGAATCAAACGGAAACACACAGGACGTTGACCTGGTTGCCTTTGGACAAAATGTAACCCTATTGAGCGGTCGCATGATAACCCAAGACACAACATGGACAGCCGACAAGCCTGTGCTTATCTACAATTCGGCAATGGTTGACACCATGACTACCCTTACGGTAATGCCTGGAGCCAAAGTATATTTTCACAACAAATCGAGCCTATTCGTAAAAGGCACGCTTAAATCACTCGGAGAAGTTGACAATCGCATAACCTTCACAGGTGACAGACTCGAAGAATACTATCGCTACACACCTGGTCAATGGGGTGCATACCTGCAAGACGAAGTAGGCAATACTCGCGGTGTTTACGGCGGAATACATTTTCTTGCAGGATCGCGTTACAATGTTCTCAACAACACCGACATCACCAATGCCCTCATCGGAGTGCAGGTCGATTCTGTCGTAACAGCTGATGCACCGACACTAAAAATGAAGAACACAAATATCGAAAATTCAAAGATTGCTGGTCTTTACGCCTTAGGAGCACATGTGGAAGCCGAGAACTGCGTCTTTGCCAATAGTTCACAATACACAGTTGCATGCTGGATTGGCGGAAAATACTCGTTTGTACATTGTACGATGGCAAACTACTCTGTCGGTGTACGCCAGACGCCACAGCTCTCGCTCAACAACTACTACACCTACCGCGATGCAAACGGCAACATCCAGACCTCTTACCGCGACCTCGAAGGTGCTTATTTTGCAAACTGCATAATATACGGATACAACAAGAACGAAGTCGGGTTCGATTTCGTAAGCGGAGCTTCGGCTAATATACTTTTCGACAACTGCCTGATAAAATACGAAAACAGTTCGGAACTTGTACAGATGGCGCCGAATTCCTTTATCGACAATATTTTCAACGAGGACCCACAATTTGAATCTACAACCAAACCATACCTATATAATATATTAGAGGTATCGGCAGCAAAAGACAGAGCCAAAATTGCAATTTCGGAGACTATTCCTCTTGACCACGAAGGCACTAACAGAATAACATTCGACGGCAAACCCGATATCGGAGCCTACGAATACATTCCAGAAGAAGAAACAAAGCTATTTTCAATATTCAAAAGAAAATGAAGAAGTTACCTATAATCGCATCGATAATTATTTTTGCCATAGCACTTGCGGTATCGTGCAATACAAGCAAAAACAGCACCGACGACAAGTTCAACGAACAGCTGGTGCGCGATTCGTATAGAATAATGTTCTTCAACACCGAAAACCTTTTCGACACCATAAACGACCCGGAGAAAAACGACGATGAGTTCACTCCGCAGGGCGCAAAATACTGGACAGGGTTCCGTTACAAGCAAAAACTCACAAATCTTTCAAAAGTAATAATAGGTGCTGGCGGCTGGGAACTACCTCAGATTGTGGCTCTTAGCGAAATCGAAAACCGCAAGGTCGTCGAAGATCTGATAAACAAAACACCTCTCTACAAGTCCGACTACCGTATAATACACAAAGAATCGCCCGATGCTCGCGGTATAGACGTAGCTCTGATATATAGGAAAAAGTTCTTCACCCCTATTTCCGAAACTTTTATTCCTGTGAAATATCCGTCGAATATAGGTAGCGGAACCACGCGAGACATTCTATACGCAAAGGGCACAACCAATAGCAACGACACCTTGCATATCTTTGTAAACCACTGGCCTTCGCGTTGGGGCGGACAAATGGAAACCGAAGAAAAGAGGTTATTCGTCGCCGGACTTGTTAAACATGCAACCGACTCGATTTTCAAGACCGACAAAAATGCAAACATTGTCATTGTAGGCGACCTCAACGACTATCCCACCGACAAAAGCCTAATATACGGATTAAAAACCGAGACCGAATTCGATAATATCAAGTGCGACAAACTATACAATCTCTCATACTACTTACAGGAAGTCAAAAAGTTAGGCACACACAAGTACCACGGACAATGGGGCATACTCGACCAGATAATAGTCTCGGGAGCATTACTCGATACAACAAACACTATTCATACCACCAAGGACGATGCCCACATATTCAATCCCGACTTTATGCTCGTTCCCGACGAGGGCTATACCGGCAAACAGGTATTCCGCACCTACGTCGGTTACAAATACCAAGGCGGCTACAGCGACCACCTGCCGACGTATGTAGATTTATTCCGAACAAAATAAATATTCATAGTAGAGTCGTTGCGTGCAACGACTTCTAGTGACGTATGTGGATTTATTCCGAACGGAAAAAACATTCAAATATTCATAGACCATTCGCGTACAACGACTGCAGAACGCTCATTGTACGATGCAATGCTTTGCGTTGATTCCCGTACAACATACCATCGTTTTTCGTCCCACAGAGACCGTTTCAATCGTCCCACCTGAAAAATTTCACCCCACGGAGAAGATTTTCGCCCCTAAAAACCTACATAACACCCCCGAACTACAAGGCTTTGCCACATTTTTAATCCCAACTCAAAAACAAGCTATTCCTTTGCGGCAATTTTTTGAAAGGGAAAAGTATGAACATTTTAAGAAAAGTTTGGTGCAGGACATATCAGGGTGCATTTCACATGGCACAGCCACTCCTGCCGTATAAGGATCCGGTCGTAAAGCAAAGCATAAACGACATACCCGAAATTCTACGCAAAAACAATATCACTAATGTAATTTTCGTCACCGACCAGGGTTTGGTAAAGGCTGGCTTGGCGAAACGTATCGAAGATGTACTTTCTGGCGCAGGAATTAATTTTACCACCTACGCCGACACCGTCCCCAATCCGACAATCGAGAATGTAGAGGCAGTAAGAAAACTGTACTTGGAAAAAGGTGCGCAAGGTTTCATATCGCTGGGCGGAGGTTCGGCAATGGACTGCGCAAAAGGTGCTGCAGCCCGAATCGCTCGTCCCAAGAAGCAAATTCCGCAGATGCGCGGAATTCTGAAAGTACACAAAAAGTTGCCGACAATAATTGCAATCCCTACCACGGCAGGAACCGGCAGCGAAGCGACAGTAACAACCGTAATTACCGACAGCAAAAAGAATTACAAATATCCAATCAGCGATTTCTGCCTGATTCCGCCATACGCAATACACGATTATACATTGACAACCGGACTGCCGCAGAAAATGACATCCACCACAGGTATGGACGCGCTCACTCATGCCGTCGAAGCATACATTGGCGGGTCGCTCAACAAGACGTCGGCTGCAAATGCAGAAATAGCAACGCTGCTGATACGTAAATATTTGTACCGCGCCTACACCGATGGCAACGATGCTGAAGCACGCCAGTACATGCTCGAAGCATCCTTCCGTGCAGGACTGGCATTCTCGATGAGCTATGTCGGTTATATCCATGCAGTTGCTCATTCGTTAGGTGGCAAATATGGAACGCCGCACGGACTTGCCAATTCGGTTCTTATGCCTATAATACTTCGCGAATATGGCGAATGCGCCTATAAGAAACTGGCACGATTGGCTCGCAAGTCGGGAGTTGTCACTAGTTTTGAAAGCGACGAGAAGACCGCAAAGCTTTTCATCGACTGGATTCAGGAAATGAACGACAAGATGGGTATTCCACGTACACTCAGCGATATACGCGAAGAGGATATTCCAGAAATGGCTGCCTACGCCGATGCCGAAGCAAATCCGACCTATCCGGTGCCAAGACTTATGGACAAGAAGGAATTGGAAAAGCTGTATAGGCTTGGAATGGTGGGGAATGCGGATAAAGCACCGTCATTCCGCAAAACTGAACGAGCAGCATAAGGAACGTTGCATGCGAGTTCGTTTATGCGGAATCTCCTTACTAATGGGAGATTTCGGATAGGTTAATTCGCACAGCTCCACTATGTATCGCTGGTTCATTATACCTTCCGAAATGACGACTATAAATAACAATTTTAAACTAACTTTGCAAACAAAACTTAAACTATGAACATAGAACAGATTGTCGGCACACAAAGAAAATTCTTTGCAACAAATAAGGCATTCGACATAAAATTCAGGCTTGAGGCTCTCGACAAGCTGAAAGCATCGGTAAAAAAGCACGAAAATGAACTTCTCGAAGCCATTCACAAGGACTTGGGCAAGTCGGCAACCGAATCCTACATGTGCGAAGTAGGACTATTGCTTGAAAAGATAACATACACCAGGAAGCACCTGCGTTCGTGGGCTCGTACAAGGCGTAAATGCACACCGCTGACCAATTTCCACGCCAAGAGTATGATTGTGCAGGAGCCATATGGAGTCGTTTTGATAATGTCGCCATGGAACTATCCGGTACTGCTAACGCTTGAACCGCTTATCGGTGCAATCGCGGCAGGCAACTGCGCCGTCGTAAAGCCATCGGCATACTCACCCGAAACTTCGGCAGTAATGCAAAAACTGATTTCCGAAACATTTGATCCAGAATACATTGCCGTAGTAACTGGAGGCCGTACCGAGAATGCCGACCTTCTGGAACAGAAGTTCGACTACATATTCTTCACTGGCGGCGTAACCGTCGGAAAACTGGTGATGGAAAAGGCTTCGAAACATCTTACGCCCGTAACTCTGGAACTTGGAGGAAAGTCGCCATGCATAATCGACCATACCGCCAATCTGCGCATAGCAGCACGTCGCATAACTTTCGGAAAGTTCCTCAACTGCGGGCAGACCTGCATAGCACCGGACTATGTCCTTGTCGAAAAGTCGGTACACGATGAGTTTGTGAAACTTCTGAAAGAAGAAACAATCAAGATGTACGGCGAGGATATCTTTGCCAACAAGGACTACGGCAAGATGGTGAACCAGAAGCATTTCGACAGAGTTTCGGGACTTATTGCAAAAGAAAAAGTCGTATATGGTGGCCGACTGAAAGCAGAAACCTTGCAGATTGAACCGACCATCCTCGACAATGTTACGCCCGACGATGCCGTGATGCAGGAAGAAATTTTTGGTCCTGTTTTGCCGATAATCGTAATCGAGAACACCGACGAAGCCGCCAATTTCATAAAGAGCCGACCAAAACCCTTGGCATTATACCTTTTCACAAGCGACAGAAAGGTGGAAAAGCAGTTTTTGCGCGAAGTTCCATTTGGTGGAGGCTGCGTAAACGACACCATCATCCATATTGCCACCAACAATCTGCCTTTCGGCGGTGTTGGCAACAGCGGAATGGGCAGCTACCACGGCAAAAAGACTTTCGAGACATTCAGCCATGCAAAGTCGGTGGTGAAAAAATACACCTGGCTCGACATCTCGATGCGCTACCAGCCGTACGCAAGTTGGAAGGACAAGCTGATAAGAATGTTTTTGAAGTAAATATTCGCTACTTCACCGTAGCAGCAATCCTGAAGCCTACCCATGGCTCCGGCATACTGATTTCTTTGCCGGCCCAGTTGTTACCGAGTGCAGTGCCGTCCGATGTCATTTCGGAGATATTGCCGACCGTGTTGGCTGAAATTCCTTTGGGCCCTAAAAAGTCAGCTTTTGGCTCTAATACGGTGCAAGTAGAAGCAAAAGCCTTCCATTCTGCTTCGTTTGGAAGGCGGAATTCGATGTTCTCGAACTTGTGCTTTTTTCCGTCGTTGTATTTGGCGGTCAACCATTTGCAAAATTCTTCAGCCGACTTCTTGTCGATATTTACCTCTGGATGGTTAAAGTATGCCGGATGTGCGTGATACAAAGTTACAAACGGTTCGTTGTAGGCATATTTTGTGTGCCATTTTGTTGTGTCGGGATAACATTTTGCATACAAATCGGTTTTCCCACTTCTTTTAAGGTCGGAAAGGAACATTCCGTATAGTTTGTTGCTTACTTCGTATTTCGAAACATATACCGATTCCGATATTTTCACCAACGATTTTTCAATGTCCTTCATTTTGACATTCTGTACCTTCTGTGCCGAAACTGCAATGGCAGACATGGCGAACAACAAAATAAATGCGCGTCTCATATTTCTATAATTTATTAGGTTTCGATGCAAGAACGGAAAAAACAATATGGATATTGTATAGTAATGTCAATTTTTTTGCAGTTTTATTATGTTTTCAGTAGGAGCACGGATTCTCTTGCTGGCACGACCAGCAGAAAAATTCCAATCAAAACGCATTGTTCTTGACAAAAAAATTATTTTTGCGCCTCATTTTGTTAATATGAAACGTAATTATTCAAAATCATGCAGCATTGCTCTTATCGCTGCCATCTATATTCTCGCCACAGTTGCCGGAGTAATCCTGTTTATCAAGCTTAACAGCGCGCTTAATTCGCCAATATGGGCACTTTTCTGCGCCGATGTACTGGCAACGATAGTGGTATGGCTTTTCGGCCTATTGTACGAAAATGTATCTGTTTACGACCCGTACTGGAGTGTTTTTCCGCCTATAGCATTTCTGCTTTGGGGATTTTTTTCGCACACATGGTCGATTCCAGTCATTTTGCTACTTGTTGCTTCGTGGTACTGGGGATTCCGACTCACACGCAACTGGGCCATTACCTTCCACGGCATAGCTCACGAAGACTGGCGATACACGCAATATCGCAATCTACATCCGATACTTTTCCATCTTATCAATTTCTTTGGATTGAACATGGTGCCGACGTTGGTTGTTTTTGCCGCCATGCTGCCCGGACTTATGCTTTACGAAGCTACTGAAACCGCCAACGTACTTACTTGGCTTGGTTTTGTCATTTGTCTATCTTCGGCAACCATTCAGCTTATAGCCGACAAGCAGATTCACGATTTCCGTGCTGCTCACCCAGGACAATACTGCAACGTGGGGCTATGGAAACACGGTCGTCATCCCAACTATTTTGGAGAAATACAATTCTGGTGGGGTATTTGGATTATGTACGCTTCGCTCAATGGCTTCAACTGGTTTGTATGTTGTCCGATAGCAATGACGGCTTTGTTCTTGGGAATCAGTGTTCCGCTGATGGAAAAACGCCAGATGAAAAACAAGCCTGGCTACGCCGAGTATAGGAAGAAAACGAGAATACTTATATAAGATTGTTATATTATATACTATGCAATATGCCCTAACTGATACTCTTTATTAAGTATTTCATACACGTATGATGGACTTTGCTCATAAAGACCATTTTCAGTCTGATTGAGTTTCTGGTAAGTGCTTGAATTATAGATAAATTGTAAAGCTGTCGCAATTGTCAAGTTATAATCTTCGATAAGAAACTCTGTCATCCTATCAATCGTATAAGCTATCAGAAAGTTCTGCTGTTGTTGCTGGCTCATCTTATTTGATTCGTTTTAGAAGTGAAACAGAACGATTAGTACCAAAGAAATATTGACAATTTAGTTTCTTGTATTTTAGTTCGTTGGCAAGTTCTTCAATAGTATATGAACCTTCTTCGTATCGATCAAGCAAATAGGCTACGCCATCATCTGCAATCGGTCCAATAACAATATCGTAATCATGAGTAAACTCTGAACTGCGGCGACTTCTGTTCTTATATATGAATTCTGCCCATTCTGCAGTTGGATTATCAAAACGCAATACTTTCAACTTTGAACCACTTAGAGAACTCTCGTCAAACTCATATTCTTGAACAATAGGAATACCTCCATCACGAATGGCACGTTTCTGTGACAACTCAATAGCTTGTTGTTTTATGTCAGTCAAGTAAAATCCTTGTCCAAAATCTTTAAATTTATTGGATTTTGTAAGGTCTATCACGTTGAACTCTACATTTGTACCATGATACAATTTCATTCTAGCGTGCCTCCATTTTTCTTACATATAACAATTAGATCGTCAACAGTATCTTCTACTGATTGCAAATGCAATGTAGGATAAAATTCTACAAGAAAGTCAACGCCTTTAAACCGATAAAGATATTGAAAAACGTTTTTTACAGGCAATCCGACACGCCTTGCAAATGCGCGGATGCATGCATTTATGAATGGTATCTGATATTTATCGGTCATAGAATTACCTTTTCTGAAGGCAAAGTTACACATTGTTTTCAAATATCAAGATGATTTTTTGTCATTTCTATATTTTCAAATCTTCCCTGCCAGCCAACCTGTCGAAAAGGCAATCTGCAAGTTGTAACCACCTGTATTGGCGTCAACGTCAAGCACTTCGCCTGCAAAGAAAAGACCTTTTACAAGTTTCGACTCCATAGTTTTCTGGTTGATTTCGTCAACCGACACGCCTCCGCTTGTGACAATGGCCTCGTTGAAGTCGCGATGCCCTACAATGTCGAAGGCAAAGTTCTTCATCAGAGCGACAATCCTGCGTCTTTCGTCGCCCGAAACCTGACAGGCAAGCTTTTCTCCATCCAACTTTGCCAAGTCGATAAACACCGGAATCATCTGCATAGGCAACAACTCGCGGAACAAAGCCTTCAGTTTTACCTTGCCATTGGCATCGAGATCGCGGAGGATACGGGCATCGAGCTTCTTCTCATCGAGGGCTGGCTTAAAGTCAATAGAAAGGCTTACTTCGCGTTTTTCGTGCAAAGCAATTACAGCCCAGCGACTCATGGTTAGAATTACAGGTCCCGTAACGCCAAAATCTGTAAATTCCAGTTCGCCAAACTCCTCGAATGCTTTTTTGCCGTCGATAAACAATGTTGCAGAAATATTCTTGAGCGCCAGTTTGTTGAGTTTTGCAAAGAAGTCGTCTTTGCCGACAAGCGGAACCAAGGCAGGAAGTGTTTCCGACACCGAATGTCCGCATTTCTGGGCAAGCATATAGCCGTCGCCAGTAGAGCCTGTGAGCGGATACGATTTTCCGCCTGTGCACACCACAACCTTGTCGGCATGTAAAGTCGTTTCGCCACTTGCATCGCGAACTTTCACCCCACAGACGGCGCCATTCGCCACAATAATCTCGGTTACAGAGGTCGAAAACATGAATTTCGCCCCTGCCCTACGTGCAGTCGCCACAAGAGCATCAACCACATCGACAGCCTTTCCCGAAGCCGGGAAATAGCGTCCACCGCGCTCAAGCACGACCTCAACACCAGCCTCGTCGAGCATGGAAAGTATGTCGGACGAGAAAAACGACTTGAAAGCAGGATACAAAAACCTTGGTTCGGGGTATATGTTATTCATGAATCCCTTGATGTCGTCGGAATTGGTCACGTTGCAACGCCCTTTGCCTGTAATCATCAGCTTGCGTGCCGCACGGGCATTCTTCTCGACAATGAGCACATTGGCACCGCTTCGGCAAGCCGAAATTGCCGCCAGCAGTCCCGAAGCTCCTGCTCCAACTATGATTGTGTCAAATTGCATGGAAATAGTTTGATGGTTTCTGGTTTCTATGTTTCTGGTTTCACGTTTCTGGTTCAACGTTTCTGGTTCAACGTTCAAAGTTCAATGGGGCTATCGCTTATAATCCAACTTTCAACTCTTAACTTTCAACTTTCAACTTATTAGAACAGTCCGTTTACCATATCTCCCCAGATGTGCATGTAACGCTTGAACTGCTTCGATGTCATGTTACCGCCACCTTTGGTCAGCTTATCCGATATAGCAGACGCCTCCTGGCTGTATTTCTCGAAATCGTTCATGGCGGCCTCGTCGCCACGCATCACATTGCGCAAAGCCTCTACTGCCAAGTTGACATAATTCTCGTACTGGTCGAGCAATTCGTCCATTTCCGACTCGTCAGCAGCCGACTTGGTATTCATATTTGCATTGTCGTCACCATACAAAAAGTTGCTGAAAGCATCGACAAACACATCGTACATGCCACCTCCGGCAATTGTATCGTGACGCTCGTAATGCCACGATGACGCGGAATCAGCGTCCGTCACGCCTAAATCGTTGAAAAACGACGAAAAAGCATCGACAATCTCATCAGCAAACGACTGATCGTCATCATAAGTATTGTCGTCGGCATAAGGTTCAACGTAGAAATCGTAGTAGTCATCCTGCGCAGGCGATGATTTTGAGGCAAAATACCTCAAATTGTCGCGATACACGCGGTAGTCCTTCTTCGAAATCTTATTTTCAATAGCAGAGAAACGCTTCTGCTGGGCTGCATTCATGTCCATGCCGTACAGGATATTGGCGATTTTCGCCGCCAATTCCATATCCTTGGATTTCACTGCATTTTCGAAACAATCGAGATACAAATCGACATCGCCGTCATTGTTGACGGCAACAACATCCATCAAATTCTTTTGAGAAGCAAAAAACTCTGCATTTGCACCCATAGCTGACATAACCGCAACGGTCATAACTGCAAACAAAACCAACTTTTTCATAGTCATCTGTTTTTAAGAAATTTGCGAAAACAAATATATCACAAAGCGTGCCACAACGTCCATAATATTTCGTTAAAACTTTGCAAACGAAGTTATAACGTTCAATTTTAAATTTTTTCACAACCTACGACAAGTTTTGTCATAACCTTGTACGACATTTGTTGTCGTAAGAAACTAAAAAAATTAAAGCCATGTATATTGACAAGAACACTCCGATTGAAGAATATGAAGGCTACTTTGCAACTCGCGAATATTGGGACTGCTTGGGAGGCGAATATAAGTACACTAGCATTGAAAAGAAGATTTTTGAGTTGGCAAGTTTTGTCCAGGGAGGTGGCAACCTTGAGCGAGCCATTGCCAAATATGCCGAAGACCGCGAAGATACCTACCGCAATGTCATACAGTATTCCATTATGGATTACATTACTACACTGATGGGTTCCGAAGTTTACGTGCGCGTCATGTTGCTCCGTCGCGATGAGTTTGTGAAGCTGCTGAGCGAACTGCTGAAAGTCGGTGCCGAAGTGGTACGGAAATATAAGCGAATCGACTCGCGCTATTATGACTACCTGGAGTGGGAACTCAAAAAAGTGGAAGATGACAGCATCCTTGTCGCCATCGAAGAAGAGCACAAGCGCAAATATTCCGACGAAACCCTCGAAGACCAGCAGAAATGGATAAAGTTCTGGAAGGAAGAAAGTTTGTGGTAAAGACGAAAAACTATTCATAATAATATAAAAGCTGAAACTCCCTGCCCAAAGTGGGGAGTTTTTTCATTCCGTTCTTCACGAAATGTGTAAAATTGCTACAAAAATGGTTCATAAAATGTGTGGATTTGCTCTAAAAATGGTTCATAAAATGTGAAATAGTTTTAATAATCAACAAGTTGTAAAGTATTTTGGATATTCATAAAATGTGTAACCAGAATCATGCTTTCTCTGCAGCAAAAACGACACTTGTCATGCTGAACTGCTCACTGCGATGTGCTGAGCTTCGCTCCCTGAGCCTGCGGTTACTGAGCAGTCGAAGTATCGAAGGACCGAAGCAAGCGAAGTCGAAGTGCAGAATCTGGCTCCGTTTTTTGCAAAGGCAGAAGTTCCGTTATACATAACCACCGCCGAAAAATTTTATCATATTTCTTGCAAAAGTCGCCCCGAAAAGTGTATCTTTGCGCCGAAAAGTCGCCCCGAAAAGTGTATGGCAATCGGAAAAAGTCGCCCCGAAAAATGTCAACATGTTTATTTTCAAAAGGTTGAAAAATGGCAAAAAAAGCAACATTTTTTTTCTAAATTCTGCGACATATTTTGGCGTATCTATTACTTTTCTTTGTCGAAAAAAAGATATGCACAAGCTATAATATTGAAACTGTATTACTTAACTATCACGAGATGTAATTTATGGTATAGCAATGGTGGATTTCTATCGAAAATAATTAGAAATGTTGATTGTGAGATGGACGTATTGTATTAAATTTGTGAGGTCGTTTTTCTCGAAATCTGTTTTATGGACTTCAGCGGAAGAAGGGAAGATGATGGAAAATGTTTTTGTAATTAAAAATGCTAAAATATGGCAGAAAATAAGATTGAATTGGAATCAGTTAGCGAAAATATAATGAATAATCAAATTGCTTTAAAAAAAATCAATGACATCCTTGAATTAAACTTCTTTATTCCAAGTTATCAACGAGGTTACAGATGGACCGAACAACAGGTAAATGATTTGTTAAACGACATATGGGAATTTATTAATAAGCCCAACAAACAGCAAGGAGAGTTTTATTGTCTTCAACCAATTGTGGTTAAAACTTGTACTGATGAATTTGTCAAAAACAACCAATTGGAAAGCGAATTCGATAATAAATGGTATGAAGTTGTTGACGGACAACAAAGGTTGACAACAATATTTATTATTCTTTCATATCTTGAAAAATTTTTGGGAGAAGAATCATTGTCTTCGTCATATGGAAAATCAAAATTTGTTTTGGAATATGAGACCCGACACGAAACACGTAATTTCTTAAGTAATATTACTAACAAAGAGGATTACATTGGTATTGATTCCTACTTTATTCATAAGGCATACACAACAATAGAATCATGGTTTAAAGGTCAGAAACAGCCCAAATTTGTACGAGATTCTATTTTAAATGCATTTATGATTGATGATGATAATAAATTTCCTATTGAAATCATTTGGTATGAATTATCTTCAAATGATGATTCCATTGAGTCTTTTATACGCCTGAATGTTGGAAAGATTCCTTTAACAAATGCTGAACTTATTAAGGCATTGTTTTTACAGGAACGAAACTTTGGTGACGAAGTGGAATTGCGCCAACTAGAAATAGCTAAAGAATGGGACTCTATAGAATATGCTTTACAAAATAATAACTTCTGGGCATTTCTAAATGAAACCGACTCAAACATTCCTGCAAGAATAGAATTTCTATTTGATGTAATGTACAAAGTTGCAAAAAAAGATGATAGCGAAGCTGATAATAAATATGGAACAGATCAATATGCCACATTCCGTTTCTTTAATAAAAAGTTTGATCCTTCTGGCAATTTATCAAAAGCCGTAGAGAATTCTTGGAATGAGATTAAAGATTATTTTTCCGCTTTTGAAGATTGGTATAATGACAATGAATGGTATCATTATATTGGATATTTAATATGGGCTGGAACTTCTATTGTAGATATTTACTCTCTCTACAAAAAATCATCAAAAACAGAATTTAAAGAAAAACTAGTTGAGTTAGTTCGGAAACATATTGGAAATATAGAATATCATGATAATAATGGCAAATATAATGTTAGTGTTTCGTATGAGACAGATAAAAAGACACTCCGTTCGCTATTATTATTATACAATATAGAGTTTATTTTACAGAAAAAAGAATCCGACTATTATCGATTCCCATTTGATTTGTTCAAAGATGATAAATGGGATATAGAGCACATATCTTCTCAAACAACAAATGAATTGAAAGATAAAAAAGATCAAGAAGAATGGTTGAAAGTCGCTTTAGATGCTCTCGATGATAAAACAAAAAAAGAATTCGAAGATGATAACATATCTTCTTCAACAGATTTTAACTTAAAAAGAAAATGGATTACAGAAAAAGTTGGAGAAGAAAACATTGATGAAGATTTAAAAAATTGTGTTGGCAATCTCACGTTACTAAATGCTTCAATAAACCGTGGTTATGGAAATGCTATTTTTCCAGCAAAAAGAAAAGTAATTATCGAACATGACAAAATAGGTTCATTTATTCCATTGTGTACAAAAAATGTTTTCTTAAAGTATCTGACTGGAGGCAATAATCTTCGCTGGGGTGAAAAAGACATTGAAATATCAATGAACCATTTCGTTGAAATATTATCTAAATATTTAATAAAGAAATAATTATGAACAAATATAGTTTCGAATCATTATTTAACACACCAATTGAAATAGATGATAATAAGAATATAACTATTTCAAAAGTTGTAATACCGCGTATCCAACGTGATTATGCGCAAGGGCGAATTATAAAAAAGAATAACACTAGTGTTTTTAATGAGAAAGGTCGCCGTTTCATTGAATGTGTATTTGATAATTTGAAGTCAAATGCAAAAATGGAAATGGATTTTGTTTATGGTGCTATCAAAGAAACACAAATCAACCAGCATAAGATAAACATTTTGTTGCCATTGGATGGTCAACAACGTTTAACTTCACTTTTTTTATTATATTGGTATATAGGAAACAGAGAGTTAGAGGATAAAACAGAACTATTAGATCTTCTCAAAAAATTTAGTTATGAAACCCGAACATCTTCTCGTAGATTTTGTGAAACAATAAGCAACCCATTGTCCATAAATTTTGGGAAAGAAAAAATCTCCAAACAAATTAAAGACTTTTCTTGGTTTGCTAAATCCTACGAACAAGACCCTACCATAAAGGCTATGCTAAACATGATAGACAAAATTCATGAACTTTATGGCAAAAACGAACTTGGCCTTTATAACAATCTTGCCAATTTACGATTCAGTATATTGCCGCTGAACCATTTTAATCTTACTGATGAACTATACATCAAGATGAATGCTCGTGGCAAACAATTAACTGAATTTGAAAACTTTAAGGCTGATTTAATAAGCTGGATGAAAGATAGTGAATCTTTCAATCCACAAGATAACTCAAAATATGTTGATTATAACGGTCGTAAAATGCCATATTATATGGCGTTCTCTAACAAAATTGATAACGAATGGACCAACATGCTCTGGGATATAACAAAACATTACAACGAAAATACTGATAACCCAACAGACAAATTAGTAGATCCATTGTTGTTAAGTCTGTTTTATAGATATTTTTTATTTGAATACATTTTTAAATCCTCTTCAACCAACAAAGAAATTGACAAAGAGGATTATTTTAAGTTCTTTGAAAAAGAAAACAGTTTCAATGAACTAAAACCATTTGAGTCTTTGGTGAACATAGATTGTATCCATAATTTTGAACAAATAATGGATAGATTCTCTTCTAATGCCAAAGAAATATTTGAGAAGGCAAAGGCCTCATGGAACGATACGGGAGCCCGTTTTTTAGTAGAAAAAGGTATCACTCAATCTCAACGAGTTGTACTATATGGTGTTTTTGCTTATTTGAAAAGTAATAAAGATTTTGTTTCAGATAAATTTGCACAATGGATGCGTGTAGTTTGGAATATAGTTGAAAATACAGACATTGATAGTTGGAGAAGTGCTATAGGTGTATTAGAATTGATTAAAGAACTAGGAACATATTCTGATGATATCTATGCAAAATTCCCATATACGATTACATCCACTTCTTCTAAGAATGCAATTGAGGAAGAACGCAAAAAAATCGGATTCATTAAATTAGACCCAAAATGGGAAAAAGCATTTATTGAAGCAGAAAAACATCTATTCTTTAAAGGTTCTGTTGGCTTTTTAATTTCTTCAGGAATGAGTGTTGATGATTTCACGAATCGTGTTCAAATTGCAAATCTTTTATTTAATGATAGGGGAATTAGCGACAAATATCGCATCGACCACATTCTCCTTCGTGCACTTATTAGCCAATACACAGATTTTGAGCAAATAAAAGATAGATGTTTTACCGATAGCGACGAGAAAGAGCATTATCTAAAAAAAATGCTAGCATCTGACGATATAGTTCGAAAGGCATTGTGCACTTGGTGTTCTTTAACTGACGAAACATTGTTGTTACAAACATTAAATTCAGTCATAGTCTCAAATTCAACTATGTCAAATAAATCCAATTCGTTTGAAACTAAAATGCACGAGGAGTTGTACAAGGATGCTTCTCTACAAAATTGGATGCAGGAAAAGGGCGCAATAAGGTTTGCGTACTACTGGCAAGATTGTTACTATGTATATAGACCCAAATCATGGTACGACTGGATATTGGTTGATAGTTATAGAGATGAAATAGTTAACGAGTTGGTTAATACCTATAATTGTGAGCAAACCAATTTGGTGTGTTCTACAAAATATCATTGGGGTGGTACGTTATTAGTCAAGAGGAAAATTACAAAAGGGGCTAATGAATATGATTTTGTATACGAGTTTAGCCCGAATGGTGATTTGCGGGTTGGTCTAAAAGAGACGGAAGCGTTATGTTCTATAACAATTCATCCTATTTCAGAGGAATTTAAAGCTGCCGGATGGATTTGTAGGAAAAAATACAATTACAAAGACGTTAAAGCACAATGTGATATTCAAAATTTTGTTAGTAAAATCGAAGAAGATGTTTTTGAGGATACGAAACCAGATTCATTATTTAACAAACTTCCGTAAAATCGACTAATCAACTAAATCAAAATCTTCATTTCCCAAATAAGTAACATACACAGAATAAGTCAATCAAGACAAAAAATGATTGAAAAATCGCACTTGTGTTGCAAATTTAAGGATTATGAGCAGCGTGGATGAAGGAAAATTCTTGCCGCGCTGCATTTTTTCAGAATTATTCCAAACGTCTGCCGTAATCTTGCGTAGGATGCTCTTTTGTTTGTACTCATAATTATTTGTTGAACCTCCCCAGCGGGGATTTTTTTATTAGCCTAAGCACTTTTTGACTTCCACGCATATAGAAATCAAAAAAATCCATCAAAAGTTAAGCAATATCAAAATGTTTGTTATCTGTGTCTCAAAATTTAATTATTTGTAATTTACAAATTTGTAAAGTTCGTTATTCATTGGAAACGAACAAGTTGCAATGAGTTCTGACAGAAAAAAAATATTTGTTACTATGTCGATTTGATTGGACTTTCGATGAAAGATGTACAATAAAACTTCTTATAATCTTCTAAAATCACCTTCAAAAACATATTTTTAGAAAACTATACCGCAAAAATATGCCTATAATTTACTAAAATTACAAATCAGCAGAATAGGTCGTCCATTGTAATCTGCGACTGCATGAGGTTGCTGTACTCGTTGCGCTCTACGCCGTAGGTCGTTATCATTGTGAGATGCACCGACTTGCGAGTTGCGGAAACCTGTTTGAAAACGGACAGCTTACGCCTTAATCCTTGCTCGACCGACTTTGTTATGGAAAATTCATCGGACGAAAACTTTATTTCGCATACATTTACAACATTGTCGCTACGGTCGATAAGCAAATCTATCTGCGCACCGTCGTGCTCATCGGTTACGGATGTTCGCCACGAATATTCTGATGAAACAATTCCACTGATACCCAATGTCTTCTTAATTTGCGGAATATGCCATAAGCACACGCGTTCGAAAGCAAGACCTTTCCATGCCGAAATTTCTGGCCAATCGATTGCCGACGACCAGTAGCCTATCGCAACCGCATCGACCACACGTAGAAAACGATAATAAAACAGCGTAAAGTTGTCGATTAGCTGGTAGGTAGCACCATATTTTTTCTTATCGAAAGCTTGATAACGCCGTATAAACCCGCACTGCTCAAGGTCTTCGAGCATCTTGGTGAGCATACCGCTGTTCTCCACTCCTGACATTGCGGAAACTTCGTCGCGGCTCATACCAATCTTCTTTGTGGCCAGAGCTTCCACTATGGCGATATAGGGTTCGGGACGCTTGAACAAGGAAGCATATAGTTCTTCAAACTCGTTGCGCAGCTTGCTGTCGTCAGCAAAGAACAACCTGTCCATATTCTGTGCGAGGCTTTCGCCACGACGCATAAGGCTCCAGTAGTACGGAATGCCGCCAAGTGCCATATACGCCTCAACTATGTCCTTGCGACTCATCGGAATGTCCTGCACCTGCACATATTGTTCACATTCCGAAAGCGTGAACGGTTGCACCAGTATGCTTTCTGTCAGACGGTTGTGAAGTCCGCCGCGATTTTTCATAATCTTGTTTACAATCCACGAAGTGGCACTGCCACACACTATCAGCACGATATCTTTCTCCGCCCGCGCAGTTGCCCAGCCATTCCAAAAATGCTCCAATGCACTTATGAAGTTCGATTTCGGGGTGTCCATCCACGAAAGTTCGTCAAGATAGATTATCTTCCTGCGGTCGCTCGACTGCACAATGAGACGCTGGAGCATTTCAAACGCATCGAACCAATCTTTTGGCAAATTGCAGTTTTCGAGGCCAGCATCACGCAATGAATTCCGGAACGCTGAAAGCTGCCTTTTCATACTTGCATTGGCAACGCCAACATGTTGAAATGTAAACTTATAGCCAAAAGTTTCGCGAATAAGATAGGTCTTTCCAACCCTTCTTCGCCCATATACCGCACAAAATTG
>DBYO01000034.1 GCA_002310235.1 Bacteroidales bacterium UBA1184
GAGAATGCCATATATTCTGCTTTGCTGGATGAGTACATAGTGCTTGCCCAGTAAAAGCCGTCTATCTTTTCATTGAAAAGCTTGTCTCCACTATAAGTTCCGGTAACAGGAAAGAAAATGCATTTTCCGTTTGCGCCCTTTACCTCGTAGCCGTTACCCTTCCAAGTCCAAGTGCACTTTTCTATAAGTTCCTTGAATTCATCTTTGGTTGGCGTACGCCAGCTTGTTCCCCAGTTGGAGGTTGCAGCATCGTCATCGGCTTCCAGTTTTGTCAAATTGTCGTCACTATTGTACTTGGTATATTCTGGGGCAAATTCGCCTTGCTTTCCAAAATATTTATTGGATTCAGCAGTATAGTTGTCCTTTTTTGAGGTTTCCCCCCAAGCAAAATAGTCTCCTACTTCTTCGGGAGCATTTGCACCTACATTGCAGGTTGCCCAGTTTACCGACAAACCAAGGTCGACATAGCAATAACCTTGCAACATTCCTATTTCTTCGGCTTCTGCTGCGTTTTCTTCACTTGAGGCTTCGGCAGTCTTGCCATTGCCATTACAACTTGCCAACATTCCTGCTACAGAAACAATGGCGAAAAATAATAATAACTTCTTCATATTAAAGAATTTAATGATTTAAAAATTCAACGATTCAAAAGATTAAAAGTTTTTGCTTGGGCTTGGAGTTCGTTGTCCACCTGAGCCTTAAAGCTTTGGGGGACAACAAACCTACAGCCGATCTAAAAATATTATTGGTGGAATGATTACATGTTTACTTACGCTTTTCGCGATCATATACCATATTGTGACCTGGATAATTAAATCTCAGCTTGTCATCATTGATAAATGAGTAAGCATATCTCTTTACCGATTTGTCGGCAACATTGGTGAAGAATATGGAATCTGTCGTTGTCTCGTAAGTAAAATCATAACTTTCACTAGCATTCGATGAAATAAACTTTCCAGTCATGTCATCGTTGAACTGATAGGTAGTGATTTCGCCAAAGAAGTTAAGCGTCCACTGTCCCTTTACAAACGGAGAGTTTGATTCTGATTCTTCGGTTTTTGCGCCGTTGTTGCACGAATAAAGCATTACCAATGCGAATGCTATGCTTGCCAAAAGTACTAATGTTTTTTTCATATCTATAAAATTTTAAAATTAATAATTCTGTTGTTTTTAAGTTTCTATGGGCTGCGCCCGTTTCTACGCTTCGCTGTTTCTATGGCTAACGCCGTTTCTAAGTTTCTAGGTTGGGCTCGAAGGCGAGAAGGCTAACAGGCTCACTGTCTTGCCCCCATCTTTAAGGCCATTAAGGCCTTTAAAGACCTTAAGGCATTGGGGGCAGCGAGACTTTTAACCTTTTCTTCTTCTAGTCTTTTAGCCCATTATCCTAATAGTTTACAAAATACCAATGGAACTTTCCGTACAAATATTTCTCTGTTGTAGCATTGGCAACAAACCTTGATTCTCCGTATTGGCCACCACCTATATAATCCTGACGGATTGGGTACTGTGTAGCCAACTTGTGACCCGGATGCTCATCGTCAATAATGATAACCTCGGCATATTTGAGACGGTACTCGGGAATGCCGACAGAATTTTTAGAGATGTCCCATTTTGCAGTAGCATCGGAAGGACAAAAAGCTTCAACAAGTTGCATTGACGGATAGTTTGCCTTGAGCTGGGTCTTGAGATTTTTCTCTATTACAGCATCACGCGACGACGGCTTACTTACCGATCTAGTAGCCTTCTCACAATGTGCAATACGAGCCTTGTCGAGTTCATCGGCGGTGCGGAACTTAATAGGAAGATTTGCAACCGAATCGGCCGGCATCTGGTCCATTGCGGCTTTCAATTCGTTGAGATAAAGATTTTCGGCAGTAGGGAAAATCTTACCTTGGTTAACTATTTCCATATCAATCCAATGCAAGATTTCACGAATGAACCACATCTTTGCGGCAACTGTCTTGCAGGTGTTCATCTTGTCGAGTTGTTCGCGAACATATCCGCTGATATCGTAAAGCGGCGATACGCCCTGCTCCAGCGCGGTCTTTACATACATATTGTACAAGGTGCCGTATGACTGGAACCTGCCCCCTTCTGCCATACTTACAAAGTCGTAAACGACATCGCTGTCGGAAGACGAATTATTCCACGGCGACTTTTTTGACAACTCACTAGCCATCTTGTAGAGTTCTCCAGTTGTTAGCGGCCAATCACCAGAAACATAACCAATTACAAATTTAGCCTGAGGCAATGCACCTACTAACACATCGTAGTCTATACCATATCTAAGGCTAAGCGCGTTTTCGAAGAAAAGGCAAGCACGAGCAATGTCCTCTGGCGCCGACTCTTTGGTAACGGTAGTTGCAACGTGGAAATTGTAATCGGCAGCAGTTTCAAACTTCGACATCTTTTCCATTGCTGCCTTATCAACAGGGCTTAAAGATTGCTGCTGCTTAGCAATCTGTGGTTTTGAATTCTGCGTCTGTGTGCTTGAATTCTGTTGCTTATTTTTATCGTCCTGCGTTTTGTCGTTCTGCGACTGGTTGTGCTGAATCTGTTGAACGGCCTTGTTCTTTGCCTTGTTTAGCACTCCTCCCAACTGAGCCTCGGCACTGAAGCAGAAGCCCATCATAACAGCCATCAATGCTGTCATTCTTAAATACATTCCTAAATTTCTCATATCAATTTTCTTTTTAATGTTTTACACTTATTATTTACGTACCCAGTCGGAAACTTCGTTAAATTCGCCATCGTGTACCTGCCACTTTGATATTACATCGCCGTATCTACTATTTTCGCGTGCAACACTGAATGTAACAACATTGCGTCCGTCGGCGAGTTCGTAAACAACCCAATAATCACATACATAGAACCAATGTTTGTATCCCTGTCTATCTGTTTCTGTTCTTTCTGCCCACTGATTGCTCATCAGTCCAACTGCAGCAACCTTGCAGTTCTTGAACTCGGGATGTGTTTCCTTGAAACCAGCTCCTGGAAGCGACGATTCGTACTTCATAATTTTGTTGATAGATTCTTGATCCATCCATTTAACCTTGTCATCCAACTGCTCAACAGTATATTTTAATTCAGGATCGAACTTCAATATATTAATTGAGTATGTTCTCTTGTCAAGCAAAAGCCCATAATATACATACGCAGTAAGCAAACGGCTCGGGTTACCTGTATACGGCCCCATAATAGCTAACGAAACAAAATGGTCTGCTGTAAGATTACCGATTTGCTTGCCATCTTTATTTACGGTATACTTTGTAGTATTTCCATAAGTTTTTACCTCAAACTTCATCGTTCCAATATGTATTGATTCAATAGTCCCATCTTCACTCATAGAACCTTTGTACTCGCCACGGTTATTTGTAAACTTGCCAGTGCTTGGGTCGTACTTAATTACATCGCCTTTCTTGTTGCCCGCAATATCGCAGAGCATTGTAATCTCGAGTGTTTCGGGATTCCATGTACAAGCTTGCAATTCGCCGTCTCTACCTACAGAAAAAGTTGCTGGACCATTCTTTGCATCTTTTGCATCGCCTGTAGGCGTTTCCATTGCTTTTTCCTGTTTTGACTGCTGTGATTTATTTTTTATTGCCTTTGCAATTCCGCCAAGCAACTGAGCCTCGGCGTTATAACTTACTCCGAACATAATGGCTACTATTGCCATCATCTTAAATAAACTACTCATTCTTACCATAATATTAAATTTTAGATGTTATTATTTGTGTTACTTAATTTCTCTTTCTCGTCTACAACTACAAAAATTAATTACTAATTTGTGTTTGTTTTCGAAAGCAAAATTATGGCTGTATAGGGAGACTGGTTTTGCATTTTCTAGCAAAGTTTGTGCAAAATGTTGCAAAATGCAGATTGTGCAGAATCTACAAACTACTGATTTTCATTAGCTTCAAGTGTAAGATTTTGCATAAGTCCGTTTTTAGGGCTTCGCAGGGGGGAAGAATTTTTTTAATTTAAAAATTTAAAAATTCAAGGATTCAAAGATTCAAGGATTTGAATAGTAGAGGTCGTTGCTCGCAACGACTCTACAGACTTTCAACTTTCAACTATTTTCCTTTGTATTCGGTTGGGGATTTGCCGAAGAATTTCTTGAATGCGCGGGTGAAGCTCGACTGGTCGTCGTAACCGCAACGGATAGCAATGTCTAGAATTGAAAGAGACGAATCGGTATCGAGCAAGTTACGGGCCTTCTGCATTCTGATGCTTGTGATGTAAGCCTGCGGCGTAGTGTCGGCAACTGCGGCCAGACGACGGCGGAACTGCGAGGTGCTCATGGCGAGCTTCGACGACAATTCGTCGACATTTACGCACGAAGCATCTATCTGGTCGTTGATGATAGTCATTGTCTTCGAAAGGAACTGCTTGTCGCTATCCGAAAGTTCATCGGCGTCTTTTTTCTCGGGCCTTATGGCATTTGCATACTTTCCGTAAAGCTGATCGTAATTGGTTTTCAACTCGCTGAAGTCGAGAGATATCTGGTTCAAACGTAATTGCTGCAGCCTAGAACGTTTGCGGACACGCATGTAGAAAAACACAATGACCCCCAATAGCAAGACTGACACCAAAATTCCTACACCTAATAATATATTGTTATGTTTTACCTTTTGGTTTTCGTCCGACAGTTGTTCGTTGCCATACTCGGCTGTATATCGGGCTAGACTTTCGGTAGCACCGCTGTAGTAAAGCTTGTTCTTGATGTCGTTGTACTTTTCGAGTTCAATCTTAGCGCTGTCGGGATTTATATCCCATAAAGCCTCGTAAAGACCTTTTCGCGCTTGCAGTTCGTTGAGAGGATTGCTCATCTTGTTGCAGAGCTCGGCAGCCTCCCTGAAATTATCGACAGCCTGGCGTTTCTGACCGAGAGCCATAAGCGCAGTACCGTTCTGGTTCAACGAGATAGCCAACGACTGCAGATTACCGCATTTACGGAAAAATGGTATTATGGTGTCGAAAATAGCGACGGCTTCCTTGCTGTGCCCCATCTCCACCAAGATAGTAGCTTTCTGTGCGAGATGAATGCTAAGGTACATTTCACCGTTATGCTGACGGTCGAGCTTAATTGCACGGTCGACATACTGGATTGCGTTGTCGAAATGACCTAGAGAGAACTCGGTTTCCGACAAAGTTCCGCAAGTGCGCGCTATTCGGACAGGGTTACCAGTTTTTTCGGCATATACCAAGGCTTCCTGCAAATAGATGATACCTTGCTGCGACTGCTTAGCTGCAACATATATCGAGCCTATGATGTTAAACGACGCGCTGATACGGTCGGGGTCGCCCGATTCGCGATCGAGATGATTGCAAAGTTCGGCATATTTGATAGCATCGTCGTATTTCGACTGACGCATGTAGCATATAGCAAGCACGCTCAAACATTCGCGCTCGTTCTCTTTGTCGCCACTGGCCTGTAGCAACGGCAAAGCAACCAAACTATATTCGGAACCCTTGTCGTAACGCTGTGTGGCAAAGTACCATTCGCTAGCCCAGAAACTGATGGTCTTACGCAAAGTGTCGGCAGGTACATTGCTGTCGAAAGTAATGGCACTTTCGGCTATCTGCTTTTCTGCAAAGCATTGCATCAACCTGTTCGACAGCATTACCGTTGGGTTCTTGTCAAATTCCACCAACAAGGAATCAATCTCGTCACCTTTGGCAAGATGCATATCAAGCACAATGCACAATAAGGTTACTGCCAATATCTTCGCTATTCTCATTTCCAAACAACTTTGTCTGCAAAGATAGTAAAAAAAGGATATCATCAATGTGAGAAAGGAAATTTTGGCAATGAAAATTGTATCTAGGTAATTTATAACGGCGCAATGCATTGCATCACAACAAATCGTAAATAATATTATCTTTGCGAAAAATTTTTGACCATGCAGAAAAATAACATACCTGTACTATTGCTTACCGGATACCTCGGAAGCGGGAAAACCACATTGGTTAACAACATACTTACCAACCAGAAAGGCATTAAGTTCGCTGTAATCGTCAACGACATAGGTGAGGTAAACATCGATGCAGACCTGATAGAAAAAGGCGGTGTCGTCGGCCAAAAGGACGACAGCCTTGTTGCATTGCAGAACGGATGTATCTGCTGCACGCTGAAGATGGACCTGGTAGAACAACTCAATGACATTGTAAGCCAGCACAAGTTCGACTACATTGTAATCGAAGCCAGCGGAATATGCGAGCCTTTACCAATTGCACAGACAATCTGCTCGATACCAACACTCGAAGAAAAATACATCCGACATGGTATTCCTTACCTCGACTGCATTGTAACCGTAGTTGACGCATTGCGCATGAAGGACGAATTTGGTTGCGGAGAAAGCCTCACAAAAAAACACATAGGTGAAGACGACCTTGAAAATCTTGTAATCCAGCAAATTGAATTCTGCAACATAGTATTGCTGAACAAGGCATCGGAAATCAGCGTAAGCGAGCGCAATCGCCTGAAAGAAATTATCCGCGCACTGCAGTCGAAGGCAGAAATCATAGAATGCGACTACGGCGACATAGACCTCGAACAGATACTGCACACCGACATGTTCGATTTCGACAAAACCATTACTGCCGCCACATGGATTCGCGAAGTGGAAGACCTTGACGAAGACGACGACGACCACGATGAACACGAGCACCACCATGAGCATGAACATGAAGAACATGAGCATGGACATCATCACGAACATCATCACCACGACCACGAGCATCATCACGAAGGCGGTGAAACCGAGGAATACAACATCAGCACCTTTGTATATAAGAACCGCCGTCCGTTCAACCTCGGTCGCTTCGACGAATTTGTTGCCCGCAAGATGCCCAAAAGCGTAATACGCTGCAAAGGCATGTGCTACTTCAAGAACGAAGAAGACACCTGCTATGTGTTCGAGCAGGCAGGCAAGCAAATCTCGCTCCGCGATGCAGGACAATGGTTTGCCACTATGCCCGACGACGAACTCGAGGACCTCGTACTGCGCAACCCATCAATTATGCGCGACTGGGACGAAACCTATGGCGACAGAATGCAGAAACTGGTATTCATCGGACAGAACATGGACAAGGAGCAGATCTGCAGGGACTTGGACATGTGTTTGACAGAGTAAAAGTTTTTTCTTTCTCGTATCATATTTTTTATTATCTTGCGTTTTTATTTTTGCATACATTTTTTTTGATATGAGAAAGATACTTTGCATTGCATTATTATGCATAACCATTGCAACCCAATCGTTTGCCGGACTCGAAGTGTATTTCATGTACTCCAAATTCAACTCACCACAAGGTCAATACATTGAAACATATATGAGTACAATCGGCAGTTCGACTGTGTTAAACAAAAACGCAAATGGCAAATTCCAGTCGGAAATAGAAGTTGTGATGGTCTTTAAGGCTAGCGACTCGATTGTGAACTTTGACAAGTATGTGCTTCGCAGTCCCGAAATTACCGACACTACTGGTGCAATTCCCAATTTCATTGATGTACAGCGTATTACTTTACCAAATGGCACTTATACTTTCGACATCAGCATTCGCGACATAAACAGCGAGAAGCCACCATATTGCTTCAGCGACAAAATTGACATTAACTTTACTGATGCGCTAGCTTTCAGCGACATTGAACTCATCGAAAGCTATACAAAAACGTCGGGAGAATCGTCGATAACAAAAAGCGGCTTCGACCTTGTGCCTTATGTCGCCAACTTCTTCCCCGACAATATGAATACTCTAAAATTCTACGTTGAGATGTATAATACCGATAAGGTTCTTAACGACGATTTCATGCTCAAATACCACATTATCGACCACTCCACTGGCAAAGAAATTCCGCAGTGCAGCCGTTTCAAGAAGATGAAGCCAGACAATGTTGTTCCTTTCATAGGAGAACTTGGCATCGAAAAGCTGCCTAGCGGCAACTACGACCTTGTTGTTGAAATTGCAAACCGCAACAACGAAATAGTAGCTAGCAGCAAATACTTTTTTCAACGTCAGAACTCAAGTACATACAGCAACGAAGAATATGCTGCAAGGGCAGAGCAGTTTGACCTCAACAACACTTTTGCCGGCGACATGAATTCGCGCGACTCGCTCATATACTACATAAGAGCAATGCGTCCGATTGCAAGTGTCTATGAGCGACCGTTCATCGACAACCAGCTACGCAAAGCTGAATTGACGACTTTGCAAAAATACTTCGTCGAATTCTGGGTAAAACGCAACTACGTTAACCCCGAAAATGAGTGGTACCAATACAAGAAACAGGTCGAATTGGTTGAAAAAAACTACGCCACCACAATACGCCACGGATTCGAAACCGACAGAGGCGTAATATACCTGCAATACGGGATGCCAAACCATATTTTCCAGTCTCCAATAGAACCAGGAGCTTACCCATACGAAATATGGCAGTACTACCGTCTTGGAGAAGACAACAACTGTAAGTTTGTATTCTATAACCCAAGCATGGAAGGTCACGAATTTGAGCTTCTGCACTCCAACAAGCAAGGCGAAATACATACTTTCAACTGGACTCGCTATCTGTCACGAAGCAAAGCCTCATCGTACGGAATATCCGACACTTACAATTCGGTTGACTTTACTTCTACTGGATATGGACACAATACTTTCGACAACGACTGGGAACGTCGTGCAATAGAAGAATTTAATAAGTAACAACATGACACCTAGGATTTTGGAGGGCAGCAAAGCCAAATACATATACTTTCCCGAAGAACAGGATACAATAATCAGCCGTTCGGGTTACGCGACATTGTACGTAGGCGCAAATGCCGACACAAAGGAAAAAATAGTCCTAAAGAAAATCTCGACGGCAATGTTCGGCAACGATGCCCAGAGATTCAAGTTCTTCGCTACTGTATGCAATGAAGTGAAAACAGACGGTCTTGTACGCATCGACGACATGGTTTTCGAAGGAAGCGACATTTATCTTGTATGCGAATTTGTGTCGGGGCGCACGCTGAAGGAGCTTATTTACGACCCTAAGTACATGGACTACCGCAACGACATATTCTTTTTGCGCATAATATCCAACTGCCTCGAAACCTTGTCGTACATTCACAAATTGAAACTTTGCCACGGAAATCTAACACCAGAAAATATCATAGTACAATGGGATGAATGCGAGGAGTTTGACTTCATGCACCCGACAACAAAGATTTTGAGCATCGAAAGCATAAAGCTTGGATTCAAGAATATGCCACTCATCCGCAGAATATCAGACACGCTATACCAAAGCCCCGAGCAAGTAATTGGTTTTGAAGACCTTGTTGGCGACTACAGTGATATATACAGCATGGGATTGATAATGTACGAAGCATTGGCTCGAGAACCGTTATTCTCACCCGACAAACCAATCGTAAAACGCCAGCAGGTATTCGGCAAAATTGAACAGCACTACCGCATAAGCGACGAAGCGCAGGCAATAATCGAAAAAGCAACAGTACGCCCACTGCCGTTTGTTCCTGGTGCAATCAGCGACAATGCTCAAAAAATAATGGTACTTAAGGCTTTGAACGACAGATATCAATCGGCAGAAGCCTTCAAAAAAGAATTGGATGAACTTATTGGAAATATATAATAATGGGCTAGCTAAAAGTCAAGCAGAAGACCAGTCAAGCAGTCTGGCTGTCAGCCTGTGAGACTGCAAGCCTGTTAGCCTTTGTACCCAACGTAGAAACTAGAAACATATTATAAAACAACTAAATTTTAAAACTTATGACAGCAGACGAAAAAAACAGAATGCAGAAAAAATGGGATACTGAAATAAAGTCCCTCGATTCATGGAGCATGTTCAAGGTAATGGGCGAACTCGTAAACGGTTTCGACCACTATGCAAAGTTAGGTCCATGCGTTGCAATATTCGGTTCGGCAAGAACAAAGGAAAACAATCCTTACTACATTAACGCTGAGGAAACTGCCTACCAGTTGGTTAAGAAGGGTTATGGTGTAATTACCGGTGGTGGCCCTGGCATAATGGAAGCTGGTAACCGCGGAGCACAGCGTGGCGGTGGTATTTCGGCAGGTTGCAACATCGTACTCGAATTCGAACAGGCAGCCAACAAGTACATCGACACCGACAAGCTCGTTACTTTCGATTACTTCTTCACCCGCAAGACCATGTTCATGCGTTACGCACAGGGATTTATTGTTTTCCCAGGTGGATTCGGAACATTCGACGAACTTTTCGAGGCAATCACCTTGATACAAACCAAGAAGATTGCGAAATTCCCGATTATCCTCTTTGGCTCGAAGTTCTGGAACGGACTTTTCGAATGGGTAAAGGAAAGCGTACTCGATGGAGAACACAACATCTCTGAAAAGGATCTCGAAATCTACAACATCGTTGACACTCCTGAAGAAGCAGTAAAGATCATCGAAGACTTCTACCGCGACTACGAACACAAGCCGAATTTCTAAATCGGACAAAATAAAAAAGGCTACCGAATTGGTAGCCTTTTTTTATTTACCTATAATTTATCATATATACGATTGTAGCCCCGTCTTTCTCCCGTCGCTCTATTATTCGACTGATATTTCCAAGCGTATCGTACTCTAACGAAGCACTTGATATTTCGTCGCCAACATGATCAAATACCGAAGTCTTGACAACCTTGTCACCTTCGTAAATGAAAACCTTCTTTTCGGCAGCTCCGACAATATGCTTGTGTGTAACCTCCGAGAGAATATCGTAGTCGCCATCGGGATTTATCGGGATCTGTGCACGCCTAAAAACCAATTCCTTCTGGTCGGCGGCAACAGTCGAAATCGAACCACAGCTTATCACCTTGCCCAGCGAATCGAGTTCCGAAACCACAATGCTATCAGCAGTATGCTCTATACGATAATTGCTTGTAACAGAACTGCCCAGATATGATATTTGAGCGATTAGCAGGTTATTATCATTGTATTCGTACAAGGTTCCCCCTACCATAACCGAATCGGCAGTAAAATTCACCTCCTCGAAAGGCAAGTTTCGCGAATTATACTTCACTATGGTAAAAGATTTCGGGCGATTGCCTTCTCCGAAATACACTATTCTTGATGGCTGTCCATTTTCGTTGTAATAGGTTTCGGAAAACAAAGTTTTGGTTCGTGATATAACATTGTCCTTTACGGTAACTTTCCAGGTAACCGACGAATGGAACGAATTATTCTTTATTTTCTGTGAGTAATTGCGGCATGAAACCACATCGGAAGAATTGACAGGAATCCACACTTGCGACCACCCTGTGGAAAACAGAAGCGTCAAACATAATGCAAGTAGGATTTGCCTCATTATATTATTATTTCTTGAACAACGAATCGACGAACTCACGTTTGTCGAACATCTGAAGGTCGTCGATACCCTCGCCGACCCCAATATATTTGATCGGAATCTTGAACTGGTCGGAAATACCGATTACAACACCGCCCTTTGCAGTACCGTCGAGCTTTGTCACTGCCATTGAGTTTATTTCGGTCGCCTTCATAAACTGCTTAGCCTGCTCGTATGCGTTCTGTCCTGTAGAACCGTCAAGGACAAGAAGTATTTCATGTGGAGCTTCGGGAACAAGTTTCTGCATTACGCGCTTAATCTTCGACAACTCATTCATAAGGTTTATCTTATTATGCAAACGACCTGCGGTATCGATAAGCACCACATCGGCACCCGATTTTTTTGCAGAAGCCAGAGTGTCGTATGCCACCGAAGCTGGGTCGGAACCCATATCCTGGCGAATCATGTGTACGCCAACCCTGTCGGCCCACACCTGAAGCTGGTCGATAGCAGCGGCACGGAAAGTATCGGCAGCGCCAATATATACCGTCTTGCCGGCTTTCTTGAAATTGTTTGCCAACTTGCCGATAGTTGTTGTCTTACCAACGCCGTTCACTCCGACTACCATAATTACGTATGGCGAACCGTCGGGAGTTGTGAAGTCGGGGTTCTTCATGTCGGGACCATCCTCCATGAGCGAAGCAATGGTCGAACGAAGAAGTTCGTTAAGTTCATCGGTTCCGACGTATTTTTCGGTTTTAACACGCTCCTGGATTTTTTCGATAATCTTTACAGTTGTTTCTACACCGACATCTGATGTTATGAGTATTTCTTCAAGTTCATCGAGTACTTCGTCATCGACTTTCGACTTGCTGAAAATCAATCTGCCAATTTTAGAAAACAAGCCTGTACGGGTCTTTTCCAGACCGCTGTCCAATTTTTCTTTTTTCTCTTTTCCGAACAAACCGAAAAATGCCATAACAAGACGATTTAAATAAAACAACAAAAAGCACCTGTCAAAAAATATACGGCAGGTGCTATAATTTTAATTGATAAAACAACTATTTCTTAAAAAAATCTTTTGAAAGATCCTTATCCATGATAGCCGACTTGAACTGATAAGCGCCGGTTTCAGGATTCTTAACCATCTTTATGCACTTAACGAAGACTTGTCCGCCTTCTTTCTTAAGGGTTGCAACAACTTTCTTTGCCATATCCTAAACTATTTAATTTCTCTGTGAATGGTAACCTTCTTCAGAATTGGGTTGTACTTCTTCATCTCCAGTCTGTCAGGAGTATTCTTTCTGTTCTTTGTGGTTATATACCTTGAAGTACCTGGTAATCCAGATTCCTTATGTTCGGTACATTCGAGTATCACCTGTACGCGATTTCCTTTACTTTTCTTTGCCATTTTTAATCCTCCCGACTAAAATTATTTAACAAAACCTTTCTTTTCGGCATCCTTAAGCGCAGCCTTAAGACCCTTCTTTGCGATAGTTCTCATTGCCGAAGTAGTGAGTCTCATTTCGATCCACTTTCCAGATTCTTCGTCAAAGATCCTCTTGGTCTTCATATTGACATCAAAAATTCTTTTTGTTCTGCGTCTTGAGTGAGATACATTATTTCCCACCATAGCCGTTTTTCCTGTAATTTGACAAACTCGTGCCATAACTCTTTTATATTATTTCTCTTTAAAATTTCGGACTGCAAAAGTCGCACTTTTTTGACAAAGCAACAAATTTTTTCTAAAGTTTTTAAATATTTTTATCAACAACAATCACAATATATTGATAACCAACACAATAACAGCAACACGCCTAAAAAAAAATGTACATGAGTTAAAAATTTGGCACGATTTTTCTTGGTACATTAAGTTAATTAAAGTTATTTTGCACCACTAAAACGTAAACTAAAATGAAAAAAACTATTTCGACAATTGCATTAGTACTTGTAGTATTGCTCGGATTTGCACAGAGCAATACGAAGAGAATACCTCTTCCACCCAGCTTCACACACAAAGCTACAAGCGAGGAGATTGATCATATATTCGTAAATCCACCTTCGTCAGAGTTTATTGCCGAAGAGATTGCCGAAACAGAGAAAAACGGTACATTCTATAAAATATCTACGCTTATTCCAGTAAACTCCACGGTAAAGAACTCAGGAACCTGGGAAAAACTTGACAACGGACAGCTAATATGGAGGCTTCAATTGTCGAGCGAAGGAGCAAAGGCAGCAGCTTTGTATTTCGACAAATTCGACATCCCTGCTGGTGCTGCTGTATATGTTTACACTAGCGACAGAAAAATTGTGGATGGTCCATACTACCGCAGCGACAATCCCGATGGAGAAGCATACATGATAGGAAATATTCTCAGTGACGACATTATTATTGAATATGACGCACCAATGAATAAATCGTTAGATGGAGACATTTCCTACGACAACACCACACCTATTATTAATATAGGAGAATTCGGTTATGTATATCGCGATGAAGGCGGATTTGAAAGAGGGACTCGCGCTGACGTTGGCTTAGGAGCATCGCAAAGTTGTGAAGTAAATGTCAACTGCTCGGTAGGTAGCGCTTGGAGAATACAGCAACGTGGAGTAGTTAGAATATATGTCGTTGAAGGATCTAGTGGTGGATATTGTACTGGCACACTTATCAATAATACCAGCAATGATGGCACTCCATACATCCTCACTGCAAATCATTGCGGACCATCAGCATCAACATGGAACTTCAACCAATGGACGTTCCGTTTCAACTACGAGGCATCGGGATGCACAAATCCATCGTCAGAATCGGCAATAAACTACAGAGACTTCACTGGCTGTACAAAAGTAGCAGAAGGTTCCAACAATGGAGGTTCTGACTTCTACCTGTTAAAACTCAAGAATTTCACAACACAAAATGCAATTGAAGTAAACGCAATATATAACGGCTGGGATAGAAGCACAACAGCTCCAACAGGCGGAGGCGCTTGCATTCACCATCCATCAGGCGACATAAAGAAAATATCTTTCTTCACAAACACTCCATCTACTTCAACATATAGCGGTGATATGTCAGGAGCAACAAATGCTCATTGGTTAATATATTGGAGCGGACAGGGTGTTACAGAAGGCGGGTCGTCAGGCTCACCAATATTCAACAAAAACGGTAGAGTATTCGGCACATTAAGCGGAGGAGCATCTTCGTGCAATGTACCGTCAAGCTACAAATATGACATGTACGGAAAATTGTCGTTTCATTGGGACAACTCTGCCAACGGAAGCGCCAATAATAAAAAGTTGAAGCCATGGCTCGATCCAAGTAATACAGGCGCTACTACTTGCGACTATTTAGATCCCGCAGGCGGAGTTGCACCACAACCTATACCCAATGTATTCACATATGATTTCGAATCATGCACTGCTTGGTCTGTCGATAACTTCTCACCTTGCACAACACAAGATGATGATGGTTATGCTACCTGTGGAATAGGTGGAATTACTTTCACCAACTCTGGCTATACAGGTTCATACATTACATTCCAAAACGGTACAGCTGATGGATTCGACGCTCACGGCGGAACAAAATTTGGCTGCTGCATGTCTGCAGGTTCAAACGGAGCGAACAAAGACTGGTTCATCACTCCCGCAGTAAGCATCACAAGCGGAATGAAATTCTCGTTCTGGGCGCGCTCGGCAAGCAACAGATACGGTCTTGAGCAATTCAAAGTTGCAGTTTCAACCAACGGTCAAAATTTCACTTACATTGCAGGGCCTTCATCATCTAGTATTTCGGCTCCTGTAGTGTGGACCAATTACATATACGACCTTTCACAATATGCAGGACAGTCGGTGTACATTGCAATAATATGCGTATCAAACGATGTATTTGCTTTCTTCATCGATGACCTTGAAATTGGAGTTAATGCAGGTATGGAAGCTGCTGAATCAAACAACGTAAACATCTACCCCAATCCAGCAAAGAACATTGTTAACGTAAATTTACCAGTAGATAATGCCCAAATCGACATCGTAAACGTTCTTGGACAAATTGTAAAGACGGTAAACGCAACTTCGGAAAACGAAACGATTTCGCTCGAAGGAATGGAAAGAGGCATGTACATCTTCAGCATCAAGATGCAAGACAAGACAATAACCAAGAAAGTAATTGTAGAATAACAAATACAACGCCTAAAAAAAATCCTCGTATCGAAATCGATACGAGGATTTTTTTATCATTCTTCATTGTCAATTGTTCATTGCTAATTATCCATTGTTAATTATATTTGCAACAAACAACATTGCCATGCACGAAGACTTTCTACACTTCATATACAAGAACAGGCTTTGGATTGAAGGCACCGAACTGCTTACCGACAACACACCGTTCGAGATTATTGACACAGGTCGGCACAACCACGATTCGGGACCTGATTTCTTTAATGCAAAAATCAAAATTGACGGGATTGTATGGGTTGGCAATGTAGAAATCCATGTAAACGCATCAGACTGGCACAAACACCACCACGACAGCGACCACGCCTACGACAATGTAATCCTACACGTAGTTTACAACAACGACTGCGACATATCCTTGCAAAACGGACGCACCTTGCCTACATGGGAAATATCGTTTCCACAAGCCATATTCAACCGCTATTCAGACTTCAAACTCAACGAAAAACCAATCGCCTGTACCGATTATATTGACCTTGTTGACGATTTTCATATTACAATGTGGATGGAAAAGATGGCTATAGAAAGGCTTAAACACAAATCGGAACACATAAGCGAAATTCTACAGCATACCAATGGCAACTGGAACGAAACTCTATACATTGTTACTGCAAGAAATTTTGGGTTCGGCACAAACGCACTACCCTTCGAGATACTTGCGATGCAAACCCCACTAAATGTAATGCTTCACAATGCCGACAACCTTTTTGCCCTCGAAGCTATAGTTTTCGGTCAGGCTGGAATGCTTAACGGTCAACCCAAGGACGAATACATGCAAAAGTTAAGCGACGAATACATATTTCAGAGAACGAAATACGGACTTTCGCCTATTTCCGAATCAATGTGGAAACGCTCAAAAATGCACCCGACAAATTTTCCAGAAATTCGTTTAGCGCAGTTTGCTGCACTGATGCAAAATTTCCAGGCACTAATCAACGACATTTTAAACGGCAGGTTCAATCCCAATTTTTTCGACAACCTAAAAACTTCAGAATACTGGAAAACACATTTCTCGCTCGGCGAAACATCATCGAAAAGCAAAGCAACAGGACTTGGCCGACAAGCAATTGACACAATCCTTATTAACACCATAATACCATTCTCGTATATCTATGGCAAAGCCACAAATCCAAACTTCGACAGTGAAAAAATCATCAACATGCTACGCGCAGTCAAGGCAGAAAGCAACAGGGAAACACGCTCCTTTGCCGCAATTGGCAAAATTGCATGCAACAATGCTTTAGACTCACAAGCATTATTAAACCTTAAGAAAAATTACTGCGACCACAAACTATGCCTAAACTGCAACATAGGATTCCATATAATGAAAGAAATAAATAAGATTTAGAAAAGGCGAACAGACTGACAGGCTAACGGACAAGAAGAACCAAAGACGAACAGACCAGTACAAACAGATGAACAGACTGATAGTCGCTATACTTGTGCAGGAAACAAGCCAGTTTGCCTTCTATTCTTTCACTCCAGCTCTTCGGTAAACGAATAAATATATTTGTTGTCAGGTGTTATCCTAATCCTTGCACTCAACGGTCGCACTGACTTTACATGGTCGATATTCCATAGAAACATCTTTATTGAATAATTGGAAAGTTCTCTAGAATCCTTAAATATAAGTTCGAATCTCATCGGCAACAAAACACTACGAACACTGTCATTTACTGGAAAATAAAAATTCTTAACCCTAGCCTCTCGCCAGTCATACGACTCGCCATTCTCATCAAACGTTTGCAAGGCGATAAGAAAATCATCGGTAGTATCATTCTGCATGTACGACATTTCAAATTCTAGCTTCTCAAAGCGAGAATCTGACAATGCCACAAAAGGTGTATCAAGCAAAGTAAACCATTCATCTTCAACATTATATCCAGACAAATCATATATACGATCAAAGATTGGCTCATGAATTATGTGGTCCACCTCTTCTTTTTTTGACATTACATATAGTTCCGCTCCTATATATTCCGAATAATTGACAACATACGGATAGTACCGTTTTGCCACATACATTTCAATATCATCTAGATTGGCGGCAATCAAATAAGCGGCGTGCTCATTTTCAAGCTGCTTGCACAAAGCCATCGGATTATAACCTTTATACTTATTGTTGATTGTATGTCCATACTTCGCCTCGTAATAGTCCATATACTTGAGATTCAACAAAGCGCACACATTTTCCTCCCCATATTTTTCATCAAAATCAACAGTCATCTTTACCGCAGGACCGAAAATCGATTTTCCAATCATTGTATAATGCTCGCGTACAAAAATAAGGCTTAAAACCATTGCAACACAATATACGACAACAGAAACTATTCGGCGTATGCTCAATTTCTCTCCAACTATAGCACAAACCGTCAGGACAAGAAATGGAAAGGAAAATATCAGGCACGACTGCTGCAAAACAGGGTCAACTAAAACAGAATACAAATATCCGGTAGCAAACGGTACGACAAAAAGCAGCAACGCAGTAATAAATTTCACAAATACAGATGAAAAATGATTACGTGAATATTCGCCAGAAACCAAAATACACAGCACTGCAATTATCAGCGCAATGTACGAGAAATGAGTAAGATAACGAAAATATTGAGTTACAAAATCAAATGTAGGAGCAGCAAGCCACCCTCCCACGCCTTTCAACTCGGTTAGCTGATAAATTGTTATCGGAATATGTGGCACATAAAGCACTATCGCTATCAATGCAGCCAGTAAATACTTCACTATGGATTTGCGCGACTGGAAAAACAAGCCCGCCAAACCTATCAGAAACGCGATCATCATTGAGAACTGGTGGGTATAGGCACTGCACGAGGCAAAAACGCCAAACAGAATCACATTTTTCCACGAATAATCCTTTTCATAAATCATCCGTGACCAGTAAACCAAGGTCAGTAGCACAAAGAAAAGTCCGAAAATGTACGGACGAGCAAGTATTGAGTAGTATATTGTATATTGGCTTACTGCAATTATCGAAGCCGCAAAGATTCCTGCCGTGCGGTTGAACCATATCTTAGTAACAATGTACATCAGCGGAATGCAGGCAATACCCATAAGCACGAACGGCAGACGAATTGCAATCTCCGATGTTCCGAAAATCTTCGACCAGAACCACAGAAATGACTGCACGCCGGCCGGGTGTCCTTCGAAAAGCATAACTCCGTCGCGGATCATATCAAAGAAACTGTCGAACTGCAAACGGCGCACGGCGCTAAGTTCGTCGTGAGTAAACGGGCAGTCGAAGAAGCCGACCAAACGCAACACCGCACCCAACACCACTATCACAAGCAATGCAATCGCATGCGGACGACTATATTTATTCTTATCGAAAAGCATATTTGTAATTTTTGATGCAAAAATAAAAATAATTTCCGTGTATCCGTTGAGGTAAATGGGTTGTATTAATCATACCTCAATATAGAAAAAAAAACATTTCTTGCTGTGCTTTGATATTGGAATAAATATTAAATTTGCGGTCAAACAAATAAAAATTAAAGATGAGAAAATTATTCGCATTATTGACAATCGCGCTAATGTTCAGCGCAAGTGCAAGTTTTGCATGCACAAACTTCATAGTAACCAAAGGCGCATCAAACGACGGTTCGGCTTTCCTCAGCTATGCTGCCGACAGTCATGTACTATATGGAGAACTTTACTATCGTCCTGCCGCAGACTACCAGCCAGGCACAATGATGAAAATATACAATTGGGACACTGGACAATACCTCGGCGACATACCACAGGTACTCCACACATATAACGTAGTTGGAAATGTTAACGAATGCCAGCTTGCTATCGGTGAAACCACCTACGGTGGCCGCGAGGAACTCTGGGAAGGCGACGGCATAATCGACTACGGAAGCCTCATTTACCTTGCCTTGCAGCGCGCAAAGAACGCACGCGAAGCCATAAAGGTTATGACAGAACTTATGAGCAAGTACGGATATGTAAGCGAAGGCGAATCCTTCTCAATCGTTGATAAGGACGAAGCTTGGATTCTCGAAGTTATCGGCAAAGGCAAAGGTCAGAAAGGTGCCGTATGGGTTGCAAGAATGATTCCCGACGGATATGTTTCGGCTCATGCTAACCAGGCCAGAATCACCACTTTCCCACAGGCAACCAAGAAGAGCAAGGATGTCGTTACTTTCAAGAACATCGACAAGCTCCTAACCGACAAGAACATTACCTGCGTTTACTCCGACGATGTAATCACTTTCGCACGCGAAAAGGGTTACTTCAAGGGCAACGATGCCGATTTCAGTTTCTCAGACACATACGCACCAGTTGATTTCAGCGGCGCACGCTTCTGCGAAATCCGCGTTTGGGCTTTCTTCAACGATGTTGCAGAAGGAATGGACAAGTACTGGGAATATGCAAAGGGCACAAAGATTGAATACGACGCAAACGGCTACGCAACCAACAGAATGCCTCTTTGGGTAAAGCCTGCTAAGCCTGTAACACTTGAAACCGTTATGCACAATATGGGCAACCACCTCGAAGGTACCGAACTCGACATGAGCAAAGGAATTGGCGCAGGTCCTTTCAACTGCCCTTACCGCTGGAGACCAATGACATGGGATTACAACGGAAAGAACTACATCCACGAAAGAGCAACAGGAACACAACAGACCGGTTTCTCGTTTGTAGCTCAGCTTCGTGGCAATTTGCCTGATGTACTTGGTGCTATCAACTGGTTTGGCGTTGACGACTGTGCAACAACCGTTTATGTTCCTATGTACGCATCTATCACCGAAATTCCATACGCTTACCGCGAAGGCAACGGATCGATGATGAAATTCAAACCGGATGC
>DBYO01000002.1:0-38947 GCA_002310235.1 Bacteroidales bacterium UBA1184
ATCACTTATAATTTATAATTAAAAAAACGGCGCAAAATTACTGCTTTATTTTTGATAAACAAAATTTATTTTAGGTAGATTTTGCAATCTAATTTCTATGAATAAAAAAAGTCAGCAAGAATTTGGCTTGCTGACTTTTTTACTTTTGTATCTTGTTATTTTACAACAATATTCACGATTTTCTTCGGAACGACGATGGCCTTTACAACCTGCTTTCCGTCGGTATATTTCTTTGTAAGGTCGTTTGCCATTACGGTGTCCTCGATTTGTTTCGGGTTCATGTCGAGCGGAAGTTCGAGGTTGAAACGCATCTTTCCGTTGAACGAAATCGGGTAGGTAAAGGTGGTTTCCTTGGTATATGCCTCGTTGTATTCCGGCCACTGGGCCTTGGTTACCGATGTGTCGTGTCCAAGTTCGTGCCACAGTTCCTCGGCGATATGTGGTGCGTATGGCGAAATAAGAACGCAAAGCGGTTCAAGGATTTCGCGCTTGTTGCACTTGCCAAGGTCGTTGCAGCAAATCATGAAGCAGCTTACACAGGTGTTGAACGAGAAACGCTCAATGTCGTCGGTTACCTTCTTTATTGTGTTGTGAAGCGCTTTCAGTTCAGCTGGCGTTGCCTTTTCGTCGGTTACGCAGAAATTGTTGTCGTCGTCGTGGAACATACGCCAGAACTTCTTTATGAACCTTGCAACACCTTCGATTCCGTTGGTATCCCAAGGCTTTGCCTGCTCGACAGGACCGAGGAACATTTCGTAAAGTCTCAAGGTGTCGGCTCCGTAGCGTTCTACAAGGTCATCTGGGTTCTGAACGTTGTACATCGACTTCGACATCTTCTCGATTTCCCATCCGCAGACATACTTTCCATCTTCAAGCACAAACTGTGCATCGTTGAAGTCGGGTCTCCACTGGCGGAACTTTTCGATGTCGAGAATGTCGTTGCTTACAATGTTGATGTCAACATGAATCGGAACGGTAAATTCTTCGCGACCAGGAATATTCTTGGAAATGAACAAATTAATCGGAACGAATGCTTCGCCTTCCTCGAATTCGGGAACATCACCGCCAGCAACAAGGTCCTTAATCTTCTGCTCAACTACATCGATGTGGTTCATAACGTCGAATATAGAGATAAGCAGAATCCTGTAGCCCTTGTCCTTTGCGTATTCGCTGTATGCTTCGGCAACCTTTTCGAGCGAATGTTCGCGCTTGATTTCGATGAGTATCTTCTTTTCGTCGCAGAAGAAGTCGAAACGACGCTTGCCGTCCTTGTAGTCTTCCTTGAATTCAACACCCATTTTCTTGTCCTTCAGCAGCTGCCAAACCTTGTATTCTGCCATCTTTTCGAAACTGCTGACGCGGTAAACGAAGTTCGAACGACCCTGAATCATACCCTGGTTAATGAGCTTCTTGTATGGCTCTTCGTTTGGAACCAGACCGAGGTCGTAGAGGAACTTGTTCCAGAAGCGCGAATATATAAGGTGTCCGGTTGCATGTTCGCGACCACCGATGTAAAGGTCAACATTCTGCCAGTAGTTTACTGCCTCGGGCGAGAAAATCATCTCGTCGTTGTGCGGGTCGGTGTAGCGCAGATAGTATGCCGACGAGCCAGCAAAACCTGGCATTGTCGAAGTTTCGTACTTGTAACCTTCGGGAGTACACCAGTTCTTTGCACGTGCCAGTGGCGGCTCGCCAGTTTCGGTTGGCAAATACTTGTCAACTTCGGGAAGTTCGAGCGGAAGTTTCGACTCGTCGAGCGGATACGGGATTCCGTCCTTGTAGTAAATCGGGAACGGTTCGCCCCAGTAGCGCTGACGGCTGAAGATGGCGTCGCGCAGACGGTAGTTGATCTTGCGCTTGCCTATGCCCATCTCCTCGATGCGGTCGTTCATAGCCTTGATGGCCTGCTTTACGCGCAACCCGTTGAGGAAGTCGGAATTCATAAGAATGCCGTCCTTCGAATCGAACGACTCTGTCCATTGGTCGGTAGGAACAATTTCGGCACTTTCCTTTGCAACAACCTGCGAAATCGGCAGATTGAAGTGGCGTGCGAATGCGAAGTCGCGGCTGTCGTGAGCCGGAACTGCCATAATTGCACCGGTACCGTAACCTATTAATACATAGTCAGCTATGAAGATAGGAATACGTTCTTTTGTAAATGGGTTGATTGCATACGAGCCAGTCATTTGTCCGCTGACCTTCTTCTCTGCCATACGCTCAACATCGGAACGGTTCTTTGCCCAGGTTACATATTCCTCAACCTTAGCGCGGTACTCGTCGGTAGCGAGCGAAAGAGCAAGGTCGTGTTCGGGAGCAATTACCATGAACGAAACGCCGAAAATAGTATCGGGACGGGTGGTGAAGATTTCCATCTTTTCGTTGCGGTCTTCTATTTCGAAGAATACCGAAGCACCTTCGCTGCGACCAATCCAGTTGTTTTGGATGTCCTTTACGGGTTCTGGGAAATCAACGGTGTTAAGTCCATCAAGCAACCTCTGTGCGTATGCTGTGATACGAAGCGACCATTGACGCATTTTCTTGCGTTCAACAGGGTAGCCTCCGCGTACCGACAGACCATCGACAACTTCGTCGTTGGCAAGCACGGTGCCGAGTTTCGGACACCAGTTTACAGGAATGTCGGCAAGGTAGGCAAGGCGGTAGTTCATAAGAACTTGCTGCTGCTTTTTCTCGTCGTATGAGTTCCATTCCTCTGCTGTGAACGAAAGATCTTCGGTGCAAGCTGCATCTATGTTTTTTGTGCCGTTTTGTGCAAATTCGGCAACGAGTTCAGCGATTGGACGGGCTTTCTGGCATTTGTTGCAGTAGAAACTGTTGAAAAGCTGAATGAAAGTCCACTGTGTCCACTTGTAGTACTTCGGGTCGCTGGTGCGCACTTCGCGGCTCCAGTCGAACGAAAAGCCGAGGTTGTCAAGCTGCTCGCGATATTTGTTTATGTTCTTTTCTGTTGTTATTGCAGGATGTGTGCCTGTCTGTATGGCGTACTGTTCTGCAGGAAGACCGAAGGCGTCATAGCCCATCGGGTGCAAAACGTTGAAGCCTTTCAGTGTCTTGTATCTTGAAAAGATGTCGGAAGCGATGTATCCAAGCGGATGTCCTACGTGCAAACCAGCTCCCGAAGGGTAGGGGAACATGTCGAGAACATAGTATTTGGGCTTAGATTTGTCGATAACAGCCTTGTAAGTGTCGTGTTTCTTCCAGTATTCGCGCCATTTGCGCTCAATTTCCGTAAAATTGTATTCCATCTTTTAAAAATTTTGAAGACGCAAAAGTAAGAAAAATAAGAATTTGATGATTTGAAAATTTGAAAAATTGATGTTTTCTGTTCAAATGCGTCAATCGTAACGACACAGTGCATCGTGTCACATTTCGCGTCTGTCTCTTGTAAATTAAACGGTTACATTGGCGGTCGGATTCGTGTGCCGATTATGTTGCAAAAAATGCAAGTATTTTTGTCGAAAAAACGAACGTTGTCGTATTAAATATGTATCTTTGCAAATTCTAGAAACAAATTGGATATGTGGCAGAAGATTGCACGGTTGATATTGAGACGGAAGTACTACCTTATAGCCGCCATAGCGCTGGTAACGCTATTCCTTGGCTATGAGGCGTTGCATGTTCGTATGGATTACGGATATGCGCGAATGCTTTCGGAGGACGATGAGGTATATCTGCAGAATAAAAAGTTCAAAGAACTATTCGGCGATGAGGCGAATGCTATAGCTATAGGCATCAACGACAGCAAATTGCTCACCGACTATGCTCACTTCGAAAAGTTCAGGGAACTTGACAAACAGATAAAGGCGCATAAGGATGTACGTCTTACATTCGGACCGCTCGAGGCTATAAACCTGCGCATGGCTACCATCGACGATGGAAACGGAGGCAAACGTCGTGCTTACCAGCCCGAGAAAATCTTCGACGAATCCATATCATCACAAGCCGAACTCGACAGCGCAAGCAATCTGTTCTTCGGTTTGCCTTTCTATACCAATCTGCTTTACAGCAACGATACAAACGTTTTCCTGTTTACCGTAACTCTTGACCCCGAAATCCTCAATAGTTCGCAGCGTCAGAAATCGGTGGCAGAAATCGAGGACATTATTGTTAAATATTCGGAGAATGCAAACGTTGACGTCCATATTTCGGGACACCCCTACATCCGTACCGAAATTACCAACCTGATAAAGAAGGAACTCCTTATATTCACGCTGCTTGCAGCGTTTGTTTGCGTAGTAATACTTTACTTATTCTTCCGCTCGTTCAAGATTATTTTCGCCTCGCTCATTGTGGTGGCGCTAAGTCTTGTTTGGGTATTCGGCTACATGGTGCTGTTCGGCTACCAGGTCACAATCCTCACGTCGATGATTCCGCCGCTGCTAATTGTTATCGGAATACCGAACATTATCTATATGTTCAACAAGTACCACGCCGAGTACAAGTTGCATGGACGCAAGGTAATGGCATTGCATCGTACAATATGCAAGATCGGAAATGCTTCGTTTGTAACCAACCTTACAACGGCTTGCGGTTTCGCAACGTTTATCATCACGTCCAACAGCTTGCTGATAGAATTTGGCGTTGTGGCATCGTTGGGCATAATGTCGGTGTTCCTGCTTTCGTTGCAGATAATACCAATATTCTTCAGCCTCAGCAAGCCGCCTTCAGTGAAAGCTACAAAGCATATCGACAACAAGGTTATTACTGGCATAGTCTCAAAGATCGAGGATATTGTTACATATAAACGTCCGAGAGTATATACTGTTTTCATAACATTGGCAGTAGTAATGCTGGTTGGACTTTTCCTTATCGACCGTGCCGGATATATCCTCGACGATATTCCAGATGATAGTCGCCTCTGTGTCGATACAAGGTTCCTCGAAGATAATTTCGGTGGAGTTTCGCCTATCGAGATTGTTGTAATATCGAAGGATACCTTGCGCAACGACCTCGACTATGTCGACCAGATCGAGCGTCTCGATTCGCTGCAGCGCAAGCTGGCAAAATATCCCGAATTTTCGAGGTCGCTATCGATTGCCGATGCGGTGAAGTTCCTCTACCAGTCGCTTAGGGCAGGAAACAGCTACGAGTTGCCGCCTTCGCCCGATACATATTCGACAATAATGAAGAGAATGCCCGACATGAAAGGCATGGGACTCGAAAAGTCGTTTATCGACAGTACTCGTACTGCAACTCGTGTTAGCATGAACATCAAGGATGTCGGCTGCGACCGTATCGAAGAACTTCTGCCTTTGCTGAAAAAGGATATCGAGGATGTGTTCCCTGCCGATCGTTACGAGACCATAGTAACGGGTAATTCCATTATGAACTATACAGGTACGACTTATCTGACTAAGAATCTGTTTATAAGCCTTGCGCTTGCAGTGCTGGTCATCGCGTTGTTCCTGTTCGTAATGTTTAGGTCTATTAAGGTGACATTGCTTTCGCTTATCCCGAATATGATACCAATGATTGTTACCGCCGGCATTATGGGATACTTTGGCATCCCGATCAAGCCGTCCACGGTATTGGTATTCAGTATAGCGTTTGGTATTTCGGTTGACGATACAATACATTACCTTGCAAAATACAGCCAGGAACTGAAGCATTCCGACGGAAATATAGGAGTTTCTGTTAGGAATGCACTGTCGGAAACTGGTATGAGCATGATATATACATCGATCATTCTGGTTTTAGGTTTCGGAATGTTTATAATTTCCGACTGGGGCGGTGCGCAATCTATGGGAATACTTGTTTCGACGGCATTGTTTGTTGCAATGTTTTCCAATATAATCTTGTTGCCCTCGCTGCTGATGACGCTCGAACATCATTTCAACAAGAAGGTGTTTGGAGAACAGTTCCTGCAGATATATAACGAGGAGGATGAGATAGATCTCGATGAACTAAAGATGGAAGGGGAGGATGACTTGTATGAAAAATAGGCGAATGAAGCAGAAATATGAGAGGCATATATTGGTGACTGGTGGTGCGGGATTCATTGCCAGCGCTCTTGCAGAGCGACTTTCAGAGGATACTTCTAACCTAGTAGTTATTCTCGATAATCTTTCAACTGGTGATGTATGCAAGTTGCCGTCGCCAAGACCGAATTTGTTTTTCGTCGAGGGGGATGTGAACGACTACAGGACTGTGCTCGAGGTGATGACCACCTACGACATCGACTATGTTTTCCACTATGCGGCGGTTGTCGGTGTAAATCGTACCCAGATGCATCCTATACGTGTGCTCGAGGACTTGCGCGGAATCGAGAATATTTGCAAGATAAGCAAGGACAAGGGTGTGAAGCGAGTTTTTTATGCGTCGTCGTCCGAAGTATATGGTGATCCGGTGGAGTTTCCGCAGAATGCGCACAATACGCCCCTCAACTCGCGTGTGCCATACGCGGTGGTGAAGAATGCCGGTGAGGTTTTCCTGAGGTCATATCACAAGGAATATGGTCTCGACTACACCATTTTCCGCTTTTTCAATACGTACGGACCAAAACAGAGCAAGGATTTCGTCATCAGCAAGTTCATGAACATGGCGCTCAACAATAAGCCCATTTCTATTTATGGCGACGGTTCGCAGAGCCGTACCTTCTGCTATATCGACGATAATATCGCTGCTACGGTGAAGATTGCCTACAACGACTTGTTTGTAAACGATGTGGTTAACATTGGCAATTCGCGTGAGACTTCGGTCCTCGAGTTGGCTAATATAATAATAGGTATAACCGGTTCCAAGTCGGAGATAGTTTATCTGCCTCCATTGCCCGAGGGCGACATGAAGCGTCGTTGCCCCGACAACTCCGATATGTTGAAAGTTCTTGGCAGACCGCTTGTAAAGCTCGAGGATGGAATAAGGAATATACTCAAAGCAGTTAAGGGTTAAAAGGGTTTTGATAGGCTCCGCCGTTCCCCCAACAATAGCCGCAATGTTATTGCCCCCTCGCCCTTAACGGCGTTAAAAACCTTAAGGGCGTTAAACTTGGGCAATAATATAACGTGCGGTATTTTACGACAATACGAACAACACGTGACAACATGGTTCGCGCGGTTTGCTGCGAACAAAAAATACAACCACGAACCTTTAGTTCGGCGTAGCCAATCGCACGAACCTTTAGCTCGGCGTAGCCAATTTGCACGAATGGGGATGTCATGCAAAAGTTTTTCGGCTTGCCGAAAAAAATATTGGCTACGCCGATCTAAAGATTCGTGTCAATTCGTGTTATTCGTGGTAAAAAAAATAGTGTTCCGTGCCCCGCGAGGAACCATAGTGGTGTGGATATCGTGAGATCGCTGATAGCAGTCTCTGCAACGCTCCCCGTACCGTATCGCGTGAATGTTTGCTTCGCAGATGCTTTTTGCGCCTTAGCATAGCAAACAAGTTTGTTCTGCCTTCGGCTATAAAAGCATTTCGACTAGCTTCCACGATGACTGCGGGAGTGGACTGTCGGTGTTTTGTTGTCCCATGTTGTTTTTGTTGTCGTTTTATTCTTTCCGAGCCTGCGAGCACTATTCTTGTAAATTACCATCTTCTCTTATTGGGTAATTTTACCTAATTATTTTGACGTTTGTTCTTGTTAGTCTTTGATTTTCAATATTATAGTGTATTTGCTATGCTAAGTATTTCTTTGTCAGTGATTTAGTGAGGCTTTGTCTTCGATTTTTGGCGGTTCCTCAGACAAAATCAAGCTTCTTATATCTTGATTTCCTGTTTTTTGTATAAATCATTTTGCGGTATTAGTAGGTAATATTACCTATTGGTATACTATTCGAGAAATGGTGGCACTATCTTTTGCAAAAGAAATACTTTTGCGCTCGAAAAATAAGAAAAAGTTAGCCTATTTGTTAGTGTTTTATTTAGGTCCTTTTTCACGTATATATGTTGTATTATTGTAATGGGTAAAAGTCGTTTGTTTGGCGAATCAGCCGCTTGCAGAGAAAATGCAAGGATTTTGGGATGTGTGAAAACTAGTGTTAATTACGTGGCAAAGCAAGTGTTGTTTTTGGCAGCATTTGTTTTTTTATACGCGGGCGCATGGGCGCAGTCATCTACTACGATAGCCAGTGCTTCGGGTGATGCTTTGCATTTGGAAGTGCGTGGTGTCGACGATGCTTCGGTGAGTGCTACTCCGGTTGAGCGCACTTCTCCTAACGGCAAGCAGTTGTATTGCGCCTACGACATCGACATCACAAAGGACGGACGCGAGTGGCAGCCCGAGCCGGAGCAGCCTGCAATGGTTTCGATGGAAGGCACCAACTTTGCCGACGGGCAGATGCTTGATATTTACCACGAGGGCGCCAACGGACTCGAGTTCGTAGCTACCGTGGCTTCCGAAAACGGCAAAATAACTTTCCCTGCCCACTCCTTCTCGGTGTATATTGTGGCTGAGGCTGAAGACTATAACCGCTTGAAGGTAATTCTGCACCAAGCCGATGGAAATCAAGTGACAATCTGGGTGAAGAAACTCGACCTCGACACCTATCAGGGCGATGGTAATTTCAACCGCATAGTATATAATCCCGGTATGGGTACTCTTGCCGACGGTGTGAAATGTATGGGCTGGACCAATAATGCTTCGTACACTGTTGCTGATACTGCAAATTCCATTACGTTTGACGGTATTCGAACCTTTATTACCAATAAGCTTAACGAAGGTGTAACAGATGGAACAGAGATTAATTTCTACGCTATGCTTTTCAAGTCGTACACCGTGACGTATCTCGACAATCACGATGCCGTTGCTGGTTCCGACGTGCATTTGTTCCGTGCCGATGCTGCTACTTCTTCGTGGGATTATACAGTTAATGCAGCCTATACCCCAGAAGATAATGAAAGTAACTTCGAGGGATGGAAGGTGAATTCAGGTGGAAGCCATGTGGATGGCTATACAGGAGATGAACAGAATTATCCCAATGCAACTCGCATAACGGTACATGGAAATGTGACATTTTCGGTTAATGTATCCAAGGGACACTGGCTTATTTACGACGAGAACGGAAAGGGAGCCACCTACAAGGCCGCCGACTTTGTTAGGTCTGGTCAACGTACGGTGGAACCAACACTGCCTATGACACGAAACGGTTATACATTCGTCGGATGGTGGACGGGAGCACCTGGCGCAGATGGGATTCCTACGGGGTCGCGATTTGAATTTGGAAGGACTCTTAACGACAATACACAACTTTATGCCAAGTGGAGACCGAATACAACTGCAAACTATACCGTTATCATCTGGAAACAAAACATTGATGGGGATGGATACGATTTTGAGGAGGCAATATCTTTGTCTGGTACAGTGAACTCTACTATCAATACGGTTCGGCAGCAAGGTACAGGTAGTGGTGTTTATGCCCAAGTTAAAATTAATGGTGGATGGGTCGATAAGCGATACCCAGGTTTTCATCTTGTCCGTTTTGACCAGAATGTGCAAATAAAGACTGAAGGCAATGCCGTGCTGAATGTGTATTATGACAGAAATGAATATAAGCTGACATTTCGAAAGTCCAGTAGCGGAACCGTTTATAAGACTATCACTGCCTTGTATGGGCAGTCTATAGGCAGTAATTTCCCGATAACTACTAATGGAGCAAGTGCTGAATGGAGATGGAGCCCTCAAAGTTCATCAACATTCACTAATGTGTTGGTTTACATTGATGTAATGCCTGCTGAAAATGTTACATTTTATAAAAACGAATCTCCGAATAGCGCAAGATATATGGAGTTCTTTGTGGAGCCTCTACCTGGACAAACTGGAACAACTCGTACGTATAACGGAAGAACTTTTGTGAAATATGGCAATACCATTACTGCTAAGTATAATTTCTTTACAGAAGCAGAGGATTTTGTTGTGCTTTCTGGTTTTACAAAATATGGTTCAGATCCTGCTTTTGTGAATGGTCGTGCAGATGTGAATGCAGGTAGGACGTTGTATTTATACTATACTCGTAAGAATTACACCATCAATTTTATGGATGGAGCCTATTACAATGGTGATGGAGTCCGCCTTACCAGCGAGGAAAACATGGGGCAATTGATGGAAGTTAGTGGCATTGCATATGGCGAGAATGTTAGTTCTTACAACAACAATCCTCCTAGTCGCATTCCCTCCGGTTTTGTGTTTGAGGGTTGGTATATAGATGAACTATGCCAGCAACCATATAGATTTACCACTATGCCCGAAGGTGGTATTACCGTTTATGCCAAGTGGCGTCAAATCCAGTACCGCGTATTCCTGCATCCAAATGCCGACCCTGTAGCTATAAACGACCTCGATTGGGGTTCGGATAGTCAGGATATGAATTTCCGTATCAACTATGGGGGAACGATTAGTGCTCCTACCGGACGAAGCGAAAACTATGAATTTGTCGGCTGGTACACCAACGAAGCCTGCACTTCTCCTTTTAATAGTGATGCTATTCGGTTGGACAATAGTAACACAACACCATACGACAAAGTCCGCAATTTAACCGACCCTATGGATAAATGGGGTCAACTAGGAGCTGATCCTTGGAATTCCGATGCGAGAGGCTATAATGGTGGAGACCGTTTCTGGATAACTAGGAAGTACGACCTTTACGGCAAATGGCGTGCAATACTTAGTGGTGCCGATGGTATTAATATTGTATATGATGCCAATGGTGGAAATTCGGCACCTGACGATATCCGTTTGTATCAGGACAATGTAGATGCCATAGCTGGTCAAGCTTGTTCGCACTCCGACGACACCAAGGAATTTTCGCACTGGGTGATGCAACGTTGGAATGGAGTTAGGTATGTAGATGTCAATCATTCTCATATTTTGCCTGGCGAAAAGTTTACCGTACTTAAGATTAATTCTAAAAAGGTAATTACTGAGTGGTACAATCCAAGCAACCTTTCAGATGTATATGGTGGATATGTAGATCCCAATAGTACTACACCTCCCGATAATATACATACTGAATATCATGCCACCTATACGGTAAAGCTCCGTGCCGAGTATGTAGATGGTATACAAAAGCCAACTTATACCTTCATGCAGTGGTTCAAAAACGATGGTACCAACGAACGTATCGACGGAACTAGCGCAAGCAATCCTACCTTGGCTATCAACGATGCTGTTCTTCCTCCTGTCCCAACTCGCACGGGCTATAATTTCAAGGGATGGTACAAGCAGAGAGTAGCTTCGGGTGAGGTGCCGACTACTGTTGCCGTATGTACGCCAAACTTCCTGTATTACAACAATGGTAGATATTATAAGGAAGCAGAACATACCAACCAGGTAACTCATGTCGCTGCCGACTTGTTCGAGCCTACCGACTATATGTACGCAATATGGGAGCCGATTGTTAACTTTACTATCCCCGCTAACACTTGCCAGGGCGATCCGATTACTCTGCCTCACATTACCGTCGATGGCGTCGACCTCGCAGGTACATGGTCAGCCGATGCTGGTGCTGTTTCGGGAACAACCTATACTGCTACCGACGTAACTTCGGCAACGCTTACCTTTACTCCTGAGGTTTCTACTTGTGCAAGTGCAAATAGCTTCCCTGTTTCTTTCAGAACTCCAGACCTTGCAACAGCATCCTCGTACGACTATATATGGAAAGGTAGCACTGCCGACTGGAATACCAATTCCAACTGGTACGTCTACGACAGAAGTAATAGCCGCTATTCGATTGCAACCGAACAGCCAACCGCTGGAAAGAATATATATATAGGTCAGTCGGAATGCGTAACAGCAAACTGGCCGTCGCTGTCAAACGAGGCATACGCCAAGAACATAACCATAGCAAGCACTGCAACTCTCACCATTCCCGAAGGCAAGACCTTGAGTATTGCTGGTAACCTCGATATTGCCGCTGGTGCAACTTTCTCTGCTGATAACACCAACAGCAAGGTGGTTTTCAATGGTAGTTCGGACCAAAGAATCAACAGACCGGTTACATTCAGGGATGTGAAATTCGCTCAGACAGGTGTTTACCAAATCACTATCCGCGAAATGATGAACGTCACCGGCAAGGCAACTTTCGAAAAGGGTATTGTCAATGCCAATGCAACTTTCAACAATGACGCAAGCGCTGAATTTGCCGATGGTGCACGCTACAACAGCTATGTTTCGGGAACTGTGACCAAGAAGGGTAATCCCGACTCGTTCACTTTCCCGCTCGGCGACGATGGCGTGCTTGGCGCATTCACCACAAAGATTGAAAACAATACAGACAAGGGCGTTTCCATAAAGTTCAATCATAAGAGAGATGGCGAAGGCAACGGCTTCTCGATAGAAGACAATTATCCACGTTGGTGGAACATAAACGATATGTGCGCTGGGTCTAATGCTCTGCCTCGTTTCGACCATGTAAGCAACTACGAGTACTGGGAAGTGGTTGATATGAGCGAAGGAACATCGTTGAGTACAATTACACTTAAGGTAGATGCAAACGATCCGCTGGAACACTTCAACAGCAATTTTAGCGGACGCGATAATGAAAAAATATATGCGGCTGCACATTTCGATTGCTGGAAGAATATCGGTGGTCCTGCCGAAGTATTAGAAAATAGTAACCAGACGATAACAGTAAATGTATCATCGATTTCACGCACCCGTGGCGGAGATTTCGACGGTATCATAACACTCGGCTCAATCGACCACAACACTGTTCTTCCTATCGAACTCACCTCATTCTCGGCAACCTGCGACGGACATAGCACCCTCGTAGAGTGGGCAACAGCTTCCGAAAAGAACAACGACTATTTCTCGCTCGAACGTTCCGACGATGCAATCAACTTTGTTGAGATAGCTCGCATCGCTGGCGCTGGAAACAGCATCGAACGTCTCGACTACAGCTATACCGACTTCGGCGTGCATGGCGGCGACAACTATTACCGTCTTGTTCAGGTTGACTACGACGGCACACGTACGGTTTCGGAGATTGTTGTTACAATCTGCGAAGAGGCTGTAGAAGAACCTGTGGTTATTGCCTACCCGAACCCCTTCGATGGCGATCTAACGGTAGAACTAGAGAACTTTGGCAACCGTCCTGCACGCATCGATGTAGTTGATGTACTTGGCCGTGTGGTTTACACCGAGGAAGTAGGTGCTCCGCAGAACAATTACCAGATGGTATTGCATTTGAGCGATTTGCCTAAGGCCACCTATATGGTACACGTTGCAACCAGTGATTTTGTAATCAACCGTAAGGTTGTAAAACAATAACCTTCAACTTTCAACTTTGAACTTTCAACTTTAATATTGAACCCTATTACATATAAACACACAAATAAAATCGTAAAAATCCTCGAGGTTCCCAACTGCGAGGATTTTTTTGTAGAGACGCAAAATTTTGCATCTCTACAAAAGGTTCATGGTAATATTTAGTGCCCTGCGGGCTACGCGTTCTCGCGCAGCGACTTCTTTCGTTTTGAGCGCAGCGAAAAACCCATGTTGTCTTATGTTGTTCTTGTTGTCGTTTATTTTCTTTTACGACAACCTTGACAACAATGGACAACTTGTGTGGTTCTTTGTTAGTATGAGATCACGGATAGCTTGATTAATGCAATAAAAAAAGCCTTCGATTGAAGGCTCTGTGTTTTGTCGGGGTGGCCAGATTCGAACTGGCGACCCCCTGCTCCCAAAGCAGGTGCGCTAACCGGACTGCGCTACACCCCGCAAAAGCGGTGCAAAAGTAATATTATTTTTTGTGTCAGCAAAAATTTTTTTTGCTTTTTTATCGTAATGAAATAAAAGTTACTTTTGCAAAAAAAAATTATGATACAAAGAATCCAAACATTATTCCTCCTGCTTGCATTAATATGCATGTCGGTGTTTTATTTTGTTCCCTTCGGCAGCCTTGAAATGCAAACCGAAACAGGTATTTCCGATATTCCTATGGGTTTATATGGACTCAATTTCGGCGAAGAGCACTATTCTACCTTGCCTTTGCTTATATTATTGTCGATTGTGGTGTTTATCCTGCTGGTAACAATATTTATGTATCGCCATAGGGTGTTGCAAATCCGCATGTGCATTTTCAATGCTATACTTGCGCTTGGATGTTCTGGCCTTGCATTCTTCTTTTTGTACCAGGCTTCCGAAAAATTCTCGACCAACTATTCCACCAACATATTGGTAGTTCTTCCAATAGTTTCGGCAGTATTCATTTTGCTTGCGCTACGAGGCATTGCCAAGGACGAAGCCCTTATCAGGTCGATTGATAGAATACGTTAGCAAATAGTCATTCCACAACCTTTAGCTCACGAAGCTTGCGAGTAAAGCTGAACGAAGCGACTAAGGAATGCGGTGGTTACAATATCTCTATCTATTGTCGGAGGCATACCATTCGGCAAACGACGTTGAGGTTTCGTAGAGCCGCAGACTGAATAGTTCTACTCCATCGGGAAGCAGCGGTTTAATAAGATCGGCAAAATGAGCCACTATGTTTTCGGCGGTAGGCTGGAAATCCACCACATGTATTCTGCGGAAAATGGGATTGCCATTTGTAAAGTTGCCACTTTCGTCGCGACTGACAATAAGGCTGTGGTCGAACTTATCGACAAGGTTTTCCTTTATTTTATTCTTTAATACGCCAAAGTCCACCACCATGCCATATTTTGGCGAATTGGTGTCGGCTATTGGTTCTCCTATTACGGTTACATGAAGTTTGTACGTATGTCCGTGAATGTTGCTGCATAGCCCGTCGTAGTTGTGAAGTGCGTGGGCAGTGTCGAATTCAAATATTTTTGTTACTCTTATCCGTGACATGGAATGTTGTTTTAAACTTTCAACTCTTAACTTTCAACTCTCAACTCTCAACTTTCAACTTTTATTAGTAGTCTAGTCCTTTCTTGTTAAATAGCATAAATCCTAAATGGAACATGAAGTACCATTTTACATTATTGTCGTCCATATAGTTGACGCTAAGACCTAGTGGGCCGAAGCGAGTGTTGTATATGAGTGCGGTGGAAGCCATGAGATAGTAGTAGGTGAATTTCTCGGAATATTGTGGTGTATATACGTTTTCTGTGAATTCTTCCTTAAGAATTTTTTGGAATGGCATATAGAAATAAAATTCCGATCTGATGTTGAAGCGTTCGGTTATGGTAATGATAGGCTTCACTCCGATAGCAAAGAAATTGTTGGCCCGGTAGTTGGTGAGCAACAGGGTCTTGGAGTTCATTACGGGAGTGAATGCTGGAGCGTTGAGTACGCTCGATGAGTAGTTTCGCAGTAGAGGTCTGTTGCTTATGAATACTTGAGCGAAAGTTCCTATTTTCAGGTACTTGGCAATATGCGAATAGTTGTCGGCGATGAGGTTCACTTGGAACCATTTGTGTCGCATCCTGTATATATCTGTAAGGGCGGTTGTGGAGCCTGGGGTGTTCATCTCGTTTTCGATGGCATGTCTTACGTCCACTACAAAATTGCGTCCAGCAGTAGGGTACATAGTGTAGTTGAGCGTATTGTATATATAAGATGCATGAACCGATGCGTATTTTAGGCTGGTGATGTCGGCGGTGTCGGATGTCTGGAACGACGACACTTGGAAGTAGGAATATTTTTGTTCGCAGGTTGTGAATCCTATTTTGGCTATCGAATGCCTTGATATTGGCGTTATTGCGTCAATCCTAACGTTGTTTTCGTAGTCGATTATGTAGGGCGGTTGGTAGCTCATCGAAAGCACCCTCGAACTTCCTTTGAAGAAATCGTAGCGGTTAAGGTTTCCCGAAAGTTCTATTGCCAAAGGTTGGTAGGTGGGCAGGTCCAATCGTCCGCCAAGGGAGAACGAGGCGTAGAATTTGCCGAAGTAGAAATTGGTACGTAACAAACCCGATATTCTGCCAAGCATCTTATATGTAGCGCTTACCGATACCATGCTCGAAGAACCACTCGACACCGCCGCTCCAATTCCGAAAGTTATGCGGTTGTCCTTCTTTATTTTAAGGTCCAGGTCGAAGTTGTTTTCCTCTTCGTTGTAAACGGCTCGGGGTGTGGCGAGTTTTATTTGGTAGTCGGACAAAAGCTTGTAGTAGTTTGATTCTATATCCTTGAAATCTAGGAGCGAATCTTGTTTATGTTTTTTTACTCTCTTTATATTCAGCGCTTTTTCAACATATTCCTTTTCGTCCGAATCGATTTTCCCGTCTATAATAATGTTGTCGAATTTCAGTTCTGGCAGACTTTCGCGGTAATTTTTGCGCTCGCTTTCTATTTCGGAAAGTTCTTTGCGGCGTGGTACAATGTCGAGTATGCTGTCGATAGCATTGTTGCAGTGTTCGTATCCAACGCTTACAACCTGTATGAGTTTCTGGAAATCCATAACGCCGACATCCTTAAATTTAATGTTCATGATATAACTCTTTTTGTTATCGACGTCGATGCCTTTCTGTTCACCCATGACAAGGCTTTCGATCTGGGCAAAGAGGTCATCGGGGTCGGGAGAGTCGGGTTTTGAAGCCGACGATACGTAAACACCGATTATGATGTCGGGGTTGAAGGTTTCCTTCATGGTTTCGATGGGGAAATTGTTGTAGATTCCGCCGTCAAAATACAAAGTGCTGTCCATTTCGACAGGCTTGAACAGCATGGGGAATGTCATCGATGCCCTGATTGCTGTTCCGAGGTCGCCGGAGGCAAAAACCTTTTCACGGTTACGATAAACATCGGAGGCTATGCAGCGGAAAGGTACGAACAGGTTGTCGAAGTTGTTTTTTGCTTTTGCCGAACTGGTGGCGAAAAGTTCTATCAGACCGAGGTCCATAGGCTGGGTCGCGATAATGTTTGTAGGCAGCGCCAATGCTATTTTTTTGCTTTTGCGGCGCAAGTCGACCCTTATGAGGGTGCCGTCGGGCTGTTCGAGCTTGAAGTAGTCGATGTATTTGGGCGGCATTGCTCCTTTGTAGTAGTTTTTGAAGTTTTGTCCACCAAAAATCTTTATCATTTCATCGGGAGAATATCCTGCGGCGTACAGACCGCCTACTATGGCGCCCATCGATGTGCCAGTGATGTAGTCGATAGGAATTCCGTGTTCTTCGAGGGCTTTTATTACGCCTATGTGTGCGTATCCTTTCGCGCCACCACCACTAAGCACAAGACCTACTGTCTGTGCCGTAGATGTGGTACAGATGCTTAATGCACTGATAGCCAGTGCTAGTAATATGCGTATATACTTGCCCAAGTTTTGTAATATTCAACCATGCAAGTTAGTAAGATTATTTTTAATAGAAGATTTAAAGATTCAAAAATCTTGCTATGCTGAACTGAAAGTTCAAAAAATCAAAGAAATGATTTTTTGAAGGCGTTTGTTTACAACGGTTTATGTTGTTTTTTGCCGGTGTAATGCTGTGCGCTGTTATTTAATATTCCGTTTTGTCGGTTTTATTTTCCCATTTTTCGAAGGCCTTTATGGCTTCGTTTCGGAGCATGGCGGTTATTTTTATGCTACGCTGATTTTCGGGTTTAGCAAATTCTTCGTATATGAAGTTGTCGCTGAATCCAATTTTGTCGGCATCTTGCTTGGTGTTGGCGTAGTATAATTTGTCGATTCTTGCCCAATAGATGGCTGCTAGGCACATGGGGCAAGGTTCGCACGAGGCGTAAATTTCGCACCCAGAGAGGTCGAAAGTGCCAAGTTTTTTACATGCCATGCGTATTGCGTTTACCTCGGCATGGGCTGTAGGGTCGTTGTCGGTGGTAACCGAATTTGATGCAGCTGCTACAATTTCACCGTCTTTTACAATCACTGCACCAAACGGACCTCCTCCGTTGTCAATGCTATTGAGCGACATTTCTATCGCTTTTCTCATAAATTCCTTATTCCCCATATCTTTTTTATTTTCTGTCAGTTGTCCATTTTAGTAGCGAGAAGAAGAATGCCACAAATACAGTTCCTGTAGTGGTTTCGAGTGTGTCGTCGGAGAACATCGATATTGTGGCTATTAGGAAGAAGATGCCAAATAGGAATTTGTTAGTGTCCCATTTGTAGAATGCAGGCACAAACCAGGCGATAAGGCATATAATAAAGCCGATTATTCCAAATGATATAAGGAATGTAAGGAACTGGTTGTGTGCCCTGTGCCTGAATTCTGGCAATAGGTTGCTATTTTCTTCTTCGTAAAGATTTTGGAATTCATAGTTAACGTCGCCAGTGCCAGTGCCTGTAAGTAGATTGCGGGCGGCAAGTTTTCCTCCGTATTTTAGAAATTCGATGCGCTGTACAGCCGAATGTCCGTTGCAATCGCCTGTTTTTTTGTAAACGTCTAATTCCCAAATTATTACATATATCCTACAAGAGAGATGGCTGCGGTTTGCAAATCTGTAGTTAGTTTCACCGTTTTCAATGTTTCTCACATCTTCGTCGGAAAGTTTCGATACACCTTCGGCATCCTTGTTAAGCCCGAGAGAGGTCATGTACCGCACGAGTGTGGGGTAAATGAACTGACCTTTGTTGTCGAGACTATCGATGTGAATTTGGCTGCGCTTAGACCAGGCTTCGGTAAGTTCTGCCTTAGATATGTTGAGCCATACTTGGTTGCCGTTTTCTATTGTGCCGTCCGATTTTACCACATCGTATGGGTTTCCTGCTGCGGTTTTCTCTAGTTGGATGTTGTCGCAGGTGGGAGTGTAGAAGTCGTGTACCGAGTAGGCGATAAATGCCGATATTGTTAAAGGAATTATAGCTGCTGAAACTATGCAGACAATGCGGTGCGCTTTGTTTTTTGTCTTAACGGCAATAACAATAAGAATTGTCGTGAGTCCTATGAAGAAGCAAGCGAAGCCTGTAATCGATTGTATTATCGACATAAAAACAAGCATCCATATTGCCGCTAGCAGTGCTATCCATTTTATAAACCCAGTGAAAAATATCTTTTTTACAATGAAGTATGCAATAATGAAAAACGACATGCAAAGCATTAGCGACATTCGTATGTTGCTGATAAACAGTGATAACGATCTAAATTCGTTGTTCTCTACGAAGATTTTTGCAATGATACCCATTAGCGATGCAGTAAACACTCCTGCAACGAATGTTATTAGTACTATGTTAAGTTTCTTGGTAGATAAGGGTTTTGATGTTCCAAAAATTACAGGTAGTGCCAGAAGCGGTAGTTTGATACGCAGGTCGTTCATGGCGTATGTGAAGTCGGAGGTGTTTGCCAGCCATATCAGGTGGACGATGTACAGCAAGCAGAATATCACAATGCCAATATTCTCCTTTATTCTTTTCCATTTTTCTGCAAAGTTGCATTCCACAACCCAGTTGGTCGCAATCATTAGCATGGCTGCGTTTGTGACAAAGATTGACAATGGCATAAAAAATGCCATTGTCAAAAGTCCGATTAGGTATATTGTGGAATGAACTTTTTCCCGCATTTCCGATATTCTATCGCAATTAGGCTACAGCCTCGAAACAGTCTTCAGGACTTTCTTCGGGTGTCCGAAGGTGAGGTTGCATCCCATTCTCCAGTTGATTGTCTTGGCTTTCTGTGGGAAAATTAGTCCAATAACATCATCGGTAACCATGTACCAAGTTATGAATCCAAGTCGAGCCGAGAATCCTACACCGACATTCATAATGGTGTTGTTGATAAGCGACCAGCTTCCGTGCAACGACAGCCAGTGGTTGATGTTGGAGTTAGCCGACAATGTAAGAGACTGGTTGTATGTTTTTCTGTAGATTTCGCCACGATACAGAACGCCGAAGCCGATTTTGTCGTTAAGTTGGTATGTCGCACCGAGGAATATATTGGACGGTAGCCATGTCATATATCCCTTGTCAACCACTTTCATATCGAACATGTCGATTAGAGAGTCGGCTATGTGTTTGTATTTTGTAGTGTCGATACCGTATCTAAGTTTGCCAAGGCTGTCCTTGCTGAATGTAAATTCAACACCTTCGAATGTGTATTCACCCTTTGCCGAGGCAATCTGTGCATTTTGCATCCAGTTTATGAAACCGAGGTCGGTAACTGCAATCGATGCCGAAATTTTATCGGTAATGTTGTAAGTGAAACCAAGGTCAAGACCTACACCGAAGTTTCCGAACGAGGAGAAAGCCTTGCCAATATCCATGTTGGTTACAATGCTGTCGCCATAGGTGTCGTATTCGAATAGGGTGGTCGATTTTCTAAGTTGGAAGTCGGCATCGGCTGTGATGAAATAGTTATCTGGATTTGTGGTAAGGTTCAAGCTACCAACATTGGTGCTTATATCGGCAATACCGAACAAGAGTTTTAGTCGGCCTCCGACAGAGAATTTCTCGGCAAATTCGGTTGCAAAACCTATTCCCAGTTCGTGGAATGCGCACATGTCGAACGACAGTTTTGAAAGGTTGTGAGCCTTGCCCTCGTCCATATATGGCTTGTTACCATTGATGGCGAATTCGAACAAATCTTTTGGCAGTGTTGTACCAAAAAGAACTCTCTCGGCAAGTGAAACCGTTACTGCTGAATTGTTCTTCGACTTAAACGAAAGGTTAAGCACGTCGAGCCTGAATTCGTTTCGTATGGCAGTAGTCTTGTGAACTTTCTTCATGAGCAATGGTAGGTCAATAATAAGACTGTCCTTGTATTCTTCTTTGCCGAAGTGTATAATGTGATTGTAGTTGAACGAGTTGTTGCCGTAGTTGTAGTATATTGCAGGAGGAAGTTGTCCGAAAACAGGAACAATAAGTCCGCCTACCTGAACTTTGTGTACTGGTATTGCCGATACGTTTACGGTTTGTGATTGGAATACGCGGTCCATATAGTAAAGCGTATTTGCCTGCTGTGCCATCGATGGCAATGCGAAGATAATCAATATTGCTGCGATGATAAGTGCTTTTACGTTTTTCATTTTCCGTTCCTCCATTATTTAAGGGTTAGGTTTTTGGCTCCGATGTTGTCGATGTCGGAAGCGTTTTCCACGTCTAGGTCAACTTCGATGCCTATGTTTGCCTTAGCACCGTATTCTCTGTATATTTTCATGAGGCGTCCTTGCAGAGCACCATCTGTATTAGCATATAGCTTTATGAGCAGATGCTTGCAGTTGCTCATGTTGCTTATCTGGTTCTTTGTCAGCTCCATTTTCGTCTGTGTGGTCACCTTGTTTATTATACGTCCGTTGGCATCTACAGGTGCTGCTTCAAGAACCAATGAGTTTGGATTGTCGATGAGCGAGTCGAGTACGCGGTAGTTTTCGTCGGTAAGGTATATCTGAGCAAAAGATTCTACAGGCATTCTGTTTTCGAGAGTCAGCAGCACTGCCATGCGGCTTATAGGCAGGTTGTTTGTGTAGTTGGCAATGTCAACGTCGACTGTATCTGTATATGTAAACTTATAAAGGTAACCCCACAATGGGAATTCCACATCTATAAGCGACCTGAGCTTCGAATCTTCGGTAATGAAGTTGTTGTGGGTATGTATGCCTGGTGCGCCTGGGTTTGTAGCTGCCAGAGCTTTGAAGTGTACCCAGTGAGGTCTATTGGGTACAATCTGGTCGAGGTTTGAATTGTTTTTGTCGAGGTATATTGAGTCGAGGGCTTCGGTTCCGTAACTCGACGAGTGTTTTACGAAGAATGGGTGGGTTTCAGACATCGGGAAGTTTTCGCTGCTCGACGTAATATCCCATATCTGATCGACTTTCTGTACATAGGTGTCCAATTCGGTAAAGTAGAACATCGACGGCACACCGTAAGAGTTCCAGTAGTGTACTGTAAGTTTTGGGTCGTTGAAGTAGAAACGTTCCATATAGTATTTGGGGTTGTCCTTGAAAAGCTTAATCGAGATGGTATCGCTCTGGAAGAACAGTTCGTGGTAGCCGAAGTAGCCGAACATCTTCGAGTACTTGAGATCATTGATTCCTACAGTGAATCCCAATGTGCCACCTGTTGGAGGAGCATCGGTTGCAAAATTCAAATCTATGCTTACGTTGATTGGAATTTCGTTCCAATGCTGTGCGGTTTGAGTCAAGTCGATGGTATATCCGTCGAGTGCCAACTGTTTTTGGAACGTGCTTTCCGAAGGCATCAATGTTATCGAATCCTTGAATACCCTACCGTTCTTTGTTATTGACGGGAATTCAAGTACAATCTTCGTTGTCTTGCCAATCGTGTTTGTCAAACTATATTCAAATGTTGCCGATTTAAGGGTTAAGGAGTCGATTTCGGCCTTGTTGCTTGGGTCGTTTTGGTTATTGAACATAGTGAATGATATTGTTTCCGAAGTGCTGTAATGTACAGATGCTTCCGCCCTAGTGGCTTTAGTCATTATGTCGGAAAGCGTTATTGTCTGTGAATAAGTTTGGTTTCCAACGTTCAGCAATTCCTGTACAGGTTTTGATTCGACGTATGATTCGTAAAACAGCGACAGGTATCCGTCGTCGTTGTCGCGAAGCTCGATGGTCGAGTCCATGAGGTCTATTACCTTGTAGAATGCGATATCGCTGTAAGCAATTGGCAGCGCAAAGCTTCCAGTATATACGACATTGTCACTTAGTCTGTCCATGTCGAAATTCTTCTTGGTACACGATGGCATTGCGAAACCCAGTATCGTGACCAGAACGATTGTTAATAACAGCTTGAATGATCTTTTCATAACATTAAAATTATTTTGTTATTTTATAATTGCATAGTCGTCCGCGGCTCAAACCTGTAAGCAGGTTGTATGTGCCGTCGTTGCCGCTGGCTTCGTATATGCTGAACGGAGTTGTTCCGTTGAGCGGGAAGCCGTTGTGCATAGTTCCATTTTGGTTTAAGAGGAATATTTTTCCGTTGCCGGCGATAACTCCGATTTTTGTTTCTTTGCCAAACTTATAAATATATGGTTTTGATGCCAAGGCACCGAAATCGTGGTCAAACAAAAGTTTGTTGGAAGAGTCGTACACAAAAATCTTTGTTGAGTCGGTAAAAATGTATTCTGGCTTGCCGTCGGAGTCGATGTCGGCGAGTGCGAAGTTGTGCTTTGGTGAGAACTTCTTGATGCTTATCGAATCTTGTTTGTTGCTCTTGAAGAAGCGGTGTATTGTTCCGTTTTCATCGGTTGCAACAAATTTTGCCGACGAAGAAATGTCGCAGTAAATGTTGTTGTCTGAGAATCGGAAGTTCGTCTGGAATTGCATCTTCGGCGAGCCGTTTCGTGCCACGAAATAGGCTTTGTAGCTGTCGTGGAACACTATGAAGTCTTCGGTTGATATTACATAGTGTGAAATTTCGGAGTTGACAGGATTTTCGGTTCCGCTAAAAGCCCAACCTTTAATCAAGTTCCCTGAAATGTCGTACAGATATACGTGCTTGTCTTCGCAAGCTACAGCTATTCTGTAGTTGCGATTATTCTCGTAGTCGAATACGGCTATTGGCGACGAAGCTTCGGCTCTTAGCTGCAACGGGAACTTTGGCATGAAGTTGCCAAGTCGATCAACTATGTAAATCTTGTTCTTGGTTGAGAATATGTATTGCAGTTTGTCGTTCTTGTACGAATCTACCTGCAAAATGTTTCCGATAATCCTGTCGTCGATTTGTATGTGCCAGGTTTCGCGTCCCGAAGAGTTAAGTAGGTAGAGAACATTGTCCTTGTCCTGTACTATTATTTCTTTCTCTCCAGTGTCGTGGTTGGTTACTATGAATGGTTTTGTCGCAAGGTCGGTGCCTATGTTGGTCTCCCACGATGTCTGTTTTTGAGTCGTCATGGCAGGCTGGTCCGATTCCACTAGCGAGATGTTGCAGTACATCATTTCGTCAACTTCCTTCATCTGTATTCCGATAGCACCCATGCTGCTTATGCTGTACTTCTGATTTTCGATGTCGGTAGCGTATTGGCGTGAGAATATTCGTTTAAGCATTTCTGGACCTTGAGCAAAAGAGAAGTAGGCAAACATTGCCGAACTGGTGGCGAAGTTGTTGCGGAAATCCTTGTGCGCCAAGTTGGCCTTCATGGTGTTGTTTAGTGTGATTTCCTTAGCCATTAGCCTTAGGTCGTCGATGGAGTTGGCGAATATCATGAAATTGTTCATGCAGCAAACATAATTTCCTCTGCAGTTTGCAAACAACTCACCGAACAATGCGGCGGGAATATCGTCATATGGCATTTTGAATACTGTAGCGTTGAATTCGTTGCCGAGACTTGTGACGTTGTCGTCGGAAACCATCTTCCGAAGTTCCATTTCGGCAGCCGACTGCGACTGAAGTCCGCATATTACGGCAACTCCTTTTTCCTCGTCGTCGCTGCTTTCGGTAGCCACATAGGCGAATTCATGCTTTATTAACGAATAGAATCTTGCTTTCGCATCGAAACCAAATGCATCGTTCATTGCCGATACAACTTTATCCCTGTCTTTGAGTCTGCCAGTTGTAGAGAGGTAGCTATTGAGAGCTTCGTCGTATTCCTGAGGATTGGCGAACGACATGAGGATGTATGCTGCCGATTTTTCGGGAATAACAGCCAAGGATGAGAATTCGATTGCTGGTTGAGTTCTGATGATGGAAGTGAATCCTGTTGAATCGGATTTTGGAAAGTCGAAACCATTGAGAGTGAAAGGTTTGCCTGTTATAAGATCGAAGCTAGCCCAACTGTCGATTTCGTTCATGGTCTTTACAAGATCGTTGTCCTCGAAAAGTTCGCTGGCAAAAATATTTACAAATTCTTTGGTAGAAATCATTACGTTGGCCAGTTCCTTTTTGCCCGAAGTCGCGAACGCTTTAGCGAAAAGTTGATCATCTGATTGGCGTCTGCTGGCGCCTGTAAGGCAAAGTATGGCATCTTCCATGTAGCGCTGTGACGATGAGGTTAGCATAAGTCCGTTGATAAAACTTATGTACAATGTTTTTTCCGATGGCTGAAGCTTGTACTTTACAATTTCGCAGTCGTTGTATATTCTCGATTCTGCTGATTCTAAATGCTTTAGAGAGTCGGTTATGGCTGATTCAGAATTTTTGTCAGCCATGTCGGTAGTGCAGACATATATCTGGCAAAGTCCGCTGTTACCGTCCTTGCGTACAGCTATAGCTGCATTTTCGTGGAGATGATTTCCAAACAGTCCTGTTTTTTTGAGACTGTCGATTACACAGCATATAGGTGCAGCAATTTCGGATTTCGGAGAATAGAACATGTCGGCTAAAGCATTGCCTTGGGCAATAATAGCCGAAACGGAGTCGATGTTTTCTGTCCGTACGACAAGCGACGAGTTTTCTGGAATAGCGTTGAAAACGTCGGCGGTCGTGTTGGTATTTTTGTCGCAGGATGGCAGCAATCCAACTATTAATATTGCCAGGGTGACTACAATTCCTGCGTATATGTTGTTTCTCATCTCTGATGACTAAATTAATTCAAACTCCAAAGGTAATACTTTTTTTGTTAACGCTTGATTCTTTTGAAAAAAAACGACAAAAAAAATGAATAGCCTGCTGTTGATACTTTGTTTGTTTTTGTATATGTAGTTCGGATTATTCTTCCGAATTTCGCAAGGTTTATAAAGAATATGAAGAATTTAATATTGATAATAGCCTTGATGTTGTTGCCGTTGGCTTTTTTCTCGCAGTCCGATGGCGCTTCAATGGCGTCGATAAATGCCTCGATAGGACGTATGTGCGATTCGGTAAATGTGTGGTGGCGTTCGCCTGCAAGCATTCCTGACAGCATAAGGCAACTCAAGGCGCCAAACTATCCGGATATTGTATATGAAAAACGCATTGCCAACTTAGACGGGCTTACAACTATAAAGCTCGAGTACAACGATGTGGTCCTGAAATACATAAAGGCATACGGTCTTAGCAATCGTCCAAAAATGCAGAGGGTTATTGCGAGGTCGGCATATTATTTTCCAATTTTCGAGGAATATTTTGCAAAATACGGACTGCCGCTCGAATTGAAGTATCTTGCTGCAGTAGAATCGTCGCTCGATCCTAATGCTATTTCGAAGTCGGGTGCTGTCGGTCTGTGGCAGTTTCTGAAGCCTACCGCCGATGTCATGGGGTTGAAGGTCACAACCTACATCGACGAACGTCGCGATGTCCGCAAGGCAACCGATGCCGCCTGCCGCTATCTGAAGTACTTGTACGAAACTTTTGGCGACTGGCAGCTCGCTCTTGTGGCATATAATGGTGGACAAGGAACTGTGAAGAATGCCATAGAGCGTAGTGGTGGAAAGACAAATCATTGGGATTTGCTACCGTTTTTCACCGAGCAGATGAAAAACTATGTGGGCGCGTTTATCGCTATGGAATATTTGCTTCAGTATCATGCCGAGCATAATCTTTTCCCCAACAATGGCTACATTGAGTACATGAAAACCGACACTCTGCATGTTAGAGGTCCGATACACTTGAAAAATGTCGCTCAGGTAACCGAAACCGACTATGAGACATTAAAGTCGCTGAATCCGCAGTATATACTTGCGTATATTCCGAATGATGGCGATTATCATGTTCTTACGATGCCTTTTGACAAGACAAATGTTTTTATCGCACATCAGAGCGAAGTTGTTAATGTTCCAGTGCAAGTAACCGATTCGATAATAGCAACCGAGGAACTTCCTGCAACGATAAAGCGCGACAAGGAAATTATCCACAAGGTGGTTGCTGGTGACAATCTGTTCCGAATATCGATGAAGTACAGTTGCTCAATTAATGAGATTAAAAAGTGGAACAACATGGCTGAAGATCATGTGATTCACGTCGGTGACGAAATAAAAATCTATTTGGAATAGGAATGAGAAAAATTTTTGTTGTAATTCTTTTGTTACTTGCGGTTGTAATTTCATCTGCACAAACCGACACCCTTTCATCAAACTGGACTTTCCGACAGGTAAGAACAAACATCTGGCACAAGGCAACAGTCCCAGGAGTTGTGCATACCGACCTAATTGACAACAACATAATAGAAGATCCGTTTTTCCGTCTCAACGAGCGCGGGGTGCAGTGGGTTGACAAAGAAGACTGGGAATACAAGACCACTTTCGACCTCAGCAGCGAAATGTTTGCAAGGCAGAACATTGAACTGACCTTCTACGGACTCGATACCTACGCCGATGTCTATCTAAACGACAGCCTAATCCTGAAAGCCGACAATATGTTTCGCACCTGGACGGTGAATGTCAAGGGAGTTGCCAAGGCAAAAGGCAACGAACTGCGCGTTTATCTGCATTCGCCAATAAAGGTCGATATTCCCAAGTTCGATGCTTTGGATTTCCGCTATGTGTCCGACAACGACCAGTCGGCAAACGGTGGCATTTTCGACAAGCAGGTCGGTGTTTTCGCACGTAAGGCTGGCTACCACTACGGTTGGGACTGGGGACCAAGGCTTGTAACAAGCGGAATCTGGAGACCCGTTGTTCTGTCGGCTTGGAACGACCTGAAAATAAACAATATAAGGTACATTCGGGAAAACATAACCGACAAAAATGCTTCGCTGAAAGTTGTTGCCGAAGTTGAAGCAACAAAGTCTGGTACAGCCACAATGACCGTCACAACCGACGAGCTTAAGCAGAAATGGACGGCAAAAGTCCAGTTGAAACAAGGCAAAAACACAGTCGAAATTCCCGTTAGCATCCGCAATCCGAAACTTTGGTGGTGCAACGGACTTGGCGAACCTAATCTGTATCACTTCACGACAAGCATTTCGCTCGGTTCAACCACTGTAAGCGACAGCGAAAACATTGGTTTGCGCGACATTAAAATTCTGCGCGAAAAGGATGAGTTCGGAACTTCATATACCGTGCAAATCAATGGTGTAAAGGCTTTTATGAAAGGCGCAAACTACATTCCGCAGCATAGTTTTCTTACCGAAGTTACCGATTCGATGTACGAGCGCACAATACTCGACGCAGTGAATGCCAATATGAATATGCTTCGCGTGTGGGGTGGCGGAATTTACGAGAACGACATCTTCTACGACCTGTGCGACAAGTACGGAATTCTTGTATGGCAGGACTTTATGTTTGCGTGCAGTTTTTATCCAACAGAGGGCGAAATGCTTGAAAGCGTAAGGCAGGAGGCTATCGACAATGTAATTCGTCTTCGCAATCATCCGTGCATTGCTTTGTGGTGTGGCAACAACGAATGTCAGGCTGCGTGGTACGGTTGGGGATACAAGAGCAGGTACGATGCGATGGGCAGAGGAATTTCGGAATTGATAATGAAACAATATACCGACTGCTATCTTGTAACGCTTCCAGAGGTGGTCGAAAAGTACGACAACAGGTTTTATGTGCCCTCGTCGCCATTCAACGGCAATCCGTACAGCAAGCCCGAAACTGGCGATACACTTTGGAATCCCAACGGCGACGGACACTATTGGGGTGTTTGGCAGACCGAAGGCAAAACCACTATGTTCAACGATGTAAGATGTCGATTCTTCTCCGAGTACGGATTTCAGTCTTTCCCCGACATGCAGAGCGTAATGCAGTTTGCGCCGAACATTGAAGACCACGACATACATTCGGAGGTTATGATGTCGCACCAGCGCGGAGGAAGCAACGCCAACAACCGCATACTTTGGTATCTGGAAAGCGAGTATCGCAAGCCCGCTGACTTTGAAGAAACATTATACCTTAGCCAACTGCTTCAAGGCGATGCTATACGCACTGCCATCGAAGCGCACCGTCGCGATATGCCCTACTGCATGGGAACACTCTTCTGGCAGCACAACGACTGCTGGCCAGTGGCTTCATGGTCGAGCAGGGACTTCTACGGACGATGGAAAGCACAGCACTATTTTGCAAAAAAAGCATATCGCAACATAATAGTGTCGCCAATCGAAAAGGACGGAAAATTAAATATTTACATCGTCTCTGACAGCCTCAGTGACTGCAACGGAAAACTTTCGGTAAGCGTACTAGACTTCAATGGCGACACCATATTCAAAGAAACTAAAAACATAACAGCCAAGGCAAATACTTCGCAGATATATTTCAGCAAACCTACAAAAGAAATTATTGGTCGCAAAAAGAGAAGTGAAATATTTATCAGGACGGAATTTGTTCCCCAACGCGATGGTTACATAGCCGAAAGCAACTATTTCCTCGGCACAATGAAGGAAATGAATTTTCCGCAATCCGAAGTTGAATGGAAATCCGAAAAGACCGATGGTGGCTACTATGTAACCCTCAGCAGCAAAACTTTCGTCCGTGGCGCATATCTAAGCATAAACGGCGTTGACAATGCATTCTCCGACAACTATTTCGACATTCTATCTAACCAGCCAGTGAAAATCTTTGTAAGGACTAGCATTTCCCAATCTGAGTTAGACAAGCAACTTCAGGTGCGTGCTTTCAATGTGCACAAATAAGGAAAACTCTTCCTATAATTGAAAAGCGAATAAGAATAAAGGAAGATTATCAAGTAAAGATTTAATTGGTTGCGGCTCAAATATGCAACTTTTTTCGCAATTTGCGGCTCACGACAAAAGAAAAATAAACTTATTCTGATAAATTTTGAGCCGCAAGAAGTGTGACCGAATTGTGAAACTCAAAAAATCTCACTATCTATTTTGCATAATGCAAAAAGAATAGTATTTTTGCAAAAAAATAATCTTATGAAAAACCCTTTCATACTATCACCAAAGGTTGACAAAAGCTTGTTTTGTGACCGAGAGGAAGAATTGCAGGACTTGTTGCGGATTGTAACAAACGGAGCCAATGCCACACTTATTTCACCAAGAAGAATGGGAAAAACAGGGCTTATTTATCGCCTATTCGATGAAATAAAAGAACAAAAAATGAACATAGATACATTCTATGTTGACATATATGCCACACAAACGACAGAAGAATTCATTACTGCATTCGCCGAAGCAATCATCGACACATACAAGAAAAAAATTCCGTTTCCGAAAAAATTTCTTAAAGCAATCGGTGGCATGAAACCGACACTTTCGTTTGATAAACTGACCGGAAGTCCCGAACTCTCACTAACATTCAACAGCGACAACGAAAAACTGAACACTCTGAAAAGCATATTCGACTTTCTTGAAAACCACGACAAACCAGTCATAGTTGCATTCGACGAATTCCAACAAATACGAGAATACAAAGGGATATATATGGAAGCCGTGCTTAGAACACACATACAGAAACTTAGAAATGTAAACTTTATTTTTTGCGGCAGCCGCAGACATATTATGGCAGATATGTTTATAAATGCCAGAAGTCCATTCTACTGTAGCACCATGCATGTGCATTTAGACAAAATCGCCCCCGAAAAATACACCGAATTCATCAATAGACTTTTCACCGAAAACGGCAAAACTATAGAGCCAGATGCAATAAAATTTATAATTGACTTTACGCGATGCCACACATTCTACACGCAATCGCTTTGCAATTATGTATTCCAGCACTCAAAACGACAAATCACAACCGCAGAAACAAAATCATTGGCTGCGCAACTTCTATCGCTCAACGAAACAACATTCCTGCAATATAGAGCACTTCTAACCTCACAACAATGGAATTATCTAAGAGCAATAGCCAAAGAGGGCTCCATTTCTCAGCCAATGTCTGGCACTTTTTTATCAAAATATGCAATAGGAACGGCCGCAAATTCGCAGCGGCTGCTATCGTCACTTACAGAAAAAGACCTTATTCTAAAAGAGCTAAGTATCAATAAAACAGAATATTTCGTATATGATGTATTCCTTTCACGATGGCTTGAAGAGAACTAAAACTTCACTATCTATTTTGCATAATGCAAAAAGAATAGTAAACCTTGCAACTATTGTAAAAAACAAAAAAGGCAACCCGAAAGTTGCCTTTTGAATATTTTGTTAGTAACGGTTATTCTGGAAGATTGTCAAGTATCTGTTCATTCTCGTAATCTACACCATTGTATGTGCCACCAGTTTCAACAAATACATTGCCTGCGTTGCAGCCTGTAAATGTATTGCCGCTGTGGGTAATGCTGTTCATATTGTCGATGTCATCGAGAGCGATGCCATAGTGACGGCAGTTGCCAAAGGTGCAGTTTGTCAAGGTAAGACGCGAACCGTTCCAGAAAGAAAGACATGCGCTCCAGAATCCTGCTTCATTTTCTCCGCAGTTTCCTATCTTGCAATAATTCATTATCGAAGATTCTTTTTGGCTGTGGTACCTTATACCTTTCCAGTAACCGATTTCGTCTTCCATACCACGGAAAACAATAGGTTCTGCTGCTGTACCGTTTGCGATTAAAGCACTTTCTTCAGCAATACGAATCTCTTTCTCACTGTTAACATAAAATTCTGTACCTGCTTCGATGGTAAGTTTGTAACCGCCAGAAACACTTATACCATAGTCAATATAGTAAGGTATTGGGAGTTTTTTTATCGTGGTGTTCTCTGTCAAATCAATACCACTGCAATATGCTGCAACAAAATTCTTGGTGTTGTTACTGAATGTATTGTTGGCAGTAAGGTCGAACAATGAGCACCAGTCACCACTTATTATAGGGTATTTTGCACAGTTCTTTATGGTATTACCTTCGAAAGCTATAAGTTTTGCTTCGTAATCCAAGTCCATACCGCAACCAAGAGAACCATCGATTGTGCAGTTTCTCATTGAAAGCTTGGCTCCCTGAACATCTACGACAGCTGACCATTCGTAGTCGCTTGTTCCGCCACGGATAAACTCAACATATTCCCATACGTTGTCAGTGCGTTTCGATGATATTTGAATACGGTCCCAAGAACCATTGTTAACATTGTTTGTCGGACCTACAAACTTGATAGGTTTGTCGGCTGTACCAACCATGCGCAGACCAGCATTTTCACCAATAGTCATACCTCCGTTGACTCCTGTAAACATGATGGTAACACCTGGCTCAATTGTCAGCAATGAATTGCCGTTGACATAGATACAACCATCAACGATATAGTCAATCGGTAGACCAAGGTCCGGCCAAGTGGTGTTTTCGTCAATGTTTCCGCTGAAATTTACAGCAGTTCCGCTTCCTCCGCCTTGTCCGCCTCCGTTAGGATTGTTGGAGAAGATTGCCTGATAGGTCTTGTCACCATTTACAACAACTGTACGTGGGTTGTCGGTGTTTTCGTCGTCCCACTTGATGAAATAGTAGCCAGCTGCTGGGATTGCTGTGATTGCAATTTCCGAATTTGCAACATAAGTACCGCTTCCAGTTGCAGTTCCCCAATCACTGTTGTTTGAGGTCACTGTGATAGTGTATTCTTTTACACATGAATTCATTGCAAGTATTCCTAAAAGGAATGTTGTTGCGATAACTAATAATCGTTTCATACTATTTAAGATTTTTAAAATTAGACATTTATGAATTTCAACTTTATCGAAACAAAGATCTTGCCGAATGAAGATTTTGGCAACCCCCCATTTGGGGGATTTTTTCTAGGTATTTTTATTTAATTTTTATAATTTTGCGTCATTGATAATGATGAAGTTTGTATCACATATCGTTGTCTTGCTTTGTCTGTCGGGCATTTGTTTGGCTGGATATGGTCAGTATTCCGACCATCGCAACAGGAATGTCGATTCGCTCGAGATGGTGCTGAACGGCAGCAATCCGCCCCAAGGCAAAGACCTGATGAAGGTGTATAACAACCTAATGTGGGGCTATCTGAATACCGATGGGGCAAAGTCGCGGCAATATGCCCTAAAGGCTATAGACCTGTCGTACGAGGAGGATCTGCTCAACGCTCGTGCCGATGCATTGCGAGTCCTTGGACTAATCGCGTACGGCAACGACGATTATGATGAAGCTATCAATTACTACAATCGTGCTTTGGAGGTCTGCGACTCCATGAAAGATGATAGTCGCTACAGCGAGTCCGACATCGACGACAACTTGAGCGTTATATACGGTTCCATCGCCAATGTGTACAATATGCAGGACAAGACTCATCTTGCAATACATTATTATCAGCAAGCGCTTCCGATTTTTGAGAAGTACGGTTGGATGGAATCGACAGCCATACTCCATTATAATATAGGTGAATTGTACCATAGCATGGGCAATTCGGACGAAGCCCGCAGTAACTATCTTATGGCTGTAGATGCTGCACAAAAGTCGGGCGATTCGCTGCTTGTCGCCATGTCGCACAAGGGTTTGGTTGCGATATATAATGATGCTGGCGATATGGCAAAGGCCGAAGAGGCTGCAAATGTTAGCTATGAATATTACCGCAATCATATAGAGGAGGAAAAAGGCGACTACATTGTGACTATCCTTGCGTTTGCGAGATTGCAGATGAATCATTACAAGGACTTGGACCGTGCCGAGGGATACATTTCGGAAGCATTGTCGCTGCTTGATGATGAGACAAGTTGGGAGACAAGAAGCAATGTCTATACCGCCTGCTGCGAACTGGCAATGGCGCGTAAGCAGTGGAAAAAAGCAGAGGAATATGCCCTTATGTCGCTCGAAGATGAATATGAAACTTATGATGATATTGGCATATACGTTTATCTGGCTCAGATATACGCCGAACTGGGAAATAATGAAGGCGTGAAGGAATATTCTGAAAAGATTTTCAGAGGAATGGCGCAGTTTGCCAATTCAAACTATCAGTCGGGGCTTTCGCAGATGGAAGTGCTGTACGAAACCGAGAAGAAGCAGGCTGCCATTGAGCAGTTGACACGAGAAAAACGGTGGTACGTAATTGGTTCGGTTCTGATAGGCTGCATAATGCTTCTGGTAGCATTGTTGTTTTTCCTGTTGTGGCGCAATGTGCGCAAAAACAGGCAGAATGCCATCGTCGTGGCAAAGTTGAGCGGTGAAGTAGCCGAGCGTGTGCGCATCGCCCGCGACCTGCACGACCGTATGGGTGGATTGCTGACAAGCATAAAAAGAAATTTGGAATACGCGGAAAATCCCGATGAGACAAAGTCGTCGATACAGGTTGCTAAGTCACAGACCGACGAGGCTATATGCGAGATGCGCAATGTCGCCCATCACTTGCTTCCCGAATCGTTGAAACGTTACGGCCTCAGGGTTGCCCTGCGCGACTATTGTCGCAGCATGAAGAATGTGTCATTCTCATTTGTAGGCGATGAGTCTGGGGTAGTTGTGAAGCACGAAGAAGCGGTGTATTGCATAGTTTACGAACTTGTAAACAATGCCGTGAAAAATGCAGAAGCCGAACATATCCGCGTTCAGTTGTTTGTTGATGAAGACACTACTATCATCAATGTAAGCGACGACGGCCGTGGCAACATTGAATTTAACGGCGAGGGTTCGGGACTTCGTAACATCAAGGCCAGAGCCGATGCTATTGGAGGAACGTTTAGCGTTTATTCGGAGCCAGGAAGGGGCAGCGAGATAAATGTCGAATTCAAAAACAAATAATTTTAGCTGAGGATGATAAGTGTATTAATAGTTGATGATCATCGGGTTGTTGCTGAGGGACTGTCGAAGCTAATCGACGAAACCGGGGATGTGAAAGTTTTGGACATTGCCTGCACATTGTCCGAGGCAGAACATTTGGTCGAAGTTCACAAGCCACAGGTGCTACTCCTTGATGTAGCTTTGCCCGATGGTGATGGTATTGATGCCATTCCTCGTCTGTCGGCTATTAGTCCGTCGTCGCGTTTCATTATTTGTACAAGTTTTGCCGAGTCGGCGGTGATACACCGTGCTATGCATGGCGGTGCTCATGGATATATATTGAAAAGTACCGGTATGGACGAACTGCTGGAAGGAATTAGGAAGGTGGCTGAGTCTGGTTCGTTTATATGTGAGGAGGCTATGTCTCTTGTTGAAGATGATTCCGAAGTTCCGCCAACTCTTACCATGCGCGAACGAGAAATTCTTCGGTTAATGGTCGACGGCTATACTATTAAGGAAATTTCTGATAAGTTGTGTCTGGCTTTCGAAACCGTGCATAGTTATACAAAATGCCTGAGACGCAAACTAGGTTGCGCTAATACAGCTTCGCTGGTAAGAACAGCAATAGCAAGACATCTGGTGTAGTCTATTTTATCCCTTCAGATTCTATTTTACGTATTACATCTATTTTCCCGACGTCAAGAACCTTGTTGTTGTCGTGTATGTATCCACCTATGCGGTGCGACTTTGATATTTTCAGCAGTTCGGGGATGATAGGGAAGGAGCCTTCGTTGTCGATGAGGTCGAAAATGCGGTAGTTGCATACATATATTCCACTGAAAGCCATTTCGTTGTAATTTTCTCGTTCGATTGTTATTATCGACTTGTCGTTTTTGAGGTCGCGCCATCCGCAAAGACGGTTTTCGGTGTCGAAAAGCAGATGCTTGGAACTTTCGCGGTGCATTACGGCAAGGGTTGCGACATTTTCTGTCGTACAATGATGCTCGTATAGAGCCTTTAGGTCAAGATCTGAGAAAATGTCGACGTTGTGAATCAGAAAATTATCGCCTTCGCAGAAGAATTTCTTTACGTTTTTCAGTCCGCCGCCGGTATTCAGCAATAGGTCACGTTCATCGGAAATCTCGATTTGTACGCCGAAGTCGTCGCTTTTCACGAAGTCGATAATTTGGTCGGCAAAATGGTGGACATTTACCACTATGTAGTCGAATCCGAATCCGCGCAGTTTTTCAATCTGGTGCTGAATCATTGGTTTTCCGCTGATTGGAACCATTGCCTTTGGCATTGTATTGGTCAGCGGTGCGAGACGTGTGCCGAGTCCGGCGGCAAAAATCATAGCTTTCATAAAGACATTAGTTTTGTGCAAAGGTAATAAAAAAAGGCTTACAGGCTAAAAGTCTTGCAGGCTTGAAGTCTTTTTTGCTTTCGCCTTCTCTTCTTTTAGCCTTTTAGCCGAAAAAATCTTGCATCATCGTTGTTTGCTTTATTATTAATTGTATATTTGCATTGCAATTTTGCGCAGAATATTAAAAACAAATTTTATGGATAACACCAAATTTACGAAACAATTTGTTGCCTTGACAATGGCTACATTGAGAGCCGATGGCATCATCGAGCAGGTAGAACTCGACACTATCAAGGAACAGGCTGCCGACTTGGAGCTTGACATGGTAGAAGTTGAAAAGTTTATTGCTGAGGAAAACAACATTCAGCAGCACGTTGATATCGAAAAGTACATTAAGGAAGTTGGTGCTTCGGTAGAAAACCTTGGCGACAAGCACTGCATCATGGACGGCTGTATCCTTGTTGCTTTGTCGGACAAGATTCTCAAGGAATCGGAAGTTAAAGTGCTCAAGTTCGTATGCGAAGCCCTTGGTTTCTCGCTCGAACGCATGGTTCTCGACATTGCAATCATTGCACAGAACGACCGTAGCATAAAGATTGAAGGAAGCGACAGCAACTTCGACGAGATTATTGAAGATGAGGATTACAAAAATTAAAAAGTTATTGGTATGAAAGCATATAATAGTCAGATAATGCCCTTGTTAATGAATTTCGTAGTTCCTACCGACATAGTAGAATATGTACCTACTGAATTCTCATACGATGATGCAAATCAGGTAACTTACGAAATGACAATCACCAGCACCCGCAGCCTTCGTCACCCGAGTACACACAAGGGTGGTGAATATGTAGGCGTTGATGCTAAGAACGAAATCGACGACACCAAGAACAATCGTCACATGTGGTTCTAATCGCGTGCGATGATTCTTATTTACACAAATAAGGAGGACACTCATCCTACCAATGTCATCAAGTACCTGAACGAGTGGAATATCCCTGTGTTCAGGCTGAACACCGAATGCATTCTTACCGATTACGAGTTCGAATGGTGGTGCGATGACCGGGGAGTCGATTTCTTTATAAGGAATACAAAGAACAATTTGCAACTTTATGGACATCAAATCACGGCGGTATGGGATCGCCGTGCTTTGGTTCCAGCCGAGTTGCCGATCCAAAGCGAACACGATGAGATTAACCGGCACAACCTCGACGAGGCACGCGGTTTCTTGTCGTTTCTTCGTTATTATACCAAGGATATTTTTTCCATTGGCAGTATTGTTGAGGACCGCCCTGCCGATTCGAAGATGCTGCAGTTGCAGGTAGCGCGTTCCCTCGGAATGCCTACTCCCGACACTAGCTTTGCAAATACCAAGGAGGCTGTACTCAGGTTTGCAAGGAACTACGACTACATTTCGCTCAAGTCGATTGTCGATAGCGGACTTTTCCTCGGTGGCGACAAGGAATATGTGTTCTTCTCCCAACGCATCAAGAGTAGCGACCTTGAAAATCAGCCCGACGAGGCCTTCTCGCAGACGGTAAGTTTTGTCCAGAACTATATCGACAAGAAGTACGAACTGCGCATTACGGTCGTGTGCGACGATGTGATTGCTTGCAAGATAGATTCGCAGTTGCAGTTGGAAACTACAGGAAAAATTGATTGGCGACAGGGCTACGAGCATGACCTGAAGCACGAAATTGTGGAAATTCCAGACTTTGTTTCGGATTTCTGCCGCAAATTTTTGAAGCGGATGAAACTTAATTTCGGCTGCTTTGACTTTATTGTCACCCCCGACGATAAATACGTTTTCCTCGAGTGCAATCCCAACGGGCAGTGGCTGTGGATTGAGATTGTTACGGAGTATGACATATCAAAGGTAATTGCCAAGAATCTGGCAAAGATGGAGCGATAGCCGTTGATGATAAGACAAAAAAATAGGGACATCTAAATGTCCCTATTTTTTATTGTTGGTATTCTATTATCCGAGGAAGCTCAACAGCAGACCAGCTGCGATTGCCGAGCCTAATACGCCTGCAACATTCGGTCCCATTGCGTGCATGAGGAGGAAGTTGCTCGGGTTTTCCTTCTGGCCTACAGTCTGCGAAACGCGGGCTGCCATTGGCACTGCCGAAACGCCTGCCGAACCGATAAGCGGATTGATCTTTTCCTTGAGGAAGAGGTTCATGAACTTCGCCATCAATACGCCACCTGCAGTACTGAAGCTGAATGCAACAACACCGATGATAACGATTTCGATGGTCTTGAGAGTAAGGAACGAACCTGCTACTGCAGTTGCACCAACCGAAATTCCGAGGAATACGGTTACGATGTTCATAAGCTCGTTCTGTACGGTCTTGCTAAGTCTTTCGGTTACACCGCATTCCTTAAGCAAGTTTCCGAACATCAAGCAGCCGATAAGCGATGCTGCCGACGGAACTATAAGAACTGCAATCATAGTAATTACAATCGGGAAAACGATTTTTTCCTTCTTGCTTACATCCCTGAGCTGCTTCATTGTAATCTGGCGTTCCTTCTTGGTTGTGAGAGCCTTCATGATAGGCGGCTGGATTACAGGAATCAAAGCCATGTAGGAGTAAGCAGCGATTGCGATAGGACCGAGCAAATCCGGAGCAAGCTTCGAGGTGAGGAAGATTGCAGTAGGACCGTCGGCACCACCGATGATACCTATTGAACCAGCCTCGTTTGGTGCGAAACCTATTGCAACTGCGCAGAGGAAGGTAATGAAGATACCGAACTGTGCTGCAGCACCGAGCAGAAGGCTCTTCGGGTTTGCAATCAGCGGACCGAAGTCGGTCATTGCGCCGATACCTATAAATATTAGGCATGGGTAAAGACCTAACTTAACGCCCATATAGATGATGTCCAACATACCGCCTTCCTTCAGGATTGTGCCGTAGCTGTGGTAAGCTGGGCTATTCTCATCGAGGAAATTCGACCAGAGTTCGCTGTGGTACATTTCTGCGCCTGGCAGGTTCGACAAGAGCATACCGAATGCTATCGGGAGAAGCAAAAGCGGTTCGTACTGCTTTGCAATTGCAAGATAAATGAGCAGGCAGCTGATAAGCAACATGATGATTGCCTTCCAGTTTTCGCCCAATCCTGCTATACCGCTGGTCTTGCAGAACTTTACGATTTTACCCCAAGCCGAATCATCGGTCTCCTCTACTGGTTCAGCAATGGTTTCTTCTGCTGGCTCTGTTTGATTTTCAACCTTTTCGGTGCAATTTGTGGTTGCCACCGAGTCTGCATTCTGGACTGTAGCTCCTGTCGTTGCTTCCACCTTCTGATTTTCGCCATCGGTTTTATCCTGTGCGAAAATATTTGGAGAAGC
>DBYO01000002.1:39077-39602 GCA_002310235.1 Bacteroidales bacterium UBA1184
GCCTTTACAGTACCGTCCTTTTCTGCCATAATGTTGTTTTCCATCTTCATGGCTTCCATTACGAGCAGAGTGTCGCCACGCTTAACAGCCTGACCTGCCGATACCAAAATCTTAACTACATTGCCTGGCAACGGAGCCTTGATTGCCGATGCCGATGCTGCTGTAGCAGGTGCTGCTGGCTTCGGAGCCGATGCTACTGCAGGCTTTGGAGTCGGCTTGGCAACCTTTGCTATCTGCGGTTCCTTTTCCTTCTCTATTTCTACTGTGTACGACTTGTCGTTGACCTTTACATTGGCGATGGTGTCGTTTACATCTACCTCGACAGCGTACTTTTTACCTTCTATTGTAAGATTGTACTTTTTCATTTCCTTAATTATTTAACCACGGGGAATAAACCTGTGATACATTCTTGATTGTTAATACATTGGATTCTTTGTCGTGTTCGCCGCCGAAATACAAGTGCAGAGCGACAGCGATTGCTGCATAGTCGGCATCGTCAACTTTTCCGCTGGCTTTGGCTTCGGC
>DBYO01000002.1:39640-51677 GCA_002310235.1 Bacteroidales bacterium UBA1184
AACGCCGAAAAGCGTCATTACTATCACGAAGAAAGCCATAATGAGCAAAACTATGCAGAAACATATTCCTACCAATGCCCAAGTGTCGTTCCAGCCCCAGTTTTCTGCGTTGACTGCTAATAACATATTACTCATGACAATACGGTTTATAGAGGAATATTATTATGTTTCTTGTTAGGACGGGTATCCTTCTTGGTTGCCAAAGCTGCAAGTGCGCGGATGATTCTGAAACGAGTGTTGCGCGGTTCGATTACATCGTCGATGTATCCGTACTTGGCTGCCTGATAAGGATTTGCAAATGCTTCCTTGTATTCGGCTTCCTTTTCGGCTGCATACTTGGCTTTTTCTTCCGGATTTTCGATTTCCTTCATGCCCTTGGCATAAAGAACCTCGATAGCACCCGATGCGCCCATAACTGCGATTTCAGCCGACGGCCATGCGTAGTTGAAATCACCCTTCAACTGCTTCGAACTCATAACATCGTGTGCACCACCGTACGACTTGCGCAATGTAACGGTAACCTTCGGAACTGTAGCTTCGCCGTATGCGTACATAAGCTTTGCTCCGTTGGTGATGATACCACCGTATTCCTGATTGCTACCCGGCATAAATCCAGGAACGTCAACCAAGGTTACCAGCGGAATGTTGAAGCAGTCGCAGAACCTGATGAAACGAGCGCCCTTGCGTGATGACTCAATGTCGAGGCAACCTGCGAGGAACGAAGGCTGGTTTGCAACAATACCTACCGACTGTCCGTTGAAACGGGCAAAACCTACAACGATGTTCTTTGCATAGTCCTTGTGAACTTCCTCGAACTCGCCGTTATCAACGATGAGCTTTATGATGTCCTTAACATCGTAAGGCTTGTTGGGGTTGTCGGGAAGAATCGTGTTCAATGCATCTTCCATTCTGTCAATCGGGTCGGTGCATTCGACGCGCGGAGTCTGCTCCTTGAAGTTCTGAGGCATATAAGAGATAAGCCTCTTCAAGGTGTCGATTGCATCTTCCTCGTCGTGAGCCACAAAGTGAGCCACACCCGACTTAGATGCGTGAACCATTGCACCGCCGAGGTCGTTTTCGGTGATAGTTTCGCCGGTAACGGTCTTGGTTACCTTTGGACCAGTTACGAACATATAGCTATTCGATTCCGACATGATAATATAGTCGGTGAGAGCCGGTGAATAAACAGCACCACCTGCGCACGGACCGAGGATAGCCGACAACTGCGGAACTACGCCCGATGCTTCGATGTTGCGCTGGAAAATTTCAGCGTAGCCCGAAAGGCTGGTAACGCCTTCCTGGATACGAGCGCCACCGCTATCGTTCAAGCCGATGATAGGAACGCCGGCCTTCATAGCCATATCCATAACCTTGCAGATTTTCTTGGCGTTGGTTTCCGACAGAGAACCGCCCATTACGGTGAAGTCCTGTGAGAAAACATAAACCATTCTGCCACCGATAGTTCCGTAGCCGGTAACGACGCCGTCGCCGAGGAACGATTCCTTCTCGATGCCGAAGTTGTGGCATCTGTGGGTTACAAACATGTCGATTTCTTCGAAGCTGCCTTCGTCGAGGAGCATGTTGATTCTTTCGCGGGCAGTGTATTTGCCCTTCTTATGCTGTGATTCGATGCGCTTTTCGCCACCGCCCAGACGGGCTTCGGCACGCATGTCAACCAATTTTTTAATTTTTTCTTCTAAAGCCATCTTGTGATTTTTTACTTGTTCTTGTCTTCGCAAAATTCAGTGAGCACGCCGAAAGTTGACTTCGGGTGGAGGAAAGCAATGCTGAGGCCTTCGGCACCCTTGCGCGGAGCCTTGTCGATAAGGCGCAAACCAGCGAGTTCGGCATCCGACAAGCATTTTTCGACACCGTTTACGCAGAAAGCGATGTGGTGAATGCCTTCGCCCTTGTTCTCGATGAACTTTCCAACTGGGCTGTCGGCCTCCATCGGCTCAAGAAGCTCGATTTTTGTCTGTCCAACCTTGAAAAATGCTGTAGTTACCTTCTGGTCAACAACTTTTTCGATAGCATAACACTTGAGACCCAATACGCCTTCGTAGTATTTTTTAGCCTCTTCGATTGACTTAACGGCAATGCCAATGTGTTCTATGTGAGATATATCCATTTTAAAAATATTTTAAAAATTTTTGCGCAAATTTACAAAGATATTTTCAGTTTTAAAATATTTGTTTAAGGTTTTTTGAGGGTGTTGTTGAGCAGGGGAAATGGTGGGGAAAAAATCAATCAGATTCCCATTTTTTAGGATTTTCCCTTATGTAATTTACGGTCTTGTAATATTCATCATCATTGCGAATAATGTGTTCATAATAATTGCGTTGCCAGACGGGTGTGCCTTGGGTTTGTCGCAATTCGTTGATTTTTCGTGCCGAAAAGGTTTTCAATGCACGAACAAATTCGGTAAGGCCGTGTTTGGTGGGTTGCATGCCCGATTCGGATGGTTGCATATCCGTAGGGGACGGTTTGAAACCATCCCCTACGGATGCATTGCCACCATTATGTTCATTGTCGATTTGTATTATTGCGTGGAAATGATCGGGCATGACAACATGTTCGTGCAGAATAATGTTGGGGTAATGCGACGGCAAACCATTCCATACCGATTCAAGGATTTCCCCAAATTCGTTTTTCATCATTTTACCATCTGAAATTTCACCAAATAGGCGTTTTCTGTCCTTTGTGCATATTGTCACATAATACAATCCGTTACGAGAATAATCGTATCCTTTGAGGCGGATTGCTTTGCGACGCGGTCTGTTTGTGGAATATTCCATCTCTCAAATATTTTTGCAAACTTAACAAATAATCCCCTTTTCCGCATTGCAAAAATCATTTAACTTTGTGCTTCGGAAAAATAGATTTAGGTATGAAGACAAGATTGATTTTTTGCTTGTTTGTTGCAGTTTTATTGTTCTCGTGTAACAATAATGAAAATAATAGCGAAGAAAACATATCAGTGGCAACCGATGTGCCAGCCGTAACCATAGGTGACTCGTTGCCGTCGGACTATAAGGAGAAGCCTGTTATGGCTCCAATTAGCGGTGTTAAGGTAGTACAAAATCCCGAAGATTCTGTTGCTCCCCAAATTGTAGCAAATCGTTTGAGTATCTATTTTGAGGATGATGAAACCGACTTGAATTCTTTTGTGAAAGATTTCAAGAAATTATATCCAAAAGATGAGTACAAGATTATAAGTTATAATGATTTACTAAAGACGATTGAGATTCAAGTACCAGAAGATGTTCTAGATGTGATACACAAGGGATTGGAAACACAAATGCCTGACTACAAGTTTATAATTACCGTAGAAACAATATATTCACAGGAATATTCCGATATTGATAAATGCGCTGATGCCGGCTGGCATATTGATGCTATAAATTTGAGAAAAGCATGGGAACACACAAAAGGAAGCAAAAAGGTTGTTGTGGCGGTTGTTGATGATGGATTTGATGTAAACCACGAACTGCTGAAGGGTAGGGTGATAAGCCCTTACAACATTTTTACAGCAGATGGCAATGTATATTGCAACTCGACCAATGGAATGCACGGAACTCATGTGGCGGGAATTGCCGTTGGTGCTGACACTCACATTAACGATGGCGTAACTGGAATTGCTCCCGATTGCCTTTTGATGCCAGTACAGGTGTTTGATGGAGAAAGAACAACAACATTTGCACTTGCAACAGGAATCCTATATGCTGTGGCAGAGGGCGCTGATGTTATAAATATGTCTGCAGGTCCATCGTATGCAGGATGTGGCGATGTGCCATTGGATTTCCAGCGCGAATTTTCCAAGCGATGCCAGAAGGACGAGGAACGCCTGTGGAAAATGGTGCTTTCGAAGGCAAAAAAGAAAAATTGCATAGTAGTATTCTCGGCAGGAAACGACCATGTACTTTCGTGCCTGCCACCGCAAAACCGCACTGGCGAAGCCATAGTTGTATGTGCTTCCGAGAAAGGGAACAAAGCCACTGCGTTTACAAATTATGCCGATGCTTCAACCATTTCTGCTCCAGGACTTGACATTTATAGTTCCGTACCTGGCAATAAGTATTCCTGCCTTGATGGAACAAGTATGGCGGCACCTATTGTTTCGGGATTGATTGCATTAATGAAAAGCCAGAACCCTGATATTACCGTAGCGGAAGTTATTGCCATATTGCAGAAAACTGGTGTTGAACAAAGCGGTAATGTTCCTAATATGGTGCTGGCTGACAAGGCATTGGAATATCTTGACAATCCAGCAACTAAGGGAATGTTGAACGGACATGAATGGGTTGACCTTGGATTACCGAGTGGTACATTGTGGGCAACCTGTAATGTGGGGGCAAATAGTCCAGAAGAATATGCTGATTATTATGCTTGGGGAGAAACAAAACCAAAGAAAAACTACAACTGGATTACCTACCAGCATTGCGTGTATAATGTAAATGATGGTAATTATGAATATGGAGGCAACAGCTTGACCAAGTACTGTAGCAATGCAGACTATGGTCACAACGGCTTTACCGATGCACTTACAACATTAGAATCCTCTGATGATGCAGCCACCGTAAACTGGGGCTCAGGTTGGCGTATGCCTACAAAAGAAGAATTTCAGGAACTTGTTGACAATTGCAATGTAACTTGGTCTATACAGAATGGTGTAAACGGAGTATTGTTTACAAACAGAGTAAACTCTATTTTTCTGCCAGCTAGCCTTTCCGTCGCTGGTTTCGTCGGTCGTTACTGGTCGAGTTCGCTCCGTACTGAACGTATAGACAAAGCATATGACCTTTATTTCTGTTTCCCTTCAGACGATTACGCATGTTTACCCACAATGTGCAGCAACTTTCGCTGCTATCCGTATTCAGTTCGCCCTGTCTGTAATGTGAAGAAATAAAATTATAAATTATGAGTAACGAGAAAAAACATATTGCATTTTTACTTGGCGCAGGATTTTCTGTGCCAGCAGGGTTGCCTACTGCGAATGATCTATGGAAAATGATTTTGAAACATTATAAATTGCAACTTGAATATGAGTTCAAGTCGTCAAGTGTTATGGAAAAGCCATTTACAGATTGGTGGTTGTTCCCTTTCTGGAAAACATTAAAATCTTACCCGAATGAAAATGAAATTAGTTACGAAGATTTCTTTGATCGTCTTTTATCGGAAAAAGAAGAAAAGATATGCACTACTTGTTTGAGCAACTTTATATCTGAAAATATAAACAATTACTGGAACGGAGGTAACAGTCAATCTTTGAAGGCCTTATTATTTGATAGCTGGAATCGTGAATTAGTAAATAATCATAGGGAAATCGTTCAATCTTGTATCAATACATATCAAAACATAATTCGTAAATCTCTATCTGTTGTTAAAATAGATGGTTACGATAATTTTGCTTCTATTATAAACAATCTTTATTTATGTGGCAATCATATTGATATTTTTACGCTAAATCACGACTTGTTAGTAGAACAGCTTCTACAGACTTGGAGCATTAAATTTGATGATGGATATGACTATAACAATGCTAAAAAAATTGGGAAACATCTCTTTTACGATGTAAAAACTAACATGCATGAAAAATGGAATGTCAATCTTTACAAGTTACATGGTAGCATTGATTTATACAAATATAAGGAAAATGGTAATAATGATTATCGTTATGCAAAAGTCATTAATGGAGATCCTTTCATGGTGTCTGATGATACAATCTTTGAAATACATCCTTATTTCTTGACAGGAATAACAGCAAAACTCCAAGAATACAAAAACAAATACATATCACATCTTATGTCTTTATTTGAGACTGTATTAGCAAAATCTCAAAATTTGATAATGATTGGTTATAGTGGAAACGATGGCGGAATTAACAATGTGATATTTGAGAATTATGACAATTGGTCCAATACTATCATTATATCACCAGATGCAAACAAACATCCTTTTGTGAAAGAAAAACAAGCAATAGCAATCAATAAAGGCATAGAATCATTGTCTCTTAAAGATTTAAATCTCCATTAATCATGTTTGTCCTTTCGTATTTACAACCTATAACTCAGCAACATACTTTTCTTACTGTCGATTCAGCCATAGCGCAAAAAATCTGTAAGAACATTTTTCTATAAAATGGAAATCATAAAATGGAAAAATAATTTGTACTGTTTAAAAGGCTAGCAATTAAAGGATTAAAAATCCTAATATTCATATAGTCTGGATTGTTGCTAATGCAACGAGCTAAAGGTTGCAAATCCAGACAACAGTGACAACATTGAGAGGAGGAAATGATTTATTGTAAAAGCAATGTTTATTAATTTTTTCAGTGCGCTGAAGAAATTTGTACAAAATTATTCATTGCATTGAAGATTTTAATTATTTTTGCATCGACAAAAAGAATGAATTATGATTGAAAGAAGATTGGCAAATGTTATTTCAAGTTTGTTGACAAACCAAAAGGTTATGCTTGTATATGGAGCAAGACGAGTTGGTAAAACCGTATTAATCAGGCAGGTGTCGGAAAAGTATGCGGGAAAGACTTTGTTCCTGAACGGAGAAGATGCTTCTACGGAAGTAATGTTTCGGGAAAGAACAGCAGCGCATTATAGGCAATTGCTTAGCGGAGTTGACCTTTTAATAATTGATGAGGCACAAAATATTCCTGAAATTGGCAAAATATTGAAGCTGATAGTTGATGATGTTGAAAACATTCAGGTCATTGCATCTGGTTCTTCCTCATTCGATTTGCGAAATCAAACTGGCGAGCCATTGGTCGGAAGGTCATACACTTTCCACTTATCGCCATTGTCTGCTGAGGAATGGCTGACGCAAATTCCTGCCGCACAATTATATATGGATCTTGAAGAACGTCTTGTATATGGCAACTACCCTGAGCTTCTTTCTATTAAAAGTTTTGAGCAAAAGCAAATGTACTTAAGCGAGCTTGCGCAATCGTACCTGCTTAAAGATATTCTGACATTGGACGGCATAAAAAACTCAAGCAAAATGTATAATCTATTGCGCTTGGTTGCTTTTCAAATGGGGAGCGAAGTTTCGTATGACGAACTCGGCAAACATCTGTCGTTGAGCAGGAACACTGTGGAAAAATACCTTGATTTGCTAGCAAAAACTTTCGTAATCTATCGGCTTCCGGCGTATTCGCGTAATCCGCGCAAGGAGGTCAGTAAAGCTGGCAAATGGTATTTCTACGACAATGGCATTCGAAATGCTGTAATTGGAGATTTCCGTCCGCTTGCAATACGGCAGGATGTTGGGGCATTGTGGGAAAGTTATATGATATCGGAGCGTATGAAACTCAACGACAACAGACACGGCACTTCTATGTACTACTTCTGGCGAACATACAATGGACAGGAAATTGACTTGATTGAAGAGCGCAACGGAGAATTGAAGGCTTTTGAGTTCAAGTGGGGAGATAAAAAGCCGAAGTGTCCCAGTTCGTTCAAGGACAACTATCCCGATGTGCCATTTACATCAGTAAATAAATCCAACTTCATTGATTTTGCAACGAAATAATTACTAAATTTTTCATTGCATTGAATAAATTAGTGCAAAAATCTTCAATCAGTTGAAGATTTTCATTATTTCACATAGCTCACAAGTGTGATTACTTTGTGTACGAAAGATTATTGCTGGGGCTTTTTCCGAGAATATCACTACATATCCTCCATCGACAGCAGCCTATATTCAATTTTGTAGCCATCGAGATTTGGCTTCAGCACTAATTTATCTTATCACCCACTTCCCAGCACCAACTATTTGCTCTTTCGCTGTGCCTGGGTAGATAGTTGCTGATGTGCCAACTGGAACCGTAATGTTCAGCTCAGTTGAATTTATTTCAACGCAAATATCGCCAAAAGGTGTCGGTTTGGTTGCCTTTACCCAACTGATGCCATCTGCGTTTTGCGGGTCGATGAAAAAATGTCGGTAGCCGGGTGCCGACTCGTCGGGACGGATGCCCGCCAAAGCTTGGTAGAACCAAGTGCCGATGCCGTTGTAGCAGTTGTGTACGCGACTGCGCTCATGTCCCCACGATTCCCAAGTAGCGGTTGCTCCGTTGGCAATCATATATAGGTAGCCGGGGTAGTCGGGCTGACGCAAGATGGTAGCCATCAGGTCGGTATGTTTTGTGACGGTTGCCCATTCGGTAAAAATTGGCACGCCGAACAATCCAACGGCAATGTGCGACTTGTATTTTCCGTACGAATCGGCAATTAGTTGTTCGGTAACTTCTAGTGCTACATTGTTCTCAGCGGCAATGCCTGTCAGCAAGGTGTAGGCGTTGTCGAATGGTGTTCCGTTGGCGTAACTATGCGTTTCGGGATGGTAGAACTGCTTGTGGATGGCGGCATTCAGCCGTTTGCGCTTGTCGGCGAACTTTTGTGCATCGTCGGGGCGATCTAAAAGTTTGGCCATTTTTACCATATCGGCAAGGCATTCGCTGATGAAGCAGTTGTTGGCGTGTATCACCGATTCGCCGCCCATGTCAACGCCTTCGGGAGCAAGCCAGTCGCCGAGGAACCACATCCGCTTCTTGGTGTCGGGCCAAGGTTGGAGAAGTTCGTCCTTGCTGTGCTTCTCGACAAATCCGAGCCATAGTTTCATCTTTTCGTATAGCTTGTCAATCATGCTGCGGTCGCCATAATTAAGATATGTCCGCCACGGAGCCTTGATTATGAATCCGCACCAGTACGGACCACCGCCAGTAGGAAACGACGGTGCCACATACGCAAGCAAACCGTCGTCGTCGATGGACTCGCCCCACGCTGTAAGCCAGTTTAGGTAAGTCGGAAGCACTTCGTACATAGTCTGCAAGGTCATTGTGGAGGAATTTCCATCGCCACCGTAGCCCATCCGCTCAAGGTGCGGACAGTCGACCATATAGCCACTGAAAGTGAGGCATTGCAAGGTATATTTTACAAGGTTGTGGACGGCATTCAGTTTTTCGTCGGAGCAGGAGAATGTTGCCGATTTGTCAATGTCCAATGCGCTCATTTGTAGGGCTTTGATTTCTTGTATTTCGGCATTGTTGATTTTTACATATCGGAATGCATGATGGTGGAATTTTTTGCAGAAACTTTCGTCCGACTTGCCGTTTGCAATGTAAATGTCGCTTTCGCCCTGACTTTCAAATTTTCCACCGATGGGAATGTAGTCGTTGTATTCCATTGTGACTTCCTGACCTTTCTGCAACTGACCGAACGACACTTGTAACCAACCAGTTATCACGCGCCCGAAATCGATTAGCAACGAACCATCTTCTTGCTTTTCGACGGATTTTGGCTGTAGGCTGTCAATTATGCGGTTGCCTTCGAAAAGTTGTGGCGAGGTGCGCATTCCTTCGACATTGCAGGCTGTTGCCGGTTGCCATTGTGGTTGAAAATTTGCATCGAAGCGTTCCCCACCGAACTGCAATGGCATCCATGTGCCTGTGTAGCTATAACCACTTGGCGAAGCCTGCCACGAATCGTCGGTTTGGACAATGGTCTTGCTTGCACCGTTTGAAAGTTCGCAGATTTCGGCTTTTACCAGCGGTCCGTCGAATGGTACGCCGAAAATATTGTTGCGATACCAGCCTTGTCCGAGCCAGATTGTGATTTCGTTTCCGCCGTTGCGGAGGTATGGCGTAATGTCGTAGGTAACAATGAGCGAGTGCTTGTCGAGTTGCGAAACAGCTGGCTGCAAAATCTTGTCACCGACCTTCTTGCCGTTTATGATAAGTTCGTGGTAACCAAGTGAATTGATATGTGCGAAGACTTTTGTTTTGCCTTTCTGCAACTTAATGTTGAACTTTTTTGTGAGCATTGGCGTCGAAGCAAGTCCGTTGCCCTGTTTGCAACCGATGTATTGTCCGTTCATATTGCCGAGAATGCCGATGCCAAAGCGTTCGATTTTGCTCCAACCCGAGCAAGTTCCTTTTTCGTCCCAAGTGCGTACGCGCCAGTAGTAAAGTTGCCGTTCTTGCAAAGGAGTACCAGTGTAGGCAACCATAATTTGTTCGTATGACTCTATGCGCCCGCTTTTCCAGATGTCGGCATGGTCGTTTGCGAGAGCGATGCTGTCGGTAGCGATTTGTATTTCGTATGCTTTTTGCTTTTGGTTGTTGTGATTAAGTGTGTTCTTCCAGCTGAAATGCGGATTTGTTGTTTCGATGCCGAGAGGAGCTTGCAGCCCTTCGCAGCGCAGATCAAAGACTTGTGCGAATGCTGTTGCTGATAGCAGGCAGAGGGATAGTAATATGAGGAAAATGTTTTTCAATTTTGCTGAGTTTGAAAAATTGTTATGGATTTATAATTCTGTGGAGTAGTGGCGCGCCGCGACCCCACAGATTATAAATTGTCAATTGTCCATTGTTAATTATCAATTATTCATTTCCTTACCGCCTTTGGCGTCCAGCATTCGAAGAATCTCATTACCTTTTCCTTGTTGTAGCTTTTGCCTTCTTCAAGGAAGCCCGAGTCCTGGGTGTGGATTACCTTGCCGTTCTCGTCGAGCACAACAAACACAGGAAAGCCGAATCGGGCAGGATTTCCGAGCCTTTTCATCATCTTTGCGGCATTTTCTTTTTGCACTTCATCCGACTGACGAGGATTGTAGTTGACATGGATATACACAAAATTATCATTGACCAACTTGTTGATAGTGCTGTCGTTGGTGATAAATTCAGCAAAACGCAAGCACCACGGGCACCAGTTCCCACCAACCTGGCAAATTACAAATTTTCCTTCCGACTTGGCTTGTTTCAGGGCCTTGTCGATTTGTTCCATCTGGTTGATGCTTTCGTCGTAAACTTTCTTTGGAGCATTTTGTGCGGTTGCTGCTAATGCAAAAGTAGCTAATAATGCGATAGTTATAAAGTTTTTCATTTCAATTAGAATAATGTGTAATTGGTGCAAAAGTAAGAAATGAATGGGAATTTGGCAATAGGAATTTCTATACCTATAATTATATGTCAAAAATTTTAGGTCGGGGAGGTGCTGTTTTTGTTGGAGAGTGGCGAAAAATATAGCGTCCTATCAACCAATATTTTATTGACAAAATATTTTTTACAGAAAATGCAAAAAAAGATTTTTTGGAAATAAAAAAAGTATTACTTTTGCAGTCCGTTTGGTCATCCAGCCTAAGGAACTTAATTTATTAATTTTTAAAGAAGAATTTTTAAAGTGAAAACATTGGTTTACAGAACAATATCGGCAAACAAGGAGACTGTTAACAAGCAGTGGTATGTTGTCGATGCCGAAGGCGAAATCCTCGGACGTTTGGCTTCGAAAGTTGCTTACGTGTTGAGAGGAAAGCACAAACCCGAATACACACCGCATGTTGATTGTGGCGACAATGTCATCATCATCAATGCTGAGAAGGTGGTTCTTACGGGTAAGAAACTCACCGACAAGGAATACATCAGACACTCTGGTTATCCTGGTGGACAGAAGGTTGAAACTCCTGTCGAAATGCTTGAAAAGCACCCAGAACGCATCATCGAGCACGCAATTAAGGGAATGTTGCCGAAGAACCGTCTCGGAAGCGAATTGTTCAGAAATTTGAAAGTTTACGTTGGTAGCGAGCACAAACATGAAGCTCAGAACCCGACAAAGTTGGATTTAAACACAATTAAATAAGCATGGACGTATTTAATGCATTAGGTCGCAGAAAAGCTGCTGTCGCAAGAGTTTACCTTAGCGAAGGAAAAGGAAACATCACGGTTAACAACCGCAAAATGGAAGAATACTTCCCGATTATGCAGTACCAGTATATCGTAAAGCAACCGTTCTTGACATTGGACAAGATGGACTGCTACGATGTAAAGGCCAACATCGACGGAGGTGGTGTAAGAGGTCAGGCTGAAGCTTTGCGCCTTGGTATCTCAAGGGCATTGTTGAAGGTAGATCCGGAATACAGGGCTAGCTTGAAGCCTTGCGGTTTCCTCTCTCGCGACTCGAGGGTTGTTGAAAGAAAGAAACCCGGACAGAAGAAGGCTCGTAAGAGATTCCAGTTCAGCAAGCGTTAGTAT
>DBYO01000009.1:0-1022 GCA_002310235.1 Bacteroidales bacterium UBA1184
GCTTGGATTCTCGAAGTTATCGGCAAGGGCAAAGGTCAGAAAGGTGCAGTTTGGGTTGCAAGAATGATTCCCGACGGATATGTTTCGGCTCACGCTAACCAGGCAAGAATCACCACTTTCCCGCAGGCAACAAAAAAGAGCAAGGATGTCGTTACTTTCAAGAACATCGACAAGCTCCTCACTGACAAGAACATCACTTGCGTTTACTCCGACGATGTTATCACTTTCGCTCGCGAAAAGGGTTACTTCAAGGGCAACGATGCCGATTTCAGTTTCTCCGACACTTACGCACCAGTTGATTTCAGCGGCGCTCGCTTCTGCGAAATCCGCGTTTGGGCTTTCTTCAACGATGTTGCCGAAGGTATGGACCAGTACTGGGAATACGCAAAGGGCACTAAGATTGAATACGATGCCAACGGCTACGCAACCAACAGAATGCCTCTGTGGGTAAAGCCTGCTAAGCCTGTAACACTCGAAACAGTAATGCACAATATGGGCAACCACCTCGAAGGTACCGAACTCGATATGAGCAAGGGAATGGGCGCAGGTCCTTTCAACTGCCCTTATCGCTGGAGACCAATGACTTGGGAATACAACGGAAAGAACTACATCCACGAAAGAGCAACTGGAACACAGCAGACTGGTTTCTCGTTTGTAGCTCAGTTGCGTGGCAATTTGCCAGATGTACTCGGTGCTATCAACTGGTTTGGCGTTGACGACTGCGCAACAACAGTTTATGTTCCTATGTACGCATCTATCACCGAAATTCCTTACGCTTACCGCGAAGGCAACGGCTCGATGATGAAATTCAAACCGGATGCTGCATTCTGGATTTTCAACCTTGTATCAAACTTCGCTTACACACGCTACTGCGACATCTATCCTGAAATCGAGACCGTCAGAAGAGATTTGCACAGAAGCTTCAAGGACGAGACCGCAAAGATTGAAGGCGACCTTCGCGAAGAAGCAGCCAACAATCCGCAGAACGTAGCAAAGAAACTTACCGAATATTCGGCTAAGGC
>DBYO01000009.1:1153-19116 GCA_002310235.1 Bacteroidales bacterium UBA1184
TATGGCAACGACTGGTACAAGCACATTGTCGAGGACGACACAAAACACCTATTGGAAGCAAAATAAACTTATTAACATAACCAAAATTAAAAACAAATTAGTAAAATGAAGACTTCAAAAGATTACATCGAACTGGAAGCAAAGTACGGAGCACACAACTATCATCCGCTACCAGTAGTTTTTGCAAAGGCTAAAGGCGCAAAGGTTTGGGACGTTGAAGGAAAGGAATACTATGATTTTCTTTCTGCATATTCAGCAGTAAACCAAGGTCACTGCCACCCGAAAATCGTTAAGGCTCTGACCGATCAGGCACAAAAGCTCACATTGAGTTCAAGAGCATTCTACAACGACTGCCTTGGCGAATGGGAAGAATACGTAACCAAATACTTCGGATACGACAAGGTTCTCCCAATGAACTCTGGTGCAGAAGCAGACGAAACAGCACTTAAGCTTGCTCGCCGCTGGGGTACAGTTGTTAAGGGTATTCCAAACGATGAAACTTTGATCGTATGCTGCGAAGGTAACTTCCACGGACGTACAATCACTATCATCACTATGTCGAACGACCCCGATTCATACGCAAACTACGGGCCTTTGACTCCTGGTTTCATCCGCATACCTTACAACGATCCTGCTGCTTTGGAAAAGGTACTCGCAGAAAAGGGTGACAAGGTTGCTGGTTTCCTTCTTGAACCAATTCAGGGCGAAGCTGGTGTTTATGTACCAGACGAAGGCTACCTGAAGAAATGCTACGACATCTGCAAGAAGTACAATGTATTGTTCATGGCAGACGAAGTACAGTGCGGTATTGCTCGTACAGGTAAGATGCTTGCTTGCGACCACGAAGGCGTTCGTCCCGACATCCTTATTCTTGGTAAGGCTCTCGGCGGTGGCGTATTCCCGATTTCGGCAGCATTGGCAGACGATGAAATTATGTTAACAATAAAGCCAGGTGAACACGGTTCAACATTCGGTGGTAACCCATTGGCAACCCGCGTAAGTATCGCAGCTTTGGAAGTTATCAAGGAAGAAAAGCTCACCGAAAGAGCAGAATACCTTGGTAAGATTTTCCGCGAAGAAATCATGAAGATTCAGTCTCCGATGATTGAAAAGGTTCGTGGTAAAGGTCTGTTGAACGCAGTTATCATTAAGCCTATGAACGGCAAGGAAGCATGGGATGTTTGCTTGAAGATGGCCGAAAACGGTGTTCTTGCAAAGCCGACACACCAGCACATCATCCGCTTCGCTCCTCCTCTGGTAATCAGCGAAGAAGAATTGCGTGATGCTATCGAAAAGATCAAGAAGTCGATACTTTCGTTCTGCTAAAATTTTTTCATTGGATTATTTAAAAGGTCGTTCCATTGGGACGACCTTTTTTGTTTTTGTGCAATAAATAATAATGTTGTCTGGATTTGCAACCTTTAGCTCGTTGCCTATGGCAACAATCCAGACTAAATGAATATAAGGATTTTCAATCCGATTATAATGTTATTTCCGCATTACAAATGCTGATATTCAACCGTTTCGGATTATAAATCCGAAACAACTAGTTGGGTTATATAAAAGGTCGTTCCGTTGGGACGACCTTTTTTGTTTAGCAGCAACAAAAAAAAGAGGAAACTCCATCGGAATTTCCTCTTTCTTATTCGAGTAATAACAATTAAATCTTGTGGATTGCCAAGCCCGAACGGAGTTTCGGTTCGAACCAAGTGGTCTTCGGAGGCATGATGTTGCCAGAGTCGGCAATGTTGATGAGCTGCTGCATCGAAACAGGATACAATGCGAATGCAACAACCATTTCGCCCGAATCAACACGACGCTTCAGTTCGCCAAGACCGCGGATACCGCCGACGAAATCGATGCGGTTGCTTGTACGGAGGTCAGCAATACCAAGGATGTCGTTGAGAACATGCTTCGAAAGGATGTTTACGTCCAATACACCAAGTGGAGTGTTGTCGTAAGTTCCCTGCTTTGCGTTCATCTTGTACCAGTGACCATCGAGGTACATGCTGAATTCGTGCAACGAAGCAGGCTTGTAGATTTCGGTTCCCATATCCTGGACTACGAAATTCTCAACAACCTTGTTCAAGAAATCTTCCTTGCTCAATCCGTTCAAATCCTTTACTACGCGGTTGTAGTCGATAATCTTGAGCTGGTTGTCTGGGAAGTGAACTGCCATGAAGAAATTGTATTCTTCCTTGCCAGTATGGTTGGGGTTCTTACCTGCATATTCCTTACCAATACGGCTAGCAGCAGCGGTACGATGGTGACCGTCGGCAACGTAGGTATAAGGAACCTTAGTTGCAAAGAGTTCTTCGATGCGCTTGTTGGTAGCGTCGTCGTTGATAACCCAGAAATGATGACCGAAGCCGTCTTCTGCTACGAAATCGTATTCAGCAGGCTGGTTCTTTACGATATTTTCAACTATGGCATCAATTTCAGGAACAGCCTTATATGAGAAGAATACTGGTTCGAGGTTAGCGTTGACGTAACGAGTGAGAACCATACGATCTTCTTCTTTCTCGATACGGGTAAGCTCATGCTTCTTGATAACTCCGTTGAAGTAGTCTTCAGACGAAGCGCAACCTACAATACCGTACTGTGTACGACCGTCCATTGTCTGAGCGTAGATGTAGAATTTTGGCTTTTCGTCTTCGACGAGCCATCCTTCCTTCTGCATCTTTGCAAAATTCTCGACAGCCTTGTTGTAAACTATTTCGCTGTGAAGATCAGTTCCCTTTGGGAGATCGATTTCTGCGCGTGTAACGTGAAGAAGAGATTCCTTCTTGCCTTCAGCCATCTGAGCTGCTTCTTCCGAGTTCATAACATCGTATGGAAGGCACGATACCTTCTCTACCAAATTCTTTGGAGGACGTAAGCCTCTGAAAGGTTTTACTATTGCCATTTCTTATGTTTTTTAATTAGTTATACTTTAGAAAAATAATTCCGCAAAGATAACGTTTTTATCAGTCGGAAAAATTTTAATCAAATATTTATTTTACCACAAAAAAATCTTAAAAATCACAATGCGCATTCCTGCATCACATAAAGTTATTACCTTTGCATTAAATAAAAAAACATAAGAATGAACATAACTAGAACATCGAACCCAACATTGGGTAAAAATGCTTTCACAAGCGAAGCAAACAACCAAAGAATGGCTGGCGTACCTGGAACGACTTTCGGACAAAACAACGCAGCAACCGAAACAACCGCCAATGGAGGCGTAATGACTTTGAAAGGCGCAATAAACAAGACCATAATACTATTTGCAATATTGCTGTTAGCCGGCATAGTCTCATGGAAAATGACATGGGCAGGGCAAATTGCAACTCCTATATTACTAATAGGAGGAACAATCGGCGGCTTAATATTAGGTCTTGTAACAAGCTTCGCGAAGAAGGCCGCCCCAATAACAGCACCTCTTTACGCAGTTTTCGAAGGCGTTGTCCTCGGCTCAATATCTTCGATGTTCGAAGCCGCATATAGCGGGATCGTATTTCAGGCGGTCGCACTGACTTTACTAGTTTTCGGACTTATGCTTTTCATGTACAAGACGGGCATACTAAAGGCTTCGGGAAAATTCATAAAAGGCGTATTCGTCGCAACTGCCGCCATCGGCATTTTCTACCTTGTAAGTTTCATCGTAGGACTATTCACACCTGCATTTAACGAATTCCTTTTCGCCAACCCTCTATTAGGAATAGGCATCAGCGTAATAATAGTAGCGGTTGCCGCACTTAACCTAATCCTCGACTTCAGCACAATAGAAAGCGGAGCCAATTCTGGTGCACCCAAATATATGGAATGGTACGCAGGATTCGGACTTATGGTTACTTTGGTATGGCTCTACATCGAAATATTAAGATTACTTTCGTACCTAAGAAGAGACTAAATGATTTTCATAATAAGGACGGCTTGCATTTGCGAGCCGTTTTTTTATGCACGTGCCAGCACGGCAATGCTCAGACGCAGACCTTCAACGGACAACAATGTAGAACCACAGGCTTCTGTAGTAGCTCCAGTTGTCAGCACATCGTCAACAAGAAGGACATGTTTACCCCTTAATATATCGTTATCCGTCAGCACAAATTTTCCCGACACGTTCTGCCAACGTTCCTCCTTGTTCATCTTGGTCTGCGTCTTGGTATCGGTATTCCTGACAAGTACACCCGTAAGCACTTGGATTTTCGTCACAACCGAAATTCCATACGCAATCCGTTCGCTCTGATTGTAACCACGCTTCTTCTCTCTGTTAGGGTGCAACGGCACTGGAATTATATAGTCTATATCGGAGAAATTTCCCGATGAAAGCATTTCGGCCCCGAGTTCCTTACCTAGCAATACGCCAATTTCTGGCTTATGGTGATATTTAAGCGCATGCAACAACTTGCGAAAACGACTGCCTTTCTGGAACGAGAACAAAGCTGTTGCCCGCTCTACCCTTATACGGCCTTCAAAAAGCTGCATTATGGGATTGTCAAGTTCCTTGCAAAAATGAGTACGTGGAAGTTCGTACAGGCAGTCGAAGCATAGTACCTCCTCTCCACGCGACAATGCACGACCACAGGCTTCACAGTTCTTGGGGAACAGCAAAAACCAGAAATCGGACAAATATTCAAGAAACTTGTTCATACAAGATGCAAAGTTAAGCAATTTTTCTAAGCCTCAAAAAAACTGACACGAATAGAAAAAACATGACAAAATTTCAGAAAAATGTCTTACCTTTGCAAACATATTATCGCAACGAAATGGAACTGAGTATAGAAGACATTCAGAAGATAAAAACAAATAGCGGGATTATAGGCAATTCGGCTGGGCTTAATCGTGCCATAAGTGTAGCTGTACAAGTTGCAGTTACCGACTTATCGGTACTGGTGCTTGGAGAAAGCGGAGCAGGAAAAGAAAAGATTCCGCAGATAATACACAGGCATAGCCGTCGTGCCGGGAAGACATACATAGCAGTCAACTGCGGCGCAATTCCCGAAGGCACAATCGATTCCGAACTTTTCGGTCATGTAAAGGGCGCTTTCACCAACGCAATCACCGAACGTAAGGGCTATTTCGAGGAAGCCAACGGCGGAACGATCTTTCTTGACGAGGTTGCCGAACTGCCTTTGCCTACACAGGCACGTTTGCTCAGGGTACTAGAATCTGGCGAATTTATGAAGGTCGGCTCATCGAAAGTAGAAAAGACCGACGTAAGAATCATTGCGGCAACCAACGTTAACCTGCAGGAGCGCATAAACGACGGCAAGTTCCGCGAAGACCTATTCTACCGACTCAACACCGTACCTATAATAATACCGCCACTGCGCGAACGCAAGGAAGACATACATTTGCTTTTCAGAAAATTTGCTCGCGATTTCGCCGACAAGTACAACATGCCTGCAATATCGCTCACTCCAGAAGCCACTGCATTGCTCGAAAGCTACAGGTGGCCGGGAAATGTCCGCGAACTGAAGCATGTAGCCGACCAGATTTCGATAATCGAAAAGGACCGCACCATCTCCGCTGAAACGCTAAAGCGATACCTTATAGATATACACTCGTCATCGTTACCAGCAATAATTAATAATGGTGGACAAGCCAACGACTTCTCTACCGAACGCGAAATACTTTACAAGGTGCTGTTCGACCTGAAAAAGGAAATGGACGAGATGAAAATCCTGCTCAACGACATTATTGATCAGAATCCTAGCATCAGGTATTCGCTTAACAACAACGACAACCAGATAATAACAGACCTTTCGGATACGTTGAAAATAAATACGCAAGTAACGCCTATACACCACGAACCTATTCAGTATCACGCTAATACAGAGTCTACAAATAGTGAAATTGTGGAAGAAGTTCTATCTCTCGCCGATCAAGAAAAAGACTTGATTGTAAAAGCATTGGCAAAAAACAAAAACAAACGTAAACTTGCTGCCGAAGAATTAGGAATTTCGGAACGCACACTATATAGAAAGATAAAAGAAATGGGAATTGGAAAATAGCCGCTCATAGAGCATAGTCGAAAAGGAGGAATAAATGAAATATAGACTATACATATTATTAATAATCGCCTCGTGCATAGGATTTACATCGTGCAAGGGTGGCTATTCGTTCACTGGAGCCGATATCAGCCCCGACACCAAGACCTTTACTGTAGAACTTTTTCCGAATCATGCAAGTCTGGTGCAGCCCACACTGAGCAATGTGTTTACCGAAACACTAAAGGATAAATTTCTGTCACAAACAAGCCTACATCTAGTAAACGACAACGGTGATCTCTACTTCGAAGGAGAAATTACCAACTACAACGTGACAGCACAAGCATATCAAGGCAACGAAACCTCAGCACTTACTCGACTTACAATCGGCGTAAGAGTACGTTTTACAAACAACATCGAGCCATCCAAAAGTTTCGAATCATCATTCTCAAGATACGCTGACTTCGAAAGTTCTCAAAGCCTATCTGCAGTAGAAGGAGAACTAATGCAACAAATTTGCGACGAACTTGTAGATGACATTTTTAACAAATCCGTAGCCAACTGGTAAATATGAATAAGGAAACTTTTGCAAAATACATCAGCGACCTTTCGCTACTCGACAACGACACTCTGCCCGAAATAAAGGCTATGCTCGACGAATTCCCTTATTTCCAGTCAGCATGGGTATTGTATATCAAAAATTTACACACCATAAAGGACATTAGGTACGAAAACAAACTGAAAACTGCTTGCGCATTCGTATCCGACAGAAAATTGCTGCACGACATCCTCAAAGGTTCATATATTCCAACTAACAGGCCTACAGACGAACAGGCTGACAGTCTTGTACAGACGCAATTCGTTGCTGCTACAGAAGAAAACAAAGAAATAGAACAAATACCTGTAGAGCCACAAAATATTGTGGCTCAAGACGAAACCGCAGAAAGCATCTCTGCACAGACACAATCCATTGCGGCTACAGAAGAAAACAAAGAAATAGGGCAAACACCTGTAGAGCCACAAAATATTGTGGCTCAAGACGAAACAGTAGAAAGCAACCCGACACAAACGCAATTCATAGCGTCAACACCCGAAAGCGAAGATATAGAAGATTCACCCGTAGAGCCACAAAATTTTGTGGCTCAAGACGAAGCCTCAGAAAGCATCCCCGTACAGACGCAATTCATTGCGCCTCAGCCAGAATCCAAAGAGGACGAAAATCCAGAAATTCAACAAACCGACATTTCTGCTACGATTACAGAACAAGATTCTGAGGAATCCTCAAATCCTTATATTCTCGAATCTTCGAATCCTGAGCCAGAGCCCCCTGCCCCCCTCAGCATCGCCGATAGGATTTTGATGCAAATGGAGGAAATGCGCAAAGCGAAGGAATCTGCCGCATCCGCCGAAAATGAAATTTCAGAATCACCTGTAGAGACGCAAAATATTGCGTCTCAAGAAGAAGATATTCCAATACAGCCACAAGAAAAACCCCAAGAAGATAGCACATCCGTACAGAAGGAACCTATTGCATCAACATCAGATATCCAAGAATCAGAAGAATTTCCTGTAGAGACGCAACATATTGCGTCTCAGGATGAAAATACACAAAAAGAAGGTAAAGAAACGAAAATTGAATCTTCAAATTCCGAAACCGACCAACCGGAAACAGGGGAACAAGAAACAAGAAACATAGAAACAGAATCATCAAATCAGCCACAAAAACAATCCTCAATCTCCCAGCAGCAAATAAAAGAAGCCATCGAAAAGCAGCTGCTATCCTTAGGCATTAATGCCAACATCACATTTACCGACGGCAGTGCAAACATTCAATTCGAGAATTTTGATTTAAATGCCGAAAAAGAATCCTCATCGAATGAAGAAAATATCGTTGAGCCAAACGTTGAAACATCGAAAACTGCAGAAAAAGCACCGGAAGAAAAACCCGCAAACACATCAAATAAACGCAAAAAGATGGAGCTTATCGACCAGTTCCTCGTGTCGGAAGCAAAGATAGTACCAATAAAGAACTACCACAGCGACAGCACATTATCGACCGAATCGCTTATTGAGGACGAGGAATTGTTCAGCGAAAAACTGGCTAAGATATACATCAAGCAAGGGCACCTTGAAAAGGCGTTGACAACTTATGAAAAATTATATTTGAAATATCCCGAAAAAAGTATTTACTTTGCGACCCAAATTGAATATGTTAAACGTTTAATAAATAAATAAAAAGTTATGTATAGTTTTTTCTCTGTAATGATTCTAATATGTGCAGTATTGCTAATATTAGTAGTGTTAATACAGAACAGCAAAGGCGGCGGTCTGGCATCCAACTTCAGCCAGGGCAATCAGGTAATGGGCGTTAAGAAGACCACCGATTTTCTGGAAAAAGCAACTTGGACTTTGGCTATTTGCCTTGCAGTTTTCTGCCTTGCAGCAAGCTTCACTATTCCTCACGAGAAGAAAGATGCTCCTAAGACAGAACAGACTCAGGAAGCAGCAGCAGAAGATGCAGCTGCCGAAGACGCAGCTAATGCAGGAGCAGAAGAAGCCACTGCCGAATAATTGCGACCAAAGAGACACATTTCTTAAAAATGCCTGCTTCCGACCAATTTGTTGGGGGTAGGCTCTTTTTGTTAATGGAAATTTTATCAGATTATGAAACCGATAGTTAGCATCATCATGGGGTCGGCATCAGACTGGAAAGTCATGGAAAAAGCCGCAAACCAGCTCAACGAATTCAAGATTCCGTTTGAGATAAACGCATTGTCGGCTCACCGCACCCCCGACGAAGTTGAAAAATTCGCCCGCGAAGCTGCACCACGCGGAATCAAGGTCATAATTGCAGGCGCAGGAATGGCCGCCCACCTATGCGGTGTCATAGCAGCAGTAACACCAATACCTGTAATCGGAGTTCCTATCAACGCCAGCTTCGACGGAATGGACGCACTTCTGGCAATAGTTCAGATGCCTCCTGGAATCCCCGTTGCTACCGTAGCCGTAAACGGCGCACAGAACGCAGCAATACTTGCCGCCCAGATGCTCGCAACAGGTGATGCCGAGATTGCACAAAAACTTGTCGAATTCAAGGAAAACCTGAAGCAGAAAATCGTCAAGGCAAACAAGGAACTCGAAGAATACAAGTTCGAATACCGCGTAATATAATGAAACTCAAGGTTGCCATATTGACATTGCTTGCTATAGCTATCTCAGTTTTCGCCTCGGCGCAAATCGAGACCAACAACGCAGGCGCACGTAGTGCCGGCATTGGCAACACATCGACTACAATACGCGACACTTGGGCTGTCTTCAATAACCCTGCAGCAACCTGCCGACTGAACAAAATCAGCGCTGGCTTATACTACGAAAACCGCTTCCTGCTGAAACAAACAGGCTACGGCGCACTCGCATTCCAGATGCCTGTACACAAGTCGGGAAACATTTCCGTCGGCGTATGCCACTACGGCTACAAATACTACCAATACAGCCGCGCCACCATCGGATATTCGCAGCAATTGTTCACTAACCTATATATGGGTCTGAACATCAACTACCTGCACCTGTCGCAAGCCGAATATTACGGCAACGCAAACGGCATGACATTCGAACTGGGACTATATTCGCAACCAGTGAAAAACTTCGCCATAGGCGTATATGTTTTCAACCCCGTAAATGTCTCATTTTTTGAGAACAGGGACATGAAAATGCCTGTAACCATGAAGCTAGGCCTCTCCTACCTATTCAGCGACGCATTGCTGCTTGCCGTTGAAACAGGAAAATCGATAAACGGCTACACCCCGATTTTCAAGGGCGGAATCGAATACACACTCCGCAAGCATTTCTCGTTCCGCGCCGGCATTTCGATGCTACCGATTGAATATTCATTCGGTCTTGGCTACAAAATTGCAGGCGCCACAATCGACCTCGCATTCGCATACCATCAGATACTTGGGCTAAGTCCAAAAATATCGGTGCAATATGAATTCTAAGTCACTGCTGAAATATTTCGCAGCCATTGCATTCATTTTCTGCACGGCAAACCTGTCGGCTCAGGTCGAAAACTCCATCGCATTACAGGACATAGTTGAAGAAATCGCCGAAAATTCCGACGACGAACTCGACTACACTACGCTTTTCAACAACCTTGAAATCCTTGCCGAAAATCCTCTCGACCTTAACACTGCCACTGCTGAAGAATTTCGCGAAATTTTGTTCCTAAACGAATATCAAATCTATTCAATAATCAGATACAGAACGAAATACAACGGATTCAAGACAATATACGAATTGGCATTCGTCGAAGGTCTCGACGAACTTACAATGAAATACCTCTACCCTTTCGTCACAATTGGCACAGAAAAGCCAAAGGCGAAAACCAATTGGAAAAAAATATTTACCTACGGACACCACACGGTTCTTGGTCGTTACCAGCGAACATTGCAAAAAAAGGCCGGCTACAACATCTCCGACAGCATTCTTGCAATAAAACCCGATAAATCAAGATATTTGGGTTCGCCAGACAAGTATTACCTAAAATACAACTATTCGTACAAGAAAAATATTTCCTACGGTTTTACTGCCGAAAAGGACGAGGGCGAACAATTCTTCCGCGGTGCACAAAAATACGGATTCGACTTTTACTCGGCGCATTTTATGCTTGGCGACATCGGCATCTTGAAAAAAGTTATCGTCGGCGACTATGTTGCACAGTTCGGACAGGGTCTTACAATGTGGACTGGCATGAGCTTCGGCAAAGGCTCTGGTGTTGAAGGAGTAATAAAAAAGCCCCGCCTAGTTGACAAGTACTCGTCGGCAAACGAGTCGGCATTTATGCGCGGAGAGGCTGCAACGATAAAACTCAAGGACTTCACAATCACCGAATTCGTATCGTACAAATCACTTGACGCTGGTATAGCGGAAGCTGACACTCTTACCGAGGAAGAGGACCTTGTGACAAGTTTCCTTGAGACTGGCTACCACCGTACGCCGAACGAAATTGCCAAACGACACACCATCAAGGAATTTGTAACAGGTGGAAATGTAACCTGGCAAGGCAACAAACTGAAAATTGGTGCAACCGGCGTTTATTATTCCTACTCCAACCCATTGAACACCAACGACAGAGCCTACGAATATTTCAACTTCAACGGCAAATCTAATTTTAACCTTGGCGTTGACTACCTGCTCAACTTGCACAAGGTCAACATTTTCGGCGAAACATCAATGAGTCCGAACGGCGGCATCGCTACTGTTGACGGTGCTACAATCGACTTTGTGCCCGAATTCAAGATGTCGGCACTTTACAGATACTACAGTCCCAAATACCAGAACATGTATGCACAAGGCTTCTCGGAAGGCAACAAGACATACAATGAATCGGGCATATACATCGGTGCCGAGATTCTGCCCGTTAAGCATTTGCGCTTCAACATATACTTCGACAGCTGGAAATTCCCATGGCTGAAATACGGAGTAAACGCACCGTCAACAGGACACGAATGGACAGCCGAAGCCACCTATACGCCCAAGCGCAACATCGAAATGATACTTCGTGCCAAGTATGAGACCAAGCAGAAAAATTCGACCGACGACACCAATATAAAGGAACTCATCAACTACAGCACCTCCAAATACAGATATCAGCTCAACATTACGCCAAATAACGAATGGAAACTGAAGAGCCGCATAGAAGTGTCGCACTACCATCGTCCCGACAGCGCAAGCTGGGGATTCCTAGTATGCGAGGACCTGCAGTACAAACCAGCAAAACTTCCGCTCACATTCACCGCCCGAATCGCATTGTTCGACACTCAGGACTACAATTCAAGAATTTACGCCTACGAGCAAGATGTTTTGTATGCATTCACAGTTCCGATGTTCTACGGTCGAGGCACGCGACTGGCACTCGTCATAAAATACGACGTAACCGACAACATCGACCTGTGGTTCAGAATTGCCAACTCTTATTATGCCGACAAGACCGTACTTGGCTCCGGACTTGATGAAATACAAGGTCCAAACAGAACCGAAGTAAAACTGCAATTCAGACTTAAATTCTAAGGTATGCAGATAACGACCAAGGAAGAACATATTGATTTTCTGAACGGAATACTAACCCAAGCAAAAAGTCTTGTCGTAGAAGGACATACCGCTGTCGCAACACTTGTGATGTCGCAACTGATTGAAATTATGGGCAGCTACTTCGATGCTAAGCCTATGCGTTCTCGCGAGCAGTCGGCAAACCGTTTCAACACAGCCATTTACAAGTTATTTCCAATAAAATACTCGAAAGCCAACAAAAAAAGCTTCCTATACTACCAGTTGCGTACATCGATTGTCCACACACTTACGCCAACCTGCAGCGTAGCACTAAAAAGCGGCACCTCGGACCAGCATCTTGTAGAAAAAGATGAAATTACAGGAATTTATGTTGGCAATCTTCTCTGTGACACAGAAAAAGCAGTTGGAATCCTCATCCGCCTCATCAACGAGGACAAGGTGAAAGTTAAAAAGTTAGCTGCAGGAGAAATAGACTAGCCTTTAAATGCCGTTGCAATCCTATCCAAGGCCTCCTTCAGAATCGACCTTGGGCAACCGATGTTCATGCGGAAGAACCCAGCATAATCGTCACCACCAAATGTAAGGCCACTATTTAGAGCAACTTTTGCCTTATTTATCAGTCTGTCCTGCAATTCGTCGTGCGACATGCCAAATCCATTGAAATCGAGCCACAGCAGATACGAAGCCTCGGGCAATACGGCCTTGACTTCCGGCAAGTTCCGTTTGAAATAATCGTCGGCAAAAGCAATGTTATCGACCAAATAATCCTTCAGCTGCGAAAGCCATTCCTCGCCGCCACAGAAAGCAGCTTCGGCACCTATGTAGGCAAAAATGTTGCCGTTCGCAAATTCTGATGCCTCAAGGTATTCGAAGTAGGTGTCGCGAATCGACTTTTCGGGAATATAGGCAATCGAACTTGACAAACCTGCAATATTGAAGGTCTTGCTAGGTGCAATGAAAGTTATGCAGTTCGACTTAGCATCATCCGAAACCGTTGAAAACGAGGTATGTTTGTAGCCAGGCAAAGTAAGGTCAGCATGTATCTCGTCAGAAATGACAAGTACACCGTTACGCTTGCATATTTCGGCAATACGCACCAAATCGTCACGTGACCAAACAGTTCCGCCTGGGTTGTGAGGATTCGACAGTAGCATCATCTTGCATCCGGCAGCCTTACGTTCCAAATCGTCGAAATCGATTTCGAAGCGACCATTTTTCAGTATTAATTTGTTGGTTACCAACTCGCGACCATTATTTACTGGCAGGTTCACAAATGGCGGATACACAGGAGTATTTATAAGAATCTTATCTCCCGGCTTAGTAAATGCCTGAATACAAAAAGCAATTCCGACTACAATTCCTGGAATGTAATGCAATTCCCGTTTTTCAGCCTTTATGGAATAATGTTTTGCGAACCAATCAATTACAGCACCGAAATATGAACTATCGCCAAACGTATATCCAAGAAAACCCTGGTCGCAACGCTTTCTGATTGCATCGAGCACACAGTCCGGTGCTTTGAAGTCCATGTCGGCAACCCACATCGGCAACAAATCATCGGTACCGAAAAATGGTTTCATCAAATCATGCTTTACACTTGCACTCCCCTTACGTGGGAAAACTTCGTCAAAATTGTATTTCATTGCTTTGCTGTTTTTTTCGTTCTAAATGCATATATCACCAACACTATTCCGCACACAATGGCAGGAATGCTCAATATTTGTCCCATATTCAACGACATGCCTTCCTCGAAAGCCTCTTGTGTTTGTTTCAAAAACTCGATAAAGAAACGAGCCGTAAACACCATAATTAGAAACATTCCAAGCATAAAGCCATGTTTCTCGGCAAAACTCTTCCTCTTATAAAGCAAAATCAGCACAACCGACACAACAATATAGCACAACGCCTCGTAAATCTGCGTTGGATGACAAGGAAGAGTGTCGCCATTGCGGACAAACAGAAATCCCCAGGGCAAATCGGTCGGATAGCCGTATATTTCGGAATTCATCAAATTTCCAAAACGTATTAGCGCACCTACAAAGCCCGTAGGCAACGCGATCTTGTCTATTATCGCGAGAAAACCATCCTGTTTCGACCTGAACTTGTAAATGAATACCGCCAAAATCACGCCAATAGCTCCGCCATGGCTTGCCAAGCCCTGATAACCAATAAACTTGAACGGACTAAACGAAAATGGAAGTAACATTTCTGGCCAATGCTTCGATGTAAGAAAATACGAAGGCTCGTAGAAAATACAATGTCCGAGTCGTGCCCCGATAATACCACCAAGCACTACAAAAATAGTCAACCTATCCAGCTCCTTCTGCGGAATATTTTCCTTTCGGTAATAATGCCTAATTATGAAATACGCCAGAATGAACCCTATTGCAAAGAATGCGCTATAATAGCGTAGCGAAAATCCACCGACAGTGAATATTTCGGGACTGACGTTCCATGTAACATAATTGAGCATCTGCGAAATTTTTCACAAAAGTAATCATGTTTTCGCGTTGTAGCAAGCACAAAAAACAACTTACTTTAATCCATTGTAATATTCGGCGACCTTCTGGCAATAAGCCTTTGTACGCCATTTGAAATCATCGGAAACAGTATCGGGATAAAACTTATCGACATCGCCAGCATACCATACTGAATTTCTGACATCGGCATAAGAGAAGCCTCTGCCGCAAGCGGCAAAAGCCGATGGGCAGTACCTTCCAAATATATTTTCGCTAAATGCAAACTCATCATGACCTATTCCGAGTGCCGACAACAAGGTTGCCGAAATATCGGCCTGGTCGCATGGAACATCGCAGACAAAAGATTCGTTCACAGCACCGCCAAGCCACTGCATTATAATATGGCTCTTGTCAAGCCGCTGCCAATTTTGCGATTTAAATAATTTTCCATGGTCCGAAACCAGAATAATCAACGAATTATCCCAAATAGGAGATTTTCGCATACGGACAAGAAAATCATTGAGGCACGAATCGGTGTAATAATATGCGTTCATATTGAGAGCCAACTCGTCAGCTGTTCCGTATGGAGCCACAGGTACATCGTAAGGCTCATGGCTGTTGAGCGTAAAAAGAATCGAAACCGAACCGGCATCAACATTCTGAAGATATGTATAGAACTCGTCGAACATACATTCGTCGTCGTAGCCCCACCTTGTAGTCCGGCAATCGAGATGTAAGTTATTCTGGGAGAACACATCTGCACCATTCTGACGCAAATAGGAGTTCATATTTGCGAAATTCTCGTCGCCACCATAATGGAACGTAATATTGCCATAGCCATTTTCGGCAAGCCTTCGTAAAAGCGAAGGCAACTGCTGCGATTTTTCGGGAGTTTTAACAATGGAATACTCTGGCAAAGAAGGAACTCCGCTAAAAATAGACGCTATACCGCGCACACTTCTGTCGCCCGAAGCATAGCAGTTGCTGAAAAATATTCCTTCGTCGCGCCATTCCAGAAGCCTCGGAGTAACACTCTCGGCAGGATTGCCGTAACACATTGCATTCCATGTAAAGCTTTCTAGAAGGACAAAGACAATACGCTCGGGCTTTTTTTTGAAAATTTTCTTTTCAAAAAACGGATTACTTGTTGTATCAGATGGAATTTCCGCGACCTCATCATAGTACATAAACTTGCTGAAGTCAGATTCTTTCGCGAAAAAATAACTTCCGAAATTCCAGCATACATTTATTGCCGAGTGGTTAGCAAACGAATTGTCGCAAAAATACACCGAGCCGGCATTTATAGGCACAATGCCGATGCCGCCACGTGCAGGAATTACTAGGATAGCAGCCAACGGAACGAAAAGCAACGAATAAAACTTCTCCTGCTCTAACGTATCGAAGAGTTTTCGTGTAAACAATTTGTATAGGAAGAACAATGCAACCGACACAACAACTACGAGAAACACCAGAAGCACAATTCTTGACACTGGTGTCGATGCAAAAACCAGTTTAGGGTTGCTAAGATACTGCAAAACGGAAGCATCAATACGGAACTGCCACGAACGGTAAACCTCTGCATCGCCAACAACAATAAGCGACCCGACAATCAGCAGTATCAAGGTAAGCACGTCCATTAATATCTTAAATGCACGCTGCGACTTTACGAACGAAAACGCTATGAAAAACGGAACTACGAAAATTCCAATGTATGCCATCATTGCCATATCGAGAGAAAGTCCGTGCCACAAAGCGCCAAAGAATTCGGGAACGGGACACGAAAAACCATTTGCAAAATTGAATAGCATAAAGAATAAACGCATCGATTCGAATGCCACGATCCAAAACAGAAGATAGACTATAAATAATATGCCACGTTTAAACTTTTTCACGACCGCAAAGCTATTTGTTTTTTTGCAAACAAGAGCAAACTACAAGCCAAACATATTTCACTAATAATCAACAAAGTAAAAAAGCAACTTTGATAGCAAAAAGTTAAAACGTTAAGGCTCAACACAATAAAAAAGTTACCTCAGCGTTGATTTAACATAATTATGTTGATAAAAATCAATAATCAAAGGGAATTGTAAGTTTTTAGGCAATACTTTTGCATTCGATAAAATAAATTAAAGTCAAAAGAATATGTTGTTATTGGATGAAGTAATGAACATGCCGGCAGTTAGCGACACTGTGGCAAACGTTGCGGAGAAAAGCCCGGCTGCAAGCCAGTCGTACTGGGACTTGGCCGTACAGGGCGGATGGATTATGATAGTTCTCGCTGTTCTTTCTGTACTCGCTATATACATTTTTATTGACAAGTATTTGGCAGTAAAGAAGGCAGGCAAGAATCAAGACGGATTCATGCAGAATATCAAGAATTACATCAAGGAAGGTAGAATTGACAACGCAATTGATAGTTGCCGCAACAACAACAGCCCTATTTCGAGAATGATTGAAAAGGGTCTGCAGCGCATTGGTCGTCCTCTCAACGACGTAAACACTGCAATCGAAAACGTTGGCAAACAGGAAATCGCAAAACTTGAAAAAGGTCTTGCTCTTCTCGCAACAATAGCCGGTGGTGCCCCGATGATCGGTTTCTTCGGAACTGTAACAGGTATGGTGCAGTCGTTCTCTTCGATGGCAGCTGCAGGAAACGCACTTGAAATAAAAGACCTTGCTGGTGGTATAGAAACAGCACTTGTAACAACAGTCGGCGGTCTATTTGTAGGTATCATCGCCTATTTCGCTTACAACATCTTGGTTGCAAAGGTCAACAACTTGGTGAATGACCTCGAATCCAAGACAACCGAATTCATGGACGTATTGAACGAACCTGCATAAAACAACGCAATCATGAGCCTAAGATCGAGAAATAAGATTAGTTCGGAATTCAGCATGTCGTCAATGACCGACATCGTGTTCCTGCTGCTCATCTTCTTCATGGTGACATCAACAATGATTGCCCCGAATGCACTGAAGCTATTGCTTCCTTCGAGCAACAACCAGACACAGGCAAGTCCGCTCGCATCGGTGTCAATCAAGGACAACCAGAACGGCACCTACACCTACGCCGTAGGAACAACGATAATGCCTTTCGAGAACCTCGAAACAGCACTCGTAAAGGAAATGGCAGAAAAGAGCGACGAAGCATACGTTTCGCTTCATGTTGACAAGTCGGTGCCTATGGAAGAGGTCGTTAAGATTATGAACATCGCAAAGAAACACGAATACAAACTTATACTGGCAACACAACCTGGAGAATAATGAACTACTTCATGCAACATAAGGAAGCATTTATAGGTTCTGCAATATTTATTGCAGCTGTCCTGCTTTTCTTGTTGTTGTGCGGGCTTAAGATGCCAGATCCACCACTGGTGGAAGAATGCATACTATTAGACTTTTCAACTCCCACAGAGGAGTCAACATTACTTGATACAAGAGGTGGCGGCGGAAATCCCAACGC
>DBYO01000009.1:19175-29386 GCA_002310235.1 Bacteroidales bacterium UBA1184
TCAAACTCAAACTCAAATCCCAGCGTCGAATCTCAGGCCTTCGAGGATGCTGCGCCCCTCCCATCAGGTAATGATAGCAAAGGTGAAACAAAAGAAAACGTAGAACCGACCCCGACTTCCAAAACTGAAGGTCGCGTCAACTTTGGCGGACTTGCAGGCGGAAGCGGTTCTGGCTCAAGTGGAAGCGGCTCAGGCAGCGGCAACCCAGGCTGGGGCGGAGGAACTGGCTCTGGTGGCGGAAGTGGTACTGGTCCTGGCGGTATCGGTGGAAGCATCGGTAACAGAAAGGTAACCAAAGTTTTACCAGAAAACAAAGACAACATGACCGGTACGGTCAAACTGAAAATAACAGTCAACGAAAAAGGTATTGTCGAGACTGCAGAACCTGCAGCAGGAACCACTTGTAGCGAGTGCGTACCCTTTGCAATAAAGGCTGTAAAGCAGTGGAAATACGAAGCAAAGCCAGGAAGCGGAACTCAGACAGGTGTCGTCACTGTTGAATTTAAACTGAAGTAATCCTATGAAAATAAAACCATCTATAATTATTATCGTTTTGATAATAAGTGCTTTGTCGTTTTATTCTTGCAAGGACAATAACGAAATCACAATAAAAGGAGAAATTTCTGACTGCAAAGGCTGTAAAATTCAACTTGAACGTCTCTCCCCAATAAAAGTCGATACAATTTCCTCAATTAATGCCGCTATTGACGGAAGCTTCGAAATAAATCACAACGACAGCATACGGCGTCTATATCGCATAAAGCTGGAAAACAGACCTCCGATACATCTAAGTTTGGTCAACGGAGAAAATATTGAAATCACAATAAATGAGAAAGACTACGAAATATCCGGCTCAAACGATTGTTCGGAACTGAAACGCCTAAACGACCGCATGACAGAAAGCACCAAGAAAGTCGAAGAACTACGTAGCAATGTTAGCCAGCAATTCAATATCGACAAGACAAGTCTCGAAGAAAGCAATCGCATCGCCGATAGCCTCTACCAGTCCGACAAGAAGTTTATTTCTGATTTTATCAAGCAAAATCACACATCACCAATAATATACCTAGCCCTGCACCAATACGTCTCGACAACTCCTATAATGCAGCTGCCCGACGACTACGACATCTACAAATATGTCCTCGACGAGATGAACACCCACAACCCAGACCTCGAAGAGACAAGATTTCTTGAATCGACTATCAAGAAATTCGAGTTACAGCAGGAACAACGTAACCGTGAATATGTAAACCTTTCGGAAGGTTATACCGCACCCGACTTTTCCATTCCCGACGAAAATGGAGATACAATAAGGCTCTCCGACTTCATGGGCAAGGAAATAACATTATGCTTCTGGGCATCGTGGGAGAAAAAATCGGTAATTGCAGTACAAAAATATATAGCCGAGAATCCAAACAGACAAACAATTCTCGTATCACTCGACACCAACCGAGAGCAATGGCTTCAAGCGATAAAGTTCAACAAGTTAGGCACCGCGACAAATCTTTGCGACTTCAAATCGTGGGAAAGCATAACCGCCAAACTCTACGGAATCAAGACAATTCCAACATACATAGAAATCTCGGCAGAACAGACGATTGAAAATATTCAATAATCACTTATAAAACCTATACACTAGCAAATGTAAATTGCATTATCTTTGCAATGCAATTGGCACGCAGATTGCCCTTATTGGGTACGTAATTAAAAATTAAAGATTAAGTGCCATTTTGACATATTTTTTATGAACAAATTTGACGACTACAGATTGATGTCCGATATGGAAGAAAGCGAAAGCATTATTCCTATATTTACGGATGTGATAAAGAAAACTGATGATTTAAAGGATTTGCCTGAATTTCTGCCGATACTTCCATTGCGTAATTCGGTGCTGTTTCCGGGCGTTGTGCTACCAATAAACATTGGCAGACAAAAATCATTCAAACTTATACGCGAAATACAGAGAACCACAAGAATTTTCGGGGCATTGTCACAAATTGACGCAGAAATCGAAGACCCACAGTTTTCCGACATGCACAGAATTGGAACAGTTGCCGAGATCCTCAAGGTAATCGAAATGCCCGACAATACTATTTCCGTAATAATACAAGGAAAATCAAGGTTTGAGGTACTGGAATACACAGGCAGTGACCCATATTTTATGGCTCGTGTGCGCTATCTTCGAGAACCAGTAGAGCCGAAAAACGACAACGATATGGATGCTATCATCAGTTCAATCAAAGACATAGCCATAAAGATTGTACGCATGAGTCAGAATGCTCCCGGCGAATTGTCGTTTGCCCTGAAAAATATCGATAATGCGACTTTCCTAGTAAACTACATTGCAACTAACTGCAACTGTACCAACGATGAGAAGCAGACTCTTCTGGAAGCCAACGAGTTGAAACAACGCGCCATAGGACTTCTGCGCTATCTCAACGAGCAGAAACAGTTCCTCGATTTGAAGAACGAGATTCAGGGCAAGGTTAAGAAAGACATGGACAAACAGCAGCGCGAATACTTTCTTAACCAGCAGATTAAGACCATACAGGAGGAACTTGGCGGCTCTCCTTACGAAAAGGAAATTGATGAACTCCGCGAAAAGGGAAAGAAGAAAAAATGGAGCAAGGAAATAGCCGAAGTGTATGAGGCTGAGATAAAAAAACTCGAGCAACTAAATCCAATGTCGGCCGAATTCTCGGTGCAGATGAACTATATGCACGTTTTCGTAGATTTGCCGTGGAACGAGTACACCAAGGACAATTTCAATCTGAAACACGCACAAAAAGTCCTCGACCGCGACCATTTTGGTCTTGACGAGGTAAAGGATAGAATTCTCGAACACCTTGCAGTTCTGAAACTTAAAGGCGATTTAAAATCTCCTATTCTTTGTCTGTACGGTCCTCCGGGAGTTGGTAAGACATCGCTTGGAAAGAGCATTGCCGATGCACTTGGCAGAAAATATGTCAGAATGTCACTTGGCGGTCTGCACGACGAATCTGAAATTCGCGGACACCGCCGTACTTATATAGGTGCAATGCCTGGCAGAATTTTGCAGAACATCAACAAGGCAAAATCGTCGAATCCAGTGTTCATCCTCGACGAAATCGACAAGGTCGGCAACGACTACCGTGGAGACCCATCGTCGGCATTACTCGAAGTACTTGATCCAGAACAAAATACCGAATTCCACGATAATTTCATCGACCAAGAATACGACTTGTCGAAGGTAATGTTCATTGCCACAGCCAACAACATTTCCACGATAAATCCAGCACTTCGCGATAGAATGGAAATGATTGAAATAAGCGGTTATGTTACTGAGGAAAAGTTGGAAATTGCCAAGCGCCACCTCATCCCGAAAGAATTTGACAACCACGGAATCAAAAAGTACAAAATCAAGGTTGACGATTCGGCAATTCTGAAGATTATCGAAGACTACACTCGCGAATCGGGCGTTCGTGCGCTCGACAAGCAGATTGCAAAATTGGCTCGCCGTCTTGCAAAAGCAATCGGTATGGATGAGGAATATCCGAAAGTCATTACAGCCGAGAATCTTGAAACATTCATCGGCAAGCCCCTGTTCCATCGCGACATGTACGAGGAACAGGAATTTGCTGGTGTTGTCACAGGATTGGCATGGACTGCTGTCGGCGGAGAAATTCTCTACATAGAGACTAGTCTATCAGCAGGAGACGGCAAGATGACGCTCACGGGCAACCTAGGCGACGTGATGAAGGAATCGGCAAAACTGGCTATGGAATACGTAAAGGCACACGCCGACAAACTTGGCATAAAGCCCGAAGTATTCGAAAAGTGGAATATCCACCTGCACGTTCCCGAAGGCGCAATCCCGAAGGACGGTCCGTCGGCTGGTATCACTATGGCAACAGCTATTGCTTCGGCCTTTACGCAGCGTAAAGTAAAGTCGCACATTGCAATGACTGGCGAAATAACCCTGCGAGGAAAAGTTCTGCCGGTTGGCGGAATCAAGGAGAAGATTCTTGCTGCAAAACGTGCTGGAATTACCGAAATCATACTTTCGCGCGAAAACGAGAAGGACATCAACGACATAAAGCCAATATACCTCGAAGGTGTTCAGTTCCACTACGTTGACACTGTTTCTGACGTATTTGAACTCGCCATTACCGACAAAAAGGTCAAGAACGCAAAAAAACTTACAGACAAATAATGCAACGCAAACGTACCGACATAGACCTGATGGCACCAGTTGGCTCATACGAGTCGCTGATGGCTGCAATTCAGGCAGGAAGCAATTCCATATACTTTGGCATTGAACAACTTAACATGCGTGCCCGCTCGTCGAACAACTTCACATTCGACGACCTGCGCAACATAGTATCTATTTGCGAAGAGCACAACGTAAAGACCTACCTTACCGTAAATACCATAATCTACGACGAGGAAATGGAAAAGATGCATAAGGTTGTGGATGCTGCCGCAGAAAATCACGTTACAGCTATAATTGCCTCCGACATTTCCGTGATGCAGTACGCCCGTAGAAAAGGTGTTGAGGTTCACGCATCTACGCAGCTGAACATTTCCAACATCGAGGCTGTTGCGTTTTTTGCACAGTTCTGCGACGTGATGGTAACAGCACGCGAGCTTTCGCTCGAACAAGTGAAGTACATTACCGAGCAAATCCGCCAGCGTGACATCCGCGGCCCTAAGGGCGAACTTGTTAAGATTGAAATCTTCTGCCACGGAGCCTTGTGCATGGCCGTTTCTGGCAAATGTTACCTCAGCCTTCACGAATATAATCACTCGGCAAACCGCGGTGCTTGTCTGCAGGCTTGCCGCAGAGCTTATCGCGTTACCGACATCGAAAGTGGCGACGAACTCGAAATCGACAACAAGTATATTATGTCGCCCAAGGATCTATGTACCATTGGTTTCATAAACAAAATCATCGATGCTGGCGTAAGTGTACTGAAGATTGAAGGTCGCGCCCGCTCATGCGAATATGTGAAGACGGTTGTAGAATGCTACGACGAAGCCTTAAATTCCTGCTTTGATGGAACATACAACCGTGAAAAGATTGATGGTTGGAAAAAACGTCTCGAAACAGTCTTCAACCGTGGCTTCTGGGACGGCTATTATATGGGACAACGTCTTGGCGAGTGGTCGGAAGTATATGGTTCTCGTGCAACCAAGACAAAAGTTTATCTCGGCAAGGTGCTCAATTTTTTCTCGAAAATCAATGTTGCAGAAATCAAGCTTGAAACCGCTGAGGAACTTTCCGTTGGCGACGAAATCCTAATTACAGGTACAACTACTGGTGCAGTCCAGCAGATTGCAGACGAAATCCGCGAAGACTTGAAACCAGTGCAAAAGGTTGTGCAAGGCTCATTGTTCTCGTTAAAGACAAGTGAAGTCGTTCGCCGTGGCGATAAACTGTACAAGATTGTTGACACACAATTTGCAAGTTGCGAGTGATGGAAATCTGCCTCCACAACCTCTGGAACGAGTATGAACTCATCGACTGCGGCAACGGTCGCAAACTTGAGCGCTTCGGTGAAATTACACTCATCCGTCCCGAAATAACAGCCACAGGCAAACCACACCTTTCCGACGCACAATGGAAAGAAATGGCGAATGCCGAATTTGTTGAGACTTCAAAGAATTCAGGCCAATGGGACATTTTTAAGCAAATTCCTGATACATGGACTATGTCATACCATTCGCCATCTGGAATACAACTTACCGCAGAACTATCACTGACCACCTCCAAACATATAGGTATTTTTCCCGAACAAGTCATCAACTGGCAGTTCATCGAACGCGAAAGTGTCAGCTATGGACACGAGTGTTTTCTTAACCTGTTCGGCTACACTGGATTATCTACAGTTTTCGCTTCAAACTTCTTCGACAAGGCAACCCACATCGATTCCATCCGCAAGGTTGTAGAATGGACTCGCCGCAACGCCGAAAACTCAGGCAGAAACAACATACGTCTCATAACCGAAGATGCTCAGAAGTTTGTGGAACGCGAAATCAAGCGTGGCAACAAGTACGACGGCATTATCCTCGACCCGCCAGCCATTGGCAGCGGAGCAAAGAACGAAAAATGGATTTTCGACGAGATGATTGAAAATCTTCTCACTAATGTAAATCTCATTGCAAAAAACAAGTCTTTCATAATAATGAACTTATACTCGCATTCGGTATATGGCATGGAGGTACGAGAACTTTTGCACAAGTGCTTCCCGCATCACAATATTGAAATGTGCGAAGAAGTAAAAGGCGTATCACAATTTGGTGGGAAGATAAGCCACGGAGTATTTGTGTGGATGAAAAAGATATAGAATTATTTATTCCGCTTCCTTTTCCTTAGCCTCTGCAACAGGAATCCTTTCTCCATTATAGAACGCTACAACAAACGCATCGGTTACGCCCATAGACCGTGCACTTTCGACGGCAGCCTTCACATCGTCAAATTTCTTGAATGCACCTATCCTATAATTCGTAAACTTACCATTCTGTACCGTCGAAAGACGGGAACCATTATTTGATGCAATTGTACGGAAAGTAACCATACTGCGCGTATCTGGAGTATGAACAAAAGCTCCAAGTTGTACGAAATACTCGACACCACTTCCTGCCTGCTGCAAAGTTTCGGCAGGAACAACCGGCTTAGGTTCGGCAGCAGATGTCGGCTGGGCATTTTGAGACGAAGACTTTTGAATGGCACTATTATTAATGGTTTCACCAGAATTGCCTTCAATCTGCCTTACAGCATTCTGCAAACGAATAGCCTCGGAACTCGAAATCTGTTCCTCACCCTTGAACGCCACTATGAACGCGTCAACAATGCCAAATGAACGAGCTTCGGCCAATGTATTCTGAGCCTCTTCGTACGAACTGAAAACGCCAATACGGTAAACTTGCAAGCCATCGCGCGGGAACTTCACATGAACCTTGTCGCCAGCAACCTTCGAGAATACCGATAAAATTTCAGGATCAGGCGACTTCGAGAATGCTCCAATCTGGACATAATACGAAATGCCTTCCTTATTGTTCTCTTCGGTGCCCTTGCTAAGGTTCAACGGAGCATATTCAACATTCGACAGATTTTCTTCGCGAGTATTTACTACCTCTGTCTGCGTTGTTGCATTTCCAGCATTGTTCTCTGCAACGACTCTACTCGACAAGGACTTTTGGTATTCTATACCTTCGTTGAAACTTACCTTCCTACCATCGATATATGCGATTACAAAGGCATCTGTAATTCCCTGACGTCGGATATTAGCTTGCGAAGCCCTTGCCTGCTCGTAATCTGCAAAACGCCCAGACGTATGGCGGATATATCCGTTAGGCATAGTTTCGTAATCAATCGGTGAGACACCCTTCAACTGCGACGGCTGCCTTCTATCCTTATATACGCCAACCTGAACAGCAAAGAATAATCCCTTGGCTGGAATTTCATGAGTTTCAAAACCAGAACCATCTGCTGTGCCATATCCAGAAGTAACTGATTGATCAGTAGTTCCACTATTTAAAATATTATTTTCTGCCGTTATAGAAACATTAGAGTCCGATGAATTTCGACCATCGGTTGCATTATTTGCAACAGATGCTCCGCCATCAATCCTTGTATCTGCCTCACTTTCCGACTTTGTCTGTGATTTTGCATTCGCCAAGATATCTTGTGGCTCAACATAATCTGCCGGTGCTTCATGTCGGATTACAACAGGAATTTCTTCGTTTTCTTCAGCATTCTGCAAAGCTTCGAGCCTACGAGCCTCACCTATCGAAATTCGCTTTCCATTGTAATAAGCGACAATGAACGCATCGCTGAAACCGAGTCCCCTAACCTTCGGCAAATCCTCACGTGCCGAAACATATCTGTAATATTCGCCTGTCATATAGCGAATAATGTTCGTATTCGGAATCAATTCGGTAAATATCAGGGACAAGCCCTTGAAATCCGGCATCCTGTATTTGACATTTGCTGCAACTATCTGAATACGATAGTACAAGCCCATGTTAATTTCAGGCTTATCAAAAATTCCATACGAATCGGCTGTATATCCAGACATCGATTTCTTCTTTGATGCAACATTTGCAGGATCGGATGATGCAAATATCGTCGTTGAATCAGAAGAAGAAAGTATGGTCGTCACAGTATTATCCTGAATATCCAAAACAACACTATCGCGTTTTTCTGCGACATTGCCACTTGCAGAAGCACTGCTTATTGGTTCTTCCACGACAACATAATCAACAACCACCTTATATCTCTTCAAAGTTGAGTTATTGGCTTCCATTCTGCCAATCATATTGTCCACAACAGCCTTTGTTTCACCAGTAGCCACCTGCTTCATCTGCTGCAAGAGCTTGTATTCCTGTATTTCGGAATTGCTATAAATCTTATTAGCCATTTCCATATCATAAAAACCGAGACCTATCTTCATGGTCTTCAAAGTCTCATCATACGAATCATAGGCCGATTTATATTCGTTACGTACAGAATCTGACATGTTAGACAGAACAGATCCCAACGACTGATTTATGTCTGAATAAAATTTAGATTTTTCAACAGCAAGTTTCTGTATATCATCAAGTTTTTGACTTTCCTCCCTTGCAATGTCATCAGCAATACGACGTTGCTCCGATTTCTTTGCGACATCCTTTCGTTGCTCAAGACGCTCGATTTCCTTCGTAGAAATATCGATATTACGAACCATCTGCTCCTGAAGATCCATAGACCTTAAATATGACTCGTTTACAATAGGCGTCATACTTTCATGCGAGATCGTTGAACCATATTTTGCCTCAAGACTATTATATATTGGCAGCAAAATAGACTTAGTTTCTGCATCCACATTAGGTATTATTGTCTGCAACAATGCATACTCCGACTGCTCTGCTTTGGAAAGCTTTTGTGCTACATTATCTCCAGAAAGTTCCGAAGACTTTAGATTTTGCAACGACTGACGATAAACGGCATAGCGGGTAGTGTATTCTGCAGAAACATCTGTTTGTGAAATTTCAAAATATGAAACTTTATCGATTTCAGCATAAAATCTCTCCTTCTCCTCACTCAAAGTGCGGACATTGCCATTACGCTCGGTTTTTACTTCACCAAGTTGAGTTTCCAATCTCTTCCTGTCTGCATTGCTAGCATTTCCAAGAATTCCTTCTAAAGTATTGATTTCACTGGTACTTGTGGCAATGCGAGTAGCAATGCTAGCTTGACGAGATACGGAAGCCTGCAATTCTTGTGATTTCTCCTTAGTAATATCAACATCTTTTATCTCTGCAATGTCATTACGCTGGCTTACCTCATTGCCGTATTTTGCATCTAAATTATTGTAAATCGGCATCAAAACAGACTTTGTCTCGGCATCGACATTAGGGATGATTGTCTGCAGAAGTGCATACTCAGACTTTTCGGCTTCGGCAAGTTTTTCCGTCATATCGGAGCCCGACTGCTCTGCATTGGTCAACGAGTAGAGCGACTGGCGATAGTCGGCATAACGGTTGGTATAATCGGTGGATGCACTGGTTTTTGCTATCTCGTCGTGCTTCGACTTGTCGAGCTCTGCATAGAAGCGCTGCTTTTCCTCACCAAGGGTACGGACGTTGTCGTTGCGCTCGACGGTGACTTCACCAAGGAAGCTCTGGAGACGCTTCTTCTCGCTGCGGTCGGCAGTAGCCATGTTGGTCTCGATGGTATTTATGTCGCTGTCGTTGGTAGCTATGCGCTTCGAAATGTCAGTCTGGCGTGTGACAGAGGACTGAAGGGACTGCGATACGGATGAAGAGTTTACATTTCCTGCATTATCGTTACCCGAAACTTCAGACTGGCCATTCTGCTGGGCATTTTGTGCTGAGGTTTCGCTACCCGTCCCTTCGGCTACGCTCAGGGGGCGGGTATTGTCAGCTACGTCATTACGCTGGCTTACCTCATTGCCGTATTTTGCATCAAGATTGCTGTATATCGGCTGCAATACCGACTTTGTTTCCGCATCGACATTCGGGATGATTGTCTGCAGGAGTGCGTACTCCGACTTTTCGGCTTCGGCAAGTTTTTCCGTCATATCGGTGCCCGACTGCTCTGCATTGGTCAACGAGTAGAGCGACTGGCGATAGTCGGCATAACGGTTGGTATAATCGGTGGATGCACTGGTTTTTGCTATCTCGTCGTGCTTCGACTTGTCAAGCTCGGCATAGAAGCGCTGCTTTTC
>DBYO01000026.1 GCA_002310235.1 Bacteroidales bacterium UBA1184
GAAAAGGAATACATCGAGTTCATGAACACAAGCCGCAAGGACATCATGGACCGTCTTGCAAAGGGCGAATATTCCGACGAAATCACCAATGTGCTTACCGAAGTCGCAAAGGATTTAACTAAGAAATACAAAAAATAATTAAGCAAGTATGGCAGGACTTAAAGATATACGAAATAGAATCAGTTCTGTAAAGTCAACCAAGCAGATAACATCTGCAATGAAGATGGTTGCTGCGGCAAAGCTGAAGAAGGCTCAGGACAGAGTCTTGCAGATTAGACCGTATGCCGACAAGATGCGCGACGTGCTGGCCGAGGTCAGTTCAAGCCTCGACAAGAACCACGCAAGCTGCTATGGCGAAGTGCGCAAGGTCGAAAAGGTACTGGTGGTGCTTATGGCTTCAAACCGTGGATTGTGCGGAGGTTTCAACTCCAACATCTGCAAGAAGGCTATGGCTCACGTGAAGGAGAATTATCCTACCCAGCTCGAAAAGGGCAACGTAAAGTTCATTTGCCTTGGCAAGAAGGCTACCGACTTCATTGTCAAGCAGAAATTTGAAGTAGTTGCACATAGCGAAGCAATTTTCGACAAGTTGAACTTTGCAACTGCAGCAGAGATTGCAGAACCGATAATGAAGGATTTTGTTGATGGTAAGTACGACAGGGTTGACCTTATCTACAACAGCTTCAAGAATGCAGCTTCGCAGGAGCAGAAGGTTGAGACTTTCCTTCCGTTCACCATCGAGGCAGGCGAAGGAGCTAAGAAATCCGACTATATCTTTGAGCCTACTGTCGACAAGATTGTTGACGACATGATACCGAAGTCGATGAAGATCCAGTTCTTCAAGTCGGTGCTCGACAGCTTTGCAGCCGAGCAGGGTGCCCGTATGACAGCAATGCATCAGGCAACCGACAATGCAACCGAACTCATCAAGACTCTCACGCTCATGTACAACAAGGCACGTCAGGCTGCCATTACAAACGAGCTTTCCGAAATCACCAGTGGTGCCGAAGCACTCAAGGGATAAGGATTTTGTATTGAAGATAAAGAAAGTCCGCTCTCAAGGCGGACTTTTTTTGTTTGGAAAATAAAACGCAAAAAATAATGCCAAGTAAAAAATAAATACTATTTTTGCACCGCTTTTTGCGACGGGGTGTGGCGCAGTTGGTAGCGCGCTACGTTCGGGACGTAGAGGCCGGAAGTTCGAGTCTTCTCACCCCGACAAAGCGGATTTGTAAAGCAAGTCCGCTTTTTTTGTAATCATGTCTAATAATATTTTAAATTTGCACTGAATATAATTTCAGTCATGAGTAGTAGTCTTAGCAAAGTAGAACGGCAAATTGAAGATCAGAACAAGATTATAATGTCTAGTTATATTGAGCGCAATAGGATTATCAGCGAGTCAAATATTGGTGTCGATCTGATGGTTCCTGGTTATAAGCTCAATTCGAATGGAAAATTTCTGAGTGTAAATATCAAGTTTGCCCAGATGCTAGGATATTCTTCCGAGCAGGAGCTCATGGATGCCATAAACGAGGGCAAATATGTGGTTCTGAGGTCGGATCTTACTTCTATGTTTGCCAAGACCGACTGCGTTATCGACAAGCCACTGTACCTTCGTACACGTACTGGCGCTTTCGTAAGCCTACTCGAATCGATTCTCAAATGTACCGAAGACGGCAATGTGCGCTACTATGCGCTGGTGCGCTTCAAGGAACCAAGCGTCCGTGCCAAGCAGGAAGACGCTATTGCGTGGAGCCTGATAAGCCAGCTTTTGGGCGAGCTTAAAACAGGCGTGGTAATTTGCGACCAGAATCGCATGATTGTATATGAAAATCCAATGATGCGCCAGATTATGGGTTTCGGAACGCAGGATGACTTGCCATACGACAGCCTCGACAATTACTTTACCGAAGAAAGCCTACCAAAATGCAAGAGCTCGCTCGAAGTAATATTTTCTACAAATCAGAAAAACCCTGTTATAACATATTCGCTCGTAAAGAATGGAGGCGAAATTATCAATGTAAGCGTGTATTCCTATGTCTTTACTTTCGGCGAGCAGAAATTCTGCGTGTCGCTGGTGTCACCACATACCGACAGTAAACACGACAACAATACATCGGGTGCAGGTTCTTACCTCACATATCGTGATACTTTCGACATAATGTCGGAACTATATATCCTGATTTCCGAAAACGGCGATATATGCGATCTTAATGCAGCTGCGGCAAAAATGTGGGGCTGGGACTACAAGCTCTACCTTACAAAATCGATATTCGACCTCGGCGATTTCGGCTCTACTGGCATAAAGCGCAACTTGGCTTTGCTCTACGACAGTCAGACACCGACCGAACGCAAGTTTATGGCAAAAAATACCATCTGGGGTGACCTCGAGATGACCTGTCGGCTGTTGCCTGTCGGAAAGATGGGTCAAAGGTATATCGCAGTGGTAATGGAGAATCGTCGAGAACTTCAGCAGGTAAAGGATAATCTTACAGCTCAATACACCTACAATCTGGCAATGTTCGATAGTTCGATTTGCGGATTAATATTGGTTAAAGGAAATAAAATTGAGAGAGTGAATGCTAAGGCATATTCGTTGCTCAAGATAAAATATGATATACGAGGCGAATCTCTTTCGGAAGTCCTAACGGAAAATAAACGGAAAAGCCGTCGTGTAGAGGTTACTGCATCGAACCGCAAGGAAGAGGTGTTCGTGTATGAAATTCCATCCGAAGGCAAGCCTACGCAGCTTGAAGTACATTTGTATTACATCAATAACGAAAATACTCTCTGCTATTTTATAGATCGTTCGTTGCGTAAGAAAGGTCCTTCCAAGTCGCTCAATGCAGCCTCGCGATACAAGCTTATAGTAGAGCAGTCGCCATGTGGCGTGCTTATTGGCGATACCCACGGCGATATTATCGATGTAAGCGACCATTTCTGCGAAATGATAAAGATGTCACCAAGCGATATATTGGGCAAGAATATATCCGACTTGTTTACACCGTCAAGTGTTTCTTCGAAACCTTTAGACTATACTCGCGTTGATGCTGGCGAAGTGATAAGTGCCGAGCGTGAGCTTAAATGCGGCGATGGAACAGTAAAAGTCGTCGAAATGTATTCTGGTGCTATATCTACCGATATGTATCAGGCCGTAGTGCTCGATATAACCGACAGAAAGATTTATGAAAACAAGCTTATTAGTTTCCGTAGCTTGGTGCAGAAAATGGAAGTACAGAAGCAGCATTTCCTGAAGACATCAAAAGATGTGAGTGTTATTTTTAGTGATAATGCAGAAATAAGGGATGTTTTTGTCGGCGAAAATTCACCATTCTATACTTATTATAAGAATGATGAAGGCTTTGTCGCGTATTTTATGAAGTATATTTCGCGCAAGGAAAACGATATGATTATAAAGCAGGGCATAGCTAGGGCTCTGTCCGAAAATGCCAGTTATGTTGTAAGAAAAGATGTTGTTGTAGGCGGAATTAATTATATAATCGAGGCGCGTTTCCTGCCAATGGAGTCGGAAGTAGTTATGGTTGTTTCCGACGTGACGGAAAGAGAGCGCGTAATTGAACAGCTTAATATAGTTAAGAAACAGTCGGAAGAGAATGAAAAGCTACAGACTGCTTTTCTGGGAAATCTGTCGCACGAATTACGCACTCCTATGAATGCAATCATAGGATTTGCCGACCTTCTGCTTGAAGACGAAAGTAATCCTGAAAAACAAGATTACTTGAGGACTATACTTGACTCATCGTATCAGCTTCTAAACGTATTGTCCGATCTTATAGAAGTCTCTAAGCTTGAGGCAGGTGTAATGAAGGTAAAATCGGAAATTGTAAGTGTAAAGAAAGTCATTTGCGATATTTGTGCTTCGATACGTGGCGAGAGGATAATTGAAGAAAACAATGTGAAGCTTGTTAATATAGCACAAGAAGAAGATGACGTGCTAATTGTCTCCGACAACGTAAAACTACGACAGATAATTACAAACCTAATAAGTAATGCTCTGAAGTTTTCGAAAAATGGAAAAGTAGAGGTGGGATACGATATTCATGATGGAAGTGTGTGCATATATGTGCGTGACAATGGCATTGGAATTTCAAAGGAGGACCTGCCTAAAATATTCGATAGGTTTTTCCAGGTGAAAGGAGTGGAATTAGCCACTAAAGGCACGGGCTTGGGGCTATCCATTGTAAAGTCGTATGTTGATATGTTGCGAGGTACAATCAAGGTAGAGTCGGAGCTAGGAAAGGGAACTTGCTTCTATGTGGAACTGCAAAGTCGTTATTGATATGAAACGTATATTGTTATTGGTGTTATGTTTTTTGCTGGCAGCTATGCCGGTTTTTCCTCAGTATGCAGAATGTGGAATACCGCAGGTAAAGAACTTTGGTCCGGCAGACTATCGACAAGAAAGCCAGAATTTTTGTGTGGCTCAGGACAAAAATTCGTTAATGTATTTTGGAAATACTAACGGCATAATGGAATACGACAACGAAAAGTGGGATATCGTAAAAATTCCAGGTCGTCCTCAATTTGCGGTTAGCACCAACAACGAGATCTTTATCGGAGGATACAACACCTTTGGACGTTTACAGTACAAAAATGGGCATTTGGGAATAGATCCTCTTGGAGAACGCTCAAATTTGACATTCGGGCAGGTTAATAAGGTCGTGATTTCTGGTAGCGATGTCTATTTTAGCACCGATCGTCATCTATATATGTATTCTGATTCCTTAATTACCGAGCTGATTAATGATGAGCCATTTCGTCTTATAAGTGTAGGCGATTCGGTATATGTTCAGAAAAAAAAGAACAGGCTCAAACGACTTGTACACGGTAGTTTCGAGGACGACGATTTGTGTGTGGTAACTGCCGATACTATGAAAATAGTTGCCATGCTTCGTACAAAAGATAACGATATATTGCTGCGCGATAACGAAAATGCATGCTTCTGGTTGTTTTCTGATGACGAAGGTCTCAAGTATTTCCCCACCGACTTTGATAGATATATTAAGAATAACGATTTTTCGTGTATAGGCATGTTGCATGACGGGAATTTTATGGTCGGTACATTCAGCGGTGGTGTAGTCTCGTTTGATTGTAATGGTAAGTATCGCTATATATTGAATTCGTCAAATGGACTTAAAGCTAACGAAATAAACGATTTGTGCGTTGATAACCAAAACAAGGTTTGGTTGGCAACCGAAAATGGAATTAGCCTGCTCGAAACCAATTCGGAATTGTCGTTTTTCAATGCTTCGAGCGGACTGCGTGGTGCTGTGCTTACCATTATACGATATCAGGGAGTGCTATATGTAGGCACTACTGTGGGCCTTTTTGGATATGTGAGCTATGCAATACCTAATGGTGCAATAAATGGTTTTAGGTATATCAGGGGTATGCACGACAACTGTTGGAGTTTGTGCATTTATGATGGGCGTTTGTATGCGGTAGCAAACGAAGGTTTGTTTGTCGTTGAGGATATGTCGCTGAAGAAGGTTCTTGATGGTTCGTTTTTCTCTATGCACTCGAGGAATATTGCTGGAAAAGAAATTTTTATTCTTGGAGGCAGACAAGGTTTGACTTTTGTAACCATATCTGGAGATAAGGTTGAGAAGATAGGTTCGTTAAGCAATATGCGATATGTTGCACGCACTTTTGCTCCCGATTCTACTGGAATATGGATAGGTACAAATAGAGACGGTTTGTATAGGGTTTGCATGGGAGATTCTTTAGATTTGTCAGCTACAGTTGTTGAATATAGCGAGAAGGATTCCTTGCCGCATGGATTCGATTGGGTTGATGTTTTCCAGACTCATAAGCTTGGAACTGTATTTTCTACTTCCGAAGGTCTTTATCGTTACGACAATGGCAAGAAAAGATTTTACAAGGATACTACATGTTTCTGTAGCGGTTCGCGCTGTTCGACGGTATATGGTATAATCGGAGAGGATAAGGATTATAATCTTTGGTATAGTTGTTCGTTTACCGATGCCTATGAACGCGAGGTTGGGGTAATAAGATTCGATGACAAGGGAGGATATAGACGTGAAATTTCATCTTTTGCACAGATGGAAGAGTCGGTTGTGGAAACAATCTATCCCGAAGACGACGATGTGGTTTGGTTCGGAACTTCCGATGCTCTTATAAAATATCATAAAAATAAGAATTCACAAATTGTCGAAGACAGTGCATTTGTATGTATGATAAGGAAGGTTTCGGTGGCTGGCGACTCGGTAATATATGCTTTCGATCTCGATTATTCACAAGGTGCTAGTATTGTTCACAAAGTACGATACAAGGATAGGAATATAAGGTTCGAAGTTGCGGGCTTGGCATTCAATACTTTTGGTGATGCCGAATACCAGTATAGACTCGATGGGTTCGATGAAGAGTGGTCGGATTGGACAACAGATTCGTATAAGGAATACATAAGCCTTTCGGAGGGAGATTATAAGTTTATGGTACGTTCGCGTAATGGTTACGGACAGTTGAGTAATATTGCCGAGTTTAACTTTGAGATTACCCCACCGTATTATCGTTCGATACTTGCATACATACTTTATTTCCTAACTTTTGCTGTTATCGTGGTATTGGTGGTGGCATGGCGAAATATTGTTCATACGCGCGAAAAGTATCGTCTCGAAAAGTTGGTAGAGATGCGTACAAATGAGCTTGTCATGCAAAAGGAACAGACCGAAAGCCTTGTCAAGAAGCTGTTGCCACAGAATGCTGTCGATGAGTTGCAGAGAACGGGTAATGCAACTTCGAAGAAATATGATATGGTAACGGTGTTGTTTTCTGATATACAAGGATTTACAAAGATTGCAGCAACAACCAATCCAGAGGAACTGATAAAATATCTGAACGAATTGTTTGTGTCGTTTGACAATATAATTTCGAAATATAACATCGAGAAAATAAAGACTATAGGTGATGCCTATATGTGTGCAGGAGGTATGCCCAACCGTGATGCTACAAACCCTGTTGAAGTGGTGCTTGCTGGTATCGAAATGCAGCGGGCTCTGGACGACTTGAATAGTAACCACGACCTGAAGATGAAGATGCGTGTAGGAATACATACTGGTCCAGTTGTGGCAGGTGTTGTCGGTGCACAAAAGATTGAGTACGACATATGGGGTGATACCGTAAATATTGCAAGCCGTATGGAATCGCATGGCGAAGTTGGTAAGGTTAATATTTCTGAAGCCACCTATCGTTACGTAAAGGAGTTTTTCAAATGTGAGACTCGTGGCATGATGGATGTGAAGAACAAAGGCGAAATGGAAATGTATTTTGTCGATGGTATTCTAGAAAATCTGTCGGAAAATGGGGATGGCATTACTCCTAATCATTTGTTCAACGTGCGAAAGCAAGGACTTAACTTCTCGCTTATACAGGAGGAGATTCTTGAGCAGATGCAGCGCGATTTGCCGAAAAATCTGTACTATCACAATCTCAAGCATACGACCGATGCCATTTATCGTGTAACCGACATAGGAATAAAGGAAAAGGTGTCGGAGGAAGATTTGTTACTTTTGCGTTGTGCTGCTTTGTTCCACGATAGCGGATTTATGGCTAGTTACGACAATAATGAGGAGATTGGTGCAAGGTTGGCTCATCAGACCTTGGCAAAATATAATTTCTCGCGCGAACAAATAGAGATTGTCAAGGGTATCATTAATGCGACTAAAGTGCCGCAGAATCCTCATACCCTGCTCGAAGAAATCATGTGTGATGCCGATCTCGATTACCTTGGTCGTCCCGACTTTATACCAATATCACAAAATCTGTTCCGCGAGCTATTCGAGCGTGGTAAGATCGATTCTATTGAGCAGTGGAACAAGATGCAGTACAAGTTCATCACTCAGCATCATTACTTTACAGAAACAGCGAAACGCAGCGGAGAACCTGGCAAGCAGCAGGTCCTTAAGGAACTAAAGGATTTGATATAAAATAAAAAAGGGCGATTGTTACCGCCCTTTTTTATTTGCCAATACCAATTTATTGCTTTACAATTTGCTTTACGATTATGCCAGAATTTTCAGTTGTAATTCTTACGCTGTATATACCGCTTGTCCAAGCAGAAGCGTCGATGCTAACAGTGTCCGAATTTACTTCAATCATGCCAATCGACTGACCAACCATGTTGAAAATTTCAACGGTTGTCATTTCATTGCATTCGATCATGAACTTGCCATCGGTTGGGTTCGGGTAAAGTTCAACCGAAATGCTATTTGTGTCGATACTTGTTGGAATTGCTGTTACAGGATCTGATGGCTCTGAAAGATTGTTGTTGCCGCAGTTTGTTACAATATAGTATTCAACGATGCCTCCTGCGATGTCGAAATAGGAGGTTGTTGTGGTGGTGGTAGTAAGAACGCCATTGCAGTAAACCAAGTAGGATTCTGCATTTTCGGCAGCTGTCCACGTCAGCAGGTTGCTATTTGTTCCGTATGCATTCGTTTCAACAGTAAGGTTGGTAACGGCAGAGCATTCTGGAACAACAATTATTTCGTTGAATGTAGCAACAATGCTGTGTCCGTTTTCAGTTACATTGTTGAAGGTGTAGCTTGAAATAGCACCATAGCTCTGATCGTCAACAGTTACATCGGCAATTTCGTAGCCTTCGTTTGGTGTAATAGTAAATGAAGCATCTGCGCCACAGTTAACCTCAACATCTCCTGATGGAGAGATTGTGCCGCCATTTTCGGCACTTGCAGCGATAGTGTATGTAATCAGGTTGAATGTTACGTTGATTTCCTGCTCTTCTGTTACATTATGGATTGTGTACGAATTGTTGGCATTGAGAGTAACTTCTGTTCCGTTAACTGTTACACTACCAATTTCGTAGCAAGCATCTGGGGTCACTGTGAATGGGAAATCATCGCCTTCGGTAATAGTCTGTGTTCCTGTTGGGCTAACTGTTCCACCTTCATCATCAGCATTGACAGTTATTACAATCTGACCAGCAGGTATCAGTTCGAATGTTGCCGAAATAGTGTGGTCTTCAGTTACATCGTTAAATGTATATGAGGTTTGTGAACCAATGCTTTGTCCATCAACAAGAACCTCGGAAATCATGTAACCATCAGCAGGAGCAATTGAGTACGAAATGCTTCCTCCACAAGTTACTGTGTTCGCGCCATTAGGAGTAATAGAACCTCCGTTTCCAGCCGAAGCTGTGATTGTATAGCTTATCTGGTTGAAAGTAACGTTGATGGTCTGGTTTTCTGTAACATTATTAATGGTGTAAGAATTGTTTGTAAGAGTTACCGTATTTCCATTAACTGTTACATTCCCGATTTCGTAGCAAGGTTCGGGAGTAACAGTTAATGTGAAGCTTTCTCCGGCATCGTATGTCTGAGGTCCATTAGGCGAAACCAAACCTCCTTCAGCATCGGCAGTGACATTTATTGTGAAAACAGCGATGAATGTAGCCGAAATGCTGTGTCCGTTTTCGTTTACATTGTTGAATGTGTAGGTTTCGATAGCACCCTGGCTCTGTCCGTCAACTGTAACATCAAGAATTCTGTACCCATTGCTTGCTGCAATCGCAAATGTGATGTTTTCCCCGCAGTTTACATTGCTAGTTCCTGGAGTAATACTACCACCGTTGCCAGCAGTGGCAGATATTGTGTAGGTAATCGGGCTAAATGTTACGTTTATGCTTTGCGGTGTCGTTACATTGTTGATGGTGTACGAATTGTTAGCGTCGAGGTTTACAGT
>DBYO01000023.1:0-14177 GCA_002310235.1 Bacteroidales bacterium UBA1184
GTCGTGCTCTACCAACTGAGCTATTCTCGCTAAAAGCGTTGCAAAGGTAAGTCAATTTTATAATTACTTCCAAATATTTTTTGCACTTTTTCTCATTTATTAATTCTAATCCTGATTTTCAGCATATTACTGCTACTATTTTTAGATAATAGCTAATGAAAAATACTGCAATATGTATCCAGAACAAGGTTTGCAAAAGTCAAAAAACGTCATTTAATTTTTCAAATGCCCAAATTGTGCTATACGAATCCAACTGTTTCAACACGGCATTATACTTGCATATTATCTTTTGAAGAATCGGAATAAACAATTAAATTTGTAGCGATAAAATGGTCTCAATAATGAAAAATATCATCATAACGATACTTCTCGCAATGCTTATTGGCATCGCATCGGCACAAGTTGATACAAAATTCACGACTTCGAACTTTCCAGGTCGTACAAACGAAGTTAACGCTGCAAAATCTAACATTAAATCCGGCGACGGATTTTACACTGCTGGCGATTATGCCAATGCACTTAAATATTATATGCCAGCACAGAAATTCAATCCCAACAACTCAGACCTAAACTTCAAGATTGGATATTGCCATTTCAACTCGGCACAGAAATCGCAGTGCATGGAATATTTTGAACGTGCATACAAGCTAAACAAGACCATAGACAAGAAAATACTTTTCTACCTCGGTTGCGGCTACCACTGGAACTACTATTTCGAAGAAGCAAAGAAGTGCTACTCCGACTACCTGAAAATCACAAAAGACCCCAAAGAAGCGGACAAGATCCGCCGCCTAATACAGCAATGCGACAATGGCATCGAAATCATGAAGGACACCGTAGATGTGGAAATCATAAACCTCGGAGAAAACATCAATACCGAATACCGCGAATACGCCCCGTTCGTAACCTCCGATGGGTCAAAGCTTTATTTTACATCGCGACGCAAGGGTGGCACTGGCAATATGATACTCGACGATGGAATGTATTGCGAAGACATCTACGAAAGCACACACAACTCGTCGGGTTGGACAAAGGCGCACAACATAGGGGCTCCGCTTAACACAGGCTTAAACGATGCGATAGTCGGTCTTTCGCCAGATGGACAAACCATGTACGTATATATGGACGCGAACGGCGGCGACATTTATGTTTCCACCCTCAGGGGCAGCAAATGGCAGAAGCCCAAAAGCATTTCGGAAAAGATAAACAAAGGCTCACACGAGACCGAGACTTGCCTGTCGTCGGACAACAAGACTCTTTACTTTGTTTCTAATGCCAATAGTTCTTCCCTTAGCAACCACGACATTTTCTACTCTACGCTCGACAGATACGGGAAATGGTCTGCGCCTATAAGCATAGGGAAAACAATAAACACTGAATACGATGAACGATGTGTATTCATACATCCCGATGGACGAACCTTATATTTCTGTTCGAACGGCCATAACACAATGGGCGGATACGACATATTCAAGTCGGTAAAGGATGAATATGGACATTGGTCGGAACCAGAAAACCTCGGTTATCCAATCAACACACCGCTCGACGACCTTTTCTTCTCGATAACCACCAGCGGTCGCAACGCATACTACACATCGGTTCATCCCGACAGCTATGGTCTGTGGGACATTTATGAACTTAGATTCCCCGTCAAGGATACCAAACAAAACGCTCCCAAGGTGCTAGTTACTCTTGTAAAGGGAACAATCACTGATGCCGACAATGGATCTCCTCTCGAAGCCAATATCGAAATTACCGACAATAGCAAAAACGAGATAATATCTACTTTTAAATCAAACAGTTCATCTGGAGCTTACATTGTTAATCTGCCATCGGGAAAGAACTATGGTCTTAGCGTTAGCCGCAACGGTTATCTTTTCCACAGCGAAAACTTCAACCTTGCCGACACTGCCGACTTCCAAGAGGTGGAAATTGATGTCAAGTTGAAAAAAATCCAGGTCGGCACAACAATTATCTTGAAAAACATATTCTTCGACTATAATAAATCGACCCTACAGCCAGAATCGTACGCTGAGCTCGATAGGGTAGTCGAAATTCTTAAAAAACAGCCGAACCTAAAGATTGAAATTTCTGGTCATACCGACAACCAAGGCAGCCTAAAGTATAACACCGATCTGTCGGAATCGCGTGCAAAAACAGTCGTTGATTACCTCATTGGTAAGGGAATTGCAGAAACCCGTCTGACCTACAAGGGCTACGCCTACGAAAAACCGATAGCCACCAACGATACCGAAGACGGTCGTAGCGCAAACCGCAGGGTGGAATTCAAGATTTTGGAAACGAAATAGGGGGAGAATTGTCGCGAATTGGGTCACCCTCTGAGCGTTAGCCGAAGTGGCGACTATTAACTCTTAACTTTCAACTCTCAACTTTTAACTTTCAACTTGAAAGTCATTATCACTGGATTGTGGTCGCTGTACATGAAGTCGGCATCGTAGTTGATGGCTTCGGCTTCGATGTTGTCCGAAACGATAAATCCGTCGAGTACTGCGGTGTAGTTCACGCCTTTTGTGTATGGCATGTCGGTGCTGCGGCAGGTAGGCACATCCTTGATGTTGCTGGCTTCCACTATCCTGAAATGTTCTGGAATTTCGCTGTCGGCCATTATAGATACCCATTCGGGAACCTGCTGCTGGCTGGCGAAAGCTTCTACGGTGCCGCAAAGCGCGTGGTTGAAGTCGCCGCCAACGATGACATAGTTGCCTTTGTTGTATTCTTCTGTGAGGACGCTGCGCAAAAGTTCAAGTTGCTGTTGCCTGATGAGTCCGCCTTCGTCGTATGCCGACATATGGCTGTTTATCAGCACAAGTTCCTTGTCGGTGTTGGTTGGGATGCGTGTTACGACGAAGCATCTGTCGAGGTCGAAAAACTTGGTTATGAAGCTTTCGTCAATTGGATAGCTGCGTCGCACGGCATTGTCGATTTTGTAGCGGCTCAGCGTGAGAAGTCCTGCGCGGACGCTTCCGTGCGGGTCGTTAATCGGGTAGCACAGGTACGAACTGTGGAAGTTTTCGCCATATACGCTGCAGTAGTCGTCGAAAGCCGACTCGATGATGTTGCGCTGGTTAATGAAGAAACTGCGTGTCGAGGCGGTGTCGACTTCCTGCAGTATGCAGAAGTCGGGGCTGTGCTTTTCGATGTGGGCTTTGGCTCCGTGGGTGTTTGTCTCCACCGATTCCTTGCTTCGTGCCTTGCCATAGGTGCCGCACACTTCGCTGCCGTCGTTCATGCGTCCTTTGTCCATAAAGAACGAATATTCGTGGTCGTAGGCTCCGAATCCGATGTTGTAGGTTATCACCGTGTACTCTTTCCCGACTTCGATGTTTTCTGCTCGCTGGTTGCTTACTGGCAGTTCTACACCATCGTCGATGCGGTAGTAGTTTATCTGCAGGTAGGCTATGTAGCCACCTATTGTAAGTACTGCGATAATTAGCAGTATCAGGATTGTGCGGAAGAGAAATTTGAGAAATGAAGACATAATTGTATGCGATTATTCATTTTTATATTCTTTTTCTGGAATGTTTTCCATAAGGAAATTTCTTATTTCGTTTTCTGATGGGAGTTGAATTTGGTATTTACTTACGAATAGATTTTGCGACAGCCCTTCCGTAGCATATTTTACTGTAGTTTCTCCGTAATCGGTACAAAGAAGCAATCCTATTGGAGGATTGTCGTCATCGCACATAATTTCGTGTTTGAAATAGTTTAGATATAAATTCAATTGTGAGGCATATTCGTGTTTAAACCGGTCAATTTTTAAATCTACTATTATGTGGCACTTTAAGATACGGTGATAAAATATTAAGTCTGCCTTGTAATAGTCATTGTCAACTAAAATTCGTTTTTGCCGAGCTTCAAAGCAAAATCCCGAACCCATTTCCAATAGGAACTGTTGTAAGTGATTGAGTATTGCAGATTCTAATTTAGTTTCAGTAAAAACATCTTGTGACTGCAACCCGAGAAATTCAAGAGAAACGGGATCTCGTATAATATCTGTAGCCACAATCGGTTTATTGTTCTTTGCCAATTGCTTTTGCAGTGCTTTTTTGTTTTTTGACAAACCTAAACGCTCGTAATATAGAGACGAAACTTGTCTGTCGAGTTCCTTTACTGTCCAGCAACCATTTATGGATTCTTGTTCGTAAAAAGCTCGTTTTAGTGGGTCTGTGATTCCAGAAAGATAAATTAAGTGAGTGGCAGATAGACGGTTAAATAGCTTTTCTGGAGGAGTTTCCCATAAATTTGTTTCCTCTTTCAATTTGGCGGTTGGCAACCGCCAAATCTGTAAACCATTGGGTTGATTTTCAAAAATGGCGGTTGGTAACTGCCATTTTGACTCCGTCGAATCTAATGATAAAGAACCTTTATCGTTTAGATATTTTTCAACTACAATACTTAATTGAGGATATGTTTGATAAAACTGACGAAATTCTCGCAGTCTTCTCGGTTCTAGTCCTTTTCTATTTATCCTTTTAGAAAGTTTATTCAATAAGTTTTCTCCGTATTGTGCTCTATCTTCTCCGTTCTGCTCATATTCAACTATATAATATCCTATAAGCCAATTGCGTACCGTCAAGGCGGTGTTAATTGCATGTGCCGCTTGTGACTGCAATACATCTTGAATATTCGTTATATTGCAGACTAACCTGTCAAAATTATTAATGTTTTCTTTTTTCATAATTTGTGTTTATCTCTCAAATTCTTCAAACGACTTATTTTTCTCAATTTCGTTTTCAATATCGTCGGGGAGGACGGAGAAAAAGTCCAGACCGGTGAGTTTTTCAACTTCATCGACCGACTTTGCGTATGTGTCAAGCGGCTTGTTGCCCGACTTGTTGGCAAAGACAAAACCAAGCGCACGCCAGTTGCCGTCCCTGTACATCAGCACAACCTTGTAGAAAGAATCGGGCACAGCGACATTGTTTGCGCCGACAGTTGTGTAATTTTTCTTCACGATAGGTCCGCACACCACATATACCTTTTCGTTCTTTATCGCCCAGTCGCGCACCTGCTCTTCGAGTTCCTTCCAGTCGCCAGCGTTGAGGTTGTGGTCTTGCGGGCAGATGTTGGTGGTGTAGAAACTTTCTTCCATTGCTTTAGCGTCCCATTTCATATCGCCGGCGGGAGCCATGTGACCGCGGTCGTAGCCCGAACCTTTGTAGTCGTCGGTGGTGGAGCAGAGGCCTTTGATGTCGGGGTCGGGGACAAACTTGTCGGCTCGCGAAGCCTGTCCGACGACTTCTTCGTCGGTAAGTTCGTAGGCCACCCAGTTGGGAATGAGCCAGGTAGTGTTGTAACTCACGGTGTATCCCTTGTGCTCGACAACCTGTTCCTTGAGTTTCTTTTTCGACTGTGGAATTTCAAGTCGTTCGTAGTAAGGGACTTGGCTTGTATCGGGGAATTGCTCGTGATAATAGTCGCGAGCCTTGTCGAAAAGGATTGTTATGCCTTCTTCCAGTTTCTCAACGCCCTTGTCGATTGCCTTTTCAATGATTTTTTCTTCTGTTTTTTCGGCGGCGTGATTTGTGCAGCTAATTAGGCATATTGTCACTGCAATTGCAAGAGTATAAATTGATTTTGATACGAGTTCTTTCATTTTTGTTAGTGCAAATGTTGGTGCAAATTTAGGATTTTTTTTGAGGAAAACTAGCATTATGGTATTGCTATCACTCCGCAGCACGAATCTTTTTTTGCACCAGTAATCGATGAGAGGCAGTTGTTTTTGCCACAGATACGCAGAAGTCCGAGGAAGGCGAAAATTATTGCTTCCTTGTAGTTTATTGTGGTGTCGTCGGGGATTATGATTTCCGAATTGCAGTTTCGGCGGATATTGTCAATCAGGAACTTGTTGTACGCGCCGCCACCAGTTACCAGAACTTTTCCGCAACTGCCGATGGCCTTGCCTATTTCGGTGCCAATATGTACCGACAGGGTGTTGAGCATATCGGCAACGGTTTCCGAGGCGTATTCTGCTAGGATTGGCTTCATTTGCTGCTCAACCCATTCGCGACCGAGCGATTTCGGCGGTTTCTGGCGGTAGTATCTTATTGCCGAAAGTTTTTTCAGAAGTGTTGGTATGGTTTTGCCCGAGGCTGCAATGTCGCCGTTGGCATCGTAGTTTTTGCCGAGTTTGCGGGCATACTCGTTCATTATGATGTTGACTGGCGAAATGTCAAAGGCAATGCGTTCGTCATGCCTGTTGCGCATCGAGATGTTTGAGAACCCGCCGAGGTTGAGGCAGGCATCGTACTCGCCGAACAGAAGTTCGTCGCCAATAGGCACAAGCGGTGCGCCCTGTCCGCCAAGGGCTACATCGCCGCTGCGGAAATCGAAGACGGTTGGAATCTTGGTTTTCTTTGCAATGACATTTCCGTCGCCAATCTGCATCGTGTAGCCCTCGCTAGGGTTGTGGAAGACGGTGTGTCCGTGCGATGCAACGAAATCGATTTGCTCGGAAATATCCTTGCGGAAATCGTTTATAGCATTTGCCGACAAATTGCCGAACCACACATCGGCGCGTTTCAGATCTTCTGCCGAAAGAGTGTGCAGCGAAAGCATCTTCGCCTTTGTCTGGCTGTCGTATTCGAAAGTTTTTGCCTTTATCGGCGTGTATTTCCAATTGTAGTCGCTGCCTTCGAACCTGCACAGCACGACATCGAGTCCATCAGCCGATGTGCCCGACATTAGGCCTATTATGTTGTATGATTCCATTCCTGCTTGAATTTTAGACTACAAAAGTAAACATTTTTGGCGGATGATTGCATGGCTGAGCAGTTTTTGCTTTGCTCCCATTAGCATTAAGGGCCTTAATGACATTAGCGGCCCTAGCGCCAATGGGGGGCAAAACTGCTATTACCAGCATTCTCAAGCAGGAATGGTGCGGTTCGGTGGCTTGCGATTTATTGTCTGGAATAAAAATTCTCAATATCCTTAAATAAAATTTTTTGCTTTGATAAAATTTATTATCTTCGCACCCGATAAAATTAAGTTTATATGGAAAGGATAATTGTCCCTATAGATTTCTCCGAGGAATCAATGAAAGGTTTGGATTTGGCTATAATTTATGCCAACAAGTTCTTCTGCGACATACAGATGGTTCATGTTCAGTCGAAAAAGCACGGCCGCTCTGCAGATTCATTTCGAAAACCAGTACAATTCGATTGTCGAGAATTTTGAAGAATTGATTACCGAATATAAGCCGAAGCTGAATTCGGTGAGCAGGCTTACCTATATAATTAAGAATGGTAGCGTACACGAAGAAGTTGTAAATCAGGCAAACGCTTTCGACGACTCGATGATTATATGCTCGACCAACGGTACTTCTGGTTTGAGCGACTACATTCTTGGGTAGTAACGCATACCGTATAATCCAGAGCACTACAAAGCCTGTAATTTCGGTTTATTCCGATAAGTACATCGGCGATGTTAAGCGCATAGTTCTTCCGCTCGACATTACCAAGGAAACCCGCGAGAAAGTTCCGCTGGTAGCAACTATCGCTAAGGCTTTCGGTGCAGAAGTTCATATCGTCAAGGTTGCTTCGTCCGACAGCGAGGGCATAAAGAACAAACTTGAAATTTATGCTGCAACAGTCCGCAAGTACTTCGACCAGGAAGGTGTCAACTACCAGACATCTTACCTTATCGGTGACAATATCACCGACATTACCATCGAATATGCAAAGACCGTTGATGCCGACCTTATTGCAATAATGACCGAGCAGACAACTGCATTCTCGAACCTCATTCTTGGTTCGTACGCATACCAGATGCTTAACACTTCACCGATACCGGTACTTAGTGTTACACCGAAGAATCTGTATATGACAACTTACAGAGTCACTGGCGGAAACTAGAATTTTAATATTCGTTATAATTAAAAAAGGAAGAGCAATCTTCCTTTTTTTGTTTGTGTGCAATAAATGAGAGAATCTTACGTTATAAAAAATAGATATGAGTAAGGTTGTATTAATATCGGTTTTTGTGTTTGTTGCGACGATGCTTTTTTCGCAGAGCAAATATCTTGTCTATAAGGAGATGACAAGAACTGGTTATACATCGTTTATCCATGTGCTTGCAGGAGAAAAATTAGCACTGACGTATTCCGATTTTAAGATTCTCAGAAACAATCCATTTCTGGATTGTGATATGGTAAGCCGCAAGCCTGCAGGTTACAAGATGCTTCATGTGGTGGATGGAAAAGATGAGATATATGTTGCCGATGTAACTATGCCTAAGTTCAACAAGCTTAGCAAGAAATCAATAGCTGAATGTTATACGCTAGATTCGGCTTTAGTTGCGTTCTTAAAAAATATTGATCCAGAGAGAAAGGACCCCTATATGCTTTCATTGGATGAGCCGACATTGATGAAGTTTACTCCCGACATTGGCACAGGAAAGATAGGTAACTACGAATGCACAATCGGTACTATGCAGATAAGCGAATCGTATAGTTGTAAGATTTGGTATACAAAGTCCATGAATTACAACTGGGTGTTCAAAGATGAATTCTGGCTAGTGCCTGGGACTATTGTACGTGCCGAATATTCTAACGGCATGGTGTATTGCCTCGAAAGTGTCAGCGATTCCGAACTTGTTGTCGCTAACAATACTGAATCGGTAAAAGCCGCATTGCGCTTGTTTTTGGGCAGATAACAATTTGCGAGTTTTTCATTATAAACAGAAGTAGAGCCACCGTGAGGTGGCTTTTTTAATGTAGTTAGGCGGTTATTAATATTAATAGGTATTGTTTGTATTCTTATTTATATACAAAAAACTATAAAAAATAATTTTTGCAGTTTGTTTCCAATTTCTTATATTTGCCCTTGGTTAGGTGTAATGCACCGAGCCGTACATATTTGATTAACGAAGCGTTATGCTTGACTTGTAATTTGGAAACCTGAGAAATTTTCAAAAGTACTTACAAGAGGAAGGCATAATATGATTCACGCTATACGCGTGGTCTGTTATTCCCATATTCAGTAAGTACAGGTAATTCTCAGGACCTCCAAATTAGAGTGTGGCATACAGTTCCACGCTTTTTTGTTGAATTTGCCTTTTAGGAACTGGTGGGCGTAAAAGATAGAATTAGTGTGTTTGACCGCTTTTGATACGACAATTTTTAGCGTGAACCAACTTGAACCGATTTGGTACAACTTGAACCAAACGACTTGTTTGTCAGAACTTTATCTTTGTGAACGAATATTTTACGAAAGGAATGAAAATAATGTCAGACAATAAAAGATATTACCGCCCAGAATGGACTTGTGGCAGGTACAATGCCGAAAAGCATGTGGCAATATATTACAATCTAATTGCTGGAATGAGTTATTTCTTTGAATCATATTCTGCAGATATAATAGGTATTGTTTTAAATGTAGGTAGAAAAGGATATTTGGATTTGGATAAAATATCTTTAGATACAGGAATATCAAGGGACTCAATTGATGAATTTTTCAATATTTTGTATTCCGCAAAATTAGTAGATACAAATATTGCTAGCGATAAAGAAATCCAAAAGTATAGAGAATTTGTTAGATTTAATAGAAAGATAATAAGCGACAATGATATTATTAATGATTATCAAGATTATTCTTCTATGAATGCTGATGATGCCGAAGATGCTTATATTGAAGCCGTTGGAGGTGTTACTGGAGTTATGCTTGAATTGACTTATTTATGTAGTGAACAATGCATTCACTGTTATAATTTAGGTGCCAAACATGATGAAACTGAAGTTAATAAAAGAGGAGATAGGATTGAGTTGGCGTTGGAAGACTACAGACGGATAATCGATGAATTTATAGAGCAAGGTTTGATCCGTGTTTGCTTGACGGGAGGAGATCCGTTTTCGAAGCCAATTGTATGGGATATAATAGAATACTTGTATTTAAAGGACATTGCTATTGATATATATACAAATGGTCAAAACCTTATAGGTAAAGTAGATAGGCTTGCTAAGTATTATCCGAAAATAGTTGGTGTTTCAATTTATAGTGCAGTGCCAGAAGTTCACGATAAAATTACAAGAACAAAAGGTTCATTAATTAAGACACTTTCTGTTATGCAGAGGTTGTGCGAATTGGCAGTACCTATGTATCTTAAATGTTGTGTGCTGAATATTAATTTTGAAACATATCAAACTGTATATAAGTTAGCTAGAGATTATAATGCAATGCCACAAATTGAAATTAATATTAGAAATACTGTTGATGGAAATAAGTATGCTAGCCGAAACTTGCGTTTGACAGATGAACAATATGAAAGTTTGTTTAAAGACAAGCATATTTATCCTAACATTAACGAATATAGCTTATCAAGAGTTCGTAAACGAAATAGAAATGAATCAACTTGTAAAGCTGGGAAAAATAGTTTCAATGTAACACCTGAAGGAAACTTGATTCCTTGTTGTGCATTTCATCATGTCTTTGGAAATTTAAAGGATGAGCATCTGTCATCTATTTTGAATAGCGACAAGTTGAAGATTTGGAGGAAAACCATTCTGTCTCAATTCTTAGAATGTGATGACCATGATTATTGTTCTTTTTGTTCGATTTGTGCAGGTGAAAATTATTCAGAAAATTCAACACCTTTTTTGCCTGCAGAAAACAAATGCTTTTTAGCAAAGAAACGATATGAATATGCATGTAAAATACATAGTAAAACAAATGGCGATGTTTGACAGCCAGTAATAGTCAAACTAATTTAATATATATATTATGTCAGTAAAATTAAATTTTTCAAAGAAGTCAAATGTTGTAACAATGGCATCTTGTTCATCAATGCCGGGAAGATCAACTTGCTCGGTTTATCCGATGATGTAGCTTGTTACAAAGATGTAGATAGGAGAGCTTCTTCTCCTATCTTTTACAAAGTAATCAATGTATAATTAAAATTAAAAGATTAAATATGCTAAATCAAGATTTTCAAGAATTAAGAAGGCAATGGAGTGTTAATTCCCAAAAGAGATTGGAAATAATTGAAGCAATGAAAGAAAATCTCATAAAACGCAACAAGAACAATAATAGTTACAGGTTTGACTATACTCAGCCAGGGAAAGTTCTGTTAATATCCAGTTGCGAAATTGAAGAATTGCTTGCCATTGATGGAGATATGAATCCACAAGGTAAATAATAACAAAAAAGTGTGAAAATTATTAAAGAAAAGGTTATGTAATGGACGAACGCATAAGAAAAAAACTAGAATACTGGGTTGAGCATGAACGTCACTTCGAAGGGGGAGATGAAAAACTCTTCGAAATAGTTTGGCTCACAAAGGATGAAGAGTTGGGTTATCCCGTGTTTGTTGAGATTGCTCAAAAGGTTTCCTGCAAGGATGATCCAGGGCAGCTTTTTCTACAATATGAGTATCTGTGGCTTTTTGCAGATTATATAAACAAAATACTTCCGTTTATGGATAATTTTGAGTTAGCAAAAGAATAAAAATTATAACAATATGAAAGAAGAACAAGTAAACATTACGGACGATTACAGAGGAGATTTTACCGAAATTGCAGGTATTCCAACGGTTAATGGAAAACGAATGGGGTTGTTTGCGAGAAAACGCTTTAATTATTGGCGCGATACAAATGCGGATTTCGTTGCTAAAATTAGAAAACATGAATTTGATGTGAGTGCAGAATATATTGTGTCAAAGAATGAAAATAATTCCTGCAAAACGAAATCTTACAGCGATTATATTATGGGCGGTGGTAAATGTTATGGAGGCAATGTTGGCGATAGGGTTTCTTTTCGTCTTGTAGTACATGGCGATGGCAAGAATCCCGAAGTTAGAATACGGAAACTCCAAATGACTTGCAGTGACGAGCATGGTAATGTTAGTTTTGAAATGCTGTTTGGCGGCTTTGACTATGACAATTCGCTGGATGATTTTTTCAATGATTTTGTGGAAAATCCGAGTTATTCGTTGAAAAAATAGTAGATATAGATAGTATTTATTATAAACATTTAAAATTTGAATTATGGCTTGGATTCCTTGTCAATGCTGCGGTAGAGAATATCCCGCAGAAAACAGATGGTTTGTTTGCGACAAATGCGGATACCGCGTGTGTCCGTCGTGCTTGAGCAGTCACCGTGGGAAATACAGCAGTGGCGGCTTCAAATGCAGTCAATGTATGTTTGGAACAATGAAAATGAAAAATTAAAATATTTGTTATGGCTAATAGTATTTTTGAATGGGGAAAAAAGTATAAGATTTGGATTAATGTATTGGCTATATTGTTTTTTCCTCTTGCAGTTATTGCTGGCATTACACTTGCATCACATTCGTTTGGTTGGGGCCTTTTCTTAGCTATATTGACCATATGTGATGTTATTGCAATATTTGTATTGGCTGGGGTGGATACTTATAAACATGGTGGCAAAGGAGCATTGCGAAATTACGCAAATGATATGCTAAATAAATTTGGTAATAATAAAAGCAGTTAGGATGTATTATTACAGCAGTCGTCAACTATTCGGCTGCTGTTTTTTTGCAACGAAAAAAGCCACCCTTTCGAGTGGCTTTTTTATTAAATGTGAAAGTTAAATTTACATCTTTACAACTTCTGCCTTGCCCTTTTCGATAGCTTCCATGTTCAATGGAATAAGCTTGTGGGCGCGTTCTGGGAGAGAGTGTCTCAAACCTTCTTCAACATACTTGTTGTCGACGATTGGTCTAACCTTGAGGAAAGCACCGAGGACAATCATGTTGAAAACCTTCTGGTTACCCATGTCGGATGCCAGCTGTGCAGCTTCAATCTTGTAGATGTTGATGTCCTTGCGGGTTGGCATCTTAGTGATTCCGTTCGGGTCGAAAATCAAAGTTCCGCCAGGTTTTACTGTGCTTTCGAACTTGTCCATCGACTGCTGGTTAAGAACGATAACCGTGTCGTACTGGGTGAGGATAGGAGAGCTAACTCTTTCGTCGCTGATGATAACGGTAACGTTTGATGTTCCGCCTCTCATTTCTGGTCCGTACGAAGGCATCCAAGCGATTTCCTGTCCCTGCATAAGTCCAGAGTATGCCAAAATCTTACCCATAGAGAGGACACCCTGTCCGCCGAATCCTGCTATAATTATTTCTTCTGTCATGATCTTAAATTTTTAGTAGTCCAACTTTCTGTTTCTTAAGCTGATTTTACCTTCCTGAAGTTCCCATTCAACCTTGATGTCGCCGAGCGGATACTCCTTGAAAGTGTTTTCTTCCATCCACTTGTTTGCGTCAACTGCTGTCATCTTCCAGTTGGAGTTGCAGTTCGAAACTATTTCAACGAACGAAAGTCCACCCTTGCCGTCCTTCTGGTTTTCGAAAGCCTTGCGGATAGCAGCCTTAGCCTTACGAACGTTTGCCGGAGTGTGAACCGACTGACGAGTTACGAAGCGAACATTCGGCAACTGAGCGATGAGTTCGGTGATGTGCAGTGGGTAACCCATTGTGTTGACGTCACGACCGCGTGGGCAGGTAACAGCCTTCATACCAGCAAGTGTAGTAGGAGCCATCTGACCGCCAGTCATACCGTAGATACCATTGTTTACGAATATGATGGTGATGTTTTCGCCTCTGTTGCAGCTGTGGATTGTTTCGGCAGTACCGATAGCAGCCAAGTCGCCGTCGCCCTGATAGGTGAATACGAACTTGTCGGGCATAACCCTCTTGATAGCAGTTGCAATGGCAGGTGCACGACCGTGAGCAGCTTCCTGCATATCGATGTCGAGGTAGTTGTACATCAAAACCGAGCATCCTACTGGAGTGACACCGATGGTCTTGTCCTGAATTCCTAATTCTTCGATAACTTCAGCAACAAGGCGGTGGGTAGTTCCGTGTCCGCAACCTGGGCAGTAGTGCATCACGTTATCGGTCATTACCTTTGTTTTCTTGTAAACAAGGTTTTCTTCTTTGATTATATCGTTAATTGTTAATTCTGCCATGACTTATTCTCCTTTCATAAAATTCTTCATTGCGTCAACGATTTCTTCCGGAGTCGGAACAACGCCGCCAACACGACCATAGTGCTTAACTGGGCGCTTGCCGTTTACTGCGAGCATTACGTCTTCTACCATCTGTCCGGTGCTCATTTCGATAGTGAGGAATCCCTTTACTCTCTCTGCGAGACCAGCGATAATCTTCGACGGGTATGGGAACAAAGTGATAGGACGAAC
>DBYO01000023.1:14245-14397 GCA_002310235.1 Bacteroidales bacterium UBA1184
GCATCGTCGCAGTTGATGCATTCGCATCTTACTTCCTTTTCGCGGATAGTGTCGTACTTCTTTACGAGCTTGCGGTTGAATTCTTCCTGACGTGAAGCTACAAGGTCGAGTGAAGTTATGATGTTGCGTTCGCGGTTAGCGGTCTTGCCGGT
>DBYO01000014.1:0-1622 GCA_002310235.1 Bacteroidales bacterium UBA1184
CTCCCAATTCGGTCTTCAGACCTTTGGCATCGCGGTCGGCAACAACCTTTTGCAAAGTTCCCAAGGCATTGAGCGAGCGAGGAAAACCCGTGTAGGCATAAAGTTGCGAGAGGGCTTCCTTTATTTGGCTGACTGTCAAGCCATTGTCGAGACCATTGTTGATGGATTCTGCAAGTTTTCCGAGATTTCCTTGCGCTTCGTAACAAGCAATTGCACTTATGTACGATGCCTGTTTTTCGTTGAATGTCAATGTGTTCATGTCTTTTTCAGTCTTGTTGGTCGTATTGTTGCAAGCAGCCATAAGAACAGCCGAGCAAATTACTAATATCGTTTTCTTCATATTTTATAATTTTAGATTAAACCTCTCCATCCCATAAACATTTTGGTCACTTCGCCGTCGTGGTGGTCGAAGAAGAGGCTCTGTTTTGTGTCGAGTGTTTCGATGCGAGCCATCTCGTCAGCCGAAAGTTCAAAGTCGAAAATATTGAAGTTCTCGGCCATACGCTCCTTGTGTGTCGATTTTGGAATGATAATCACATTGCGTTGCAATAAGAAACGAAGTGCAACCTGGGCAACACTTTTACCGTGAGTTTTGCCAATTTTGGAAAGTAATTCGTTGGTGAAGAAATTGTTACGACCTTCTGCCAATGGACCCCACGACATAATCCGGCATTCGAACTCCTCCATATATTTCTGCGGTAGATGCTGCTGGTTGAAAACATGAGTTTCGACTTGATTTACTATAGGTTTTACCTCCACATTCGAGGCAAGGTCTATGAAATGGTCGGGGTAGAAATTGCTTACACCTATTGCTCGTAGTTTGCCTTTGTGGTAAGCCTCCTCCAATGCACGGTATGCTCCGTAGCGGTCGCAGAATGGCTGGTGCAGCAACATAAGGTCGATGTATTCGGTTTGCAACTTGCGCAGGCTCTCGTCGATTGATGCTTTTGCTCTTTCGTAGCCGTAATTCGAAATCCATATTTTGGAGACGATGAATATTTCATCGCGAGATATGCCGCTCTTTTTCACCGCATTGCCTACACCATCTTCGTTTTGGTAAGCTTGTGCTGTATCTATCATTCTGTAACCTACGCTAAGCGCATCACTCACGCAGCGTTCTGCATCGCTTGGTGTCACCTGATAAACTCCGTAGCCCATCTGCGGCATTTTTACGCCGTTGTTTAATGTTATGTATTGCATAGAATTTGAATTTAAATTGTTAATATGTTAATAGCCAAGATCTTTTAACCATTTCTCAACTTTTGCCTTGCCTGTGCGCACTTCGTGTCCGTAGATGCTGAAGCCTTTTTGTACACTTGCCTTTGGAAAAGCTTTTTTCACATCATCGACACAAGATGCCAAGCCGCTGCCTTCGTGGGTTGTGAATGGGATGACGGTTTTGCCGTCAAGATTTATATCGCGGAAAAGTGTGAACATCACCTGCGGATAGGTTCCCCACCACACGGGACCACCGATAAATACGGTGTCGTACTGCGAAAGGTCGGGTGCGGTGCCTTCGTATGGCGGCAATTCGCCGTTGGCAGCCTCTTTCTTGGCTAGTTCGATAAGTGGCGTGTAGGCCATGCCGTCGTATTTGTGAGTGACTATTTCAAATTGCTCAG
>DBYO01000014.1:1770-61658 GCA_002310235.1 Bacteroidales bacterium UBA1184
GAGTACCAATAATAATAGCATTACATTCAAGGTTTTCATAATTTATTCTCCTATGTTCTTGATGAATTTTGCTGGATTTCCGCCTACGATGGTATTTTCGGCAACATCCTTTGTAACCACTGCACCTGCGGCTACCACGGCGTTTTTGCCAACTGTAACACCCGGCAAGATGGTGGCTCCTGCGCCAATCCAAGCGTTTTCGCAAATGTGTACTGGCTTGCAAGTCAGTATCATACGGTCGTGGAGGTCGTGGTTGTTGGAAATTAGCTGCGCATTGGCGGCAATCATTGCACCGTCGTCGATTGTGATGCCTCCGCGAGCCATCATAAGGCAGTTGTTCATTATCATTACACCTTTGCCCAGTCGTACGCGGTCGAAGCAAACACCAGTGAGTCCGGGCATTACGAAGCCACCGTCAGCAAATACATCGTGGCCAAACAGTTTCTTGGCGAGCGCATTGTACTCGTCGGTATATGGCATAGTGTGGTTCAACTTGAATAATGTCTGAGCCTGACGAACGCCTTCGGCAAGTTCTTCGGCTGTCGATAACCTTGGGTCAACTCTTTCTTCTTGCATAACTCTTTTGTTTTGTTTTACGATGCAAAAAAACAGCAAATCCACGGAACCGCTATTTCACAAAAAGCACTACAATTTTCACTTTTTGCACAAATGTTTTAGGAGAATAAAAAATAATCTGTAACTTCGCCTCGTGAAGATTGACTTTCTATATTCGACGGACTTTTACGGGATGAATGCACCAGAACTGGCTCATACCTGTATGCATATGCTTTGCACGGCTGGGGAGGGGAGTTTTGTGTTCAACGAACGATGCTACCATATTGTGAAGAATGATTTGGTAGTTGTTCCGATGCCCGACCGTGTGAAAAATCTGGCTGCGCATCCCGACATGCAGGTCGAGTGGTTTGCTGCCGACAACAAGTTTCTCCAAAACCTGCTACCATCGAACAACTACAGCATAGGCGGCAGTATAAGCCTGAACCAAAACCCGGTAATTCCACTTACCGATGAGCAGGCTTCAATTATGCTGGCCGATTTTCATCGTCTGCGCGACCGACTAGGCGACCGTCATCTGCTGTTCTACCGCGAACTTATGGGTAGCCTCTGCCTTACGATGATGTACGACATTTTCGAGCCGCACGCACAGCGCGATACTACAGCTCCGCACAGCGACCGAACAGCCTACATCGTGAAGCAACTGATGGATATGCTTTCGACGGGTATAAGCCGCACCGAGCGCGAGGTAAACTACTATGCCGAACGACTGAATGTGTCGCCAAAGTACCTTTCGGCAACCGTTAAGCGCGTCACAGGTCACAGCGTTAGCAGCTACATCAACCGCCATACCGTACCAATTATAAAAAAGTACCTCGACGACGAGCGCCTATCGCTTACGCAAATTGCCGAGCGTATGAATTTTGCTTCACTTTCCTATTTCAGCCGCTACTGCACCAAACATTTAGGGCAGTCGCCCAGCGAGTATAGACGGAGTTTGCAGCCGAGGGGGTAGTGAATTGAAATTTTTCTAATGGAAAAACAAGGTTGTTAAAGATACAATTGCTTATCTGCTGGGTATTTTTTTTAGGAAATAGAATTCCTCGAATTATTGTGTCGTAAAAATGCTTACTTTTGCAACTTGTATGGATAATGCCGAACGATTAGGAGTTGAACGCGTAAGCACCCTGCTTCTGCGGTTGTCGTTGCCCTCGGTACTGGGGATGCTCGCCATTACCATATATAATGTTGCCGATACTATTTTTGTGGGACAGGCCGTAGGCGTTGGCGCAATAGCCGGATTGTCGGTCACCTTGCCGCTTATGCTTATGATAAACAACACCTTCGGACAAGCGGTAGGACTTGGCGGAGCATCGATAATTTCGCGTGCGTTAGGAGCGAAAAACCGCGAACTTGCCGAACTTGTGCTTCACAACCTTGTGTTTATGATTCTATGCCTCAATGTTCTGCTTTTCGGCTTGGTGATAGCATTTTTGCCCGACTTGTTGAGGCTTTTCGGCGCTGACGATTCCATTCTGCCTTACTCGATGGAATATGCAGTGTGGTGCCTGCCTGGAAGTTTCGCGATGAACATATTTTTCGTCTTTATCAATGTCATCCGTGCCGAAGGAAATACCAAGTTCGCAATGTGGTGCCAGGTGCTGACGGCGGTCATCAACCTTGTGCTCGACCCGATATTCATATTTATTTTCGGCTGGGGCGTGAAAGGTGCCGCCATCGCGACTTCTATCTCGCAGATTGTGAGCGCCGCGCTCGGTCTGTGGTATTTCCGCCGAAGCAAGAAGAGAGTTCTGTCGCTGTCGTACCGCGAATGTTTCAAGTTGCCGAAACCCAAGGTTCTTGGCGAGACATTGGCTCTTGGCTCGGCATCGTTCGGAAGGCAGCTGGCGCACTCATCGACATCTATTGTGCTTAACAATGTGCTTGGCGGAGTGGGCGGTTCGATGGCAATTGCCGCCTACGGCATCATAAACCGTCTGACGATGTTCGTGTTTATGCCGATATTTGGTGTTAACCAAGGATTTATGCCTATTGCAGGCTACAACTATGGAGCCGAAAAGTACGGTCGTGTGATTGGTGCGTTGAAGGCCGGAATAATATTTTCGACAGTAATATGCATAGTTGGTTTTGTGCTTTTCGAGTTGATTCCGCACCAGTTGCTCTTTATGTTCAGCGATGATGAGGAACTTGTAGAGATAGGGGCGAGGGGACTGCGGATTTTCGTGCTTGCAATTCCTGTTGTGGGCTGTCAGGTGATAGGCTCGGGCTTGTTCCAGGCATTGGGCAAGGCTAAGCCTGCATTTTTCCTGTCGATTGCCCGTCAGATGATTTTCCTTATACCTTTAGTTATACTTTTGCCCCGCTATTGTACTTCTTTTTGGGGCGAAGATGCCATCTGGTATGCCTTCCCAATCTCCGATTTGCTGTCGACTATGATAACAATCTTGATGTCGCATGGATTGGTTAAATCGTTGATAGATAAGAAGAAAGTTGCCTAACAAATGTTAAATAAATGTTATCGGGCATATTTTGGAACGGATTTTGCCATAGCCATTTTTCGAATCAAAAATATTACGGATATGAAAAAGTTTTGTCTCATAATAATGATTGCCATTATCGGATTTTCCGAGGCAGCATTTGCGCAGAAAAATATGCCGTACTATTCGGAGATTAATGTTGACAGCTTGATCGCCGTTACAGAGAACCTTGTCTTGTTGCCAGAGGTAAAGGTTTATTCCAACAAGCGTAAGGCTGCACGCGCAAACAAGAATTTTGACAAGCTTGTATTCAATTTCAAGAAGGTATATCCGTATGTTTTGGAGGTTTCGGCTATTTACCGACAGATTGACGACAGCCTCGCCCGTATGGATTCAAAGCGTCAGCGCAAGGAGTATATGGATATGCGCGAGAAGCAGATAATGGCTCACTACAAGCCTATTATGAGTAAGTTTAGCTTGTCGCAGGCGATAATATTCGTAAAGTTGCTTGACCGCGAATGTGGCAGTACGGCTTATGAGGTCATCAAGACTTTGAAGGGTGGATTTTTCGCTGGTTCGTGTCAGGTGTTTGCCTGCATGTTTGGCAACAACCTCAAGAAGTCGTATGATTCGGAAGTGTCGGACAAGACGCTCGAGTTTCTGGTCTTGCAGTACCGGGCAGGTAAACTTACCTAAGAAATCTTCTGTTTTCCTTTTATATATTTTGTTGGCGGGCGGGATTCGTTCCCGCCTGTTTTTATTTTATGATTCAATAATTTGAAGATTCAAAGATTTAAAAATTCAAGGATTTAATGATTTGATAATTGTAGGGGCGCAATGATTTGCGCCAGTTTGCAATGCGTTGCGCCAGATTAAATATGCGTGCAATCTGTACAGCCGCGCCATGGCACGTCTGTACAGGGTTCAAGAGTTCAATGTTCAAAGGTTCAAAATCGAAAATCTAAAACATCCAATCGCAAATTATTATTATTTTTGTGCGCTAAACAAAAAAACTATGGATGCCAAAGATGTGAACCTTGAACTGTTTCCGCAGTACGACAATCTAGAGTTCCTTGCGAGCCAGGTTGTCGAGGGGTTCATTACGGGCTTGCACAAAAGTCCGTTCCATGGTTTTTCGGTGGAGTTTGCCGAGCATAGGCTCTACAACAAGGGCGAAAGCACCAAGCATATCGACTGGAAATTGTATGCGCGAACCGACAAGCTTTTCGTGAAGCGTTACGAGGAGGAAACCAATCTCCGTGGACAGATAATAATAGACGTGTCGTCGTCGATGCTGTTCCCGTACAAGGAAAAGCGCATGAATAAGCTTCAGTTTTCCATTTATGCGGCTGCATCGCTTGTATATCTGCTTCACAGGCAGCGCGATGCTGTAGGACTGACGCTTTTTGACGACGATGTAAAATTCCACCTTGATGCTAAGTCGTCGCAGGTGCATTTGTCGGTGATGTACAACGAGATGCGCAAATATCTGAATCCAGATAGCATTCAGTTGCAGAAGCGTACCGATACTGCAGGCACCTTGCACAAGATTGCCGAAATGATTCACAAACGTTCGTTGGTGATATTGTTCAGCGATATGTTTATTGATGGTGATACCGAGGCTTTGTTTTCGGCATTGCAGCACCTGAAGTACAGCAAGCATGAGATTATAATATTCCATGTCATCGACCGCAAGATGGAGGAGGAGTTTGCTTTTGCCAACCGTCCCTACAAGTTCGTTGACCTTGAAACAGGCACTACCATGATGCTTAATCCTGCTGAGGTGCGCGAAGGCTATGTTAAGAAGATTTCAAACCTTGTGTCGGAATTGAAATACAAGTGCGGTCTGTTTGGTATTGATTTCGTCGAGGCTGATATCAATAAGCCGGTTGATGAGGTTCTGAAGCCATATCTGATAAAGAGGGCAAAATTCTTCTAGGGCTAAAGCCCGTTTCTGTGCCTGCGGCGTTTATATGCCTTCGGCGTTTCTATGTTTCTATGGCTTCGCCGTTTCAAGGTTTCATGTTTCATGGGCAGGCGCCCGTTTGTAGAGACGCAAAATTTTGCGTCTTTACATGCATTCGTTGCACCGAATGCAATGATTTGCGCCGAATGCGTTGCGCCGTATGAGACGCAAAATATTGCGTCTGTACAATTTGAAGTATAAGCACAAAAAAAGTCGGAACTATTGCTCCGACTTTTTTATTGTGTTTTTTAGGTATCTGATTATCTAGCGATGTTGAGCTTTGAAGTTGCAACTTCACCGTCCTTAACGATTCTTACAACGTAGTTGCCGTTTGCAAGGTTCGAAAGGTCGATTGTAGTGTTTACACTATTGCTGTTAGCGTTTGCAACAACCTGTCCCATCATGTTGTAAACTTCGATTTTAGCGTTTTCAACATTGTTGAAGTTTACGATACCAGTTGTTGGGTTCGGGAACATTTCGATTTCGTTAGCTTCGAAAGTATCAACGTATGGTCCAGGATTTGGATTAGTCTGTTCGCAAGTGTAAAGTCTTATCATGAAGTCTCCATCGTCACCAATAATAAACCAACCTGTTTCACCACCACCAACATAATAATATAGATTTTCGAAATAGTTTGGCTGAGCTGTTTGATCCATACCTAATCTCAGTGAGCCACCATCATCTAAGTTATCTACAAATATCACAACAGTTATATCTCCTTCTGTAAGGTCCTCTGCTGCCAATACTTCTTCTGAATACAATTTAACAAAACCAGGAGTAAAGTCACTAGGAACAGTGTATGGTTCGGTAACTAGCAACTGCTCATTCATATCAGCATCCATAATTTCATAGTGGAATACTGTTCCTGCAGTTGCTTCTTTAATGTATGCTTCAGCACTATTGAAAATATCTTCTGGATTGTATATCTGGTATGTTGTTGCTGCTTTTGATATAGTGTATGATTGAGTTTGAGTGATAGGCAAACTATATGAATCGCTAGCATTTCCGAGGTCTCTTGAATAGAGGCAGTCGTCGTTTATAGTAGTGTAACGATTGAATGTCACTGTTCTGCCGTTAGGATTCTCGTAAGTACCTTCTGCAGGTTCAAGTGTTGCTTCGAATCTGTAGGTGCCATTTTCTGTCATATGGTGCATAAAGAAGAAAGCATTTATATTAACATCGTATTGTGAACCTTGTGGTTGACTAGGATCATAAGTATAGTAAACTATAGTGTCAACGCTAGGAACAAATGTGCCGTTTTCGTCAAATGATGCAGCAGGTAAGGTTACTGTAGGATATGTGTATGTGAATATTACTTCGTCTGCAGGATTGTAAACCTTGTAAACCAATTTTACGTTGGCAGGAGCAAAACCATGGTTTTGTGCTACAGCTTCGAAAGTGCACCATTGTGTTGAATCTTGTGTGTCAGTTGATATTTCGCTTCTTGGAATGTTGGTGAACATACCATTATATCTGAAATTTATGTATGTATTACCAGTTTTTACGTAAGCTTCTGAGAGCTCAAAGTCAGCAGTAGTTGAAGCTGCTGTAACAGTAACGTTGTCAATATACAAATAGCTTCCTCCCATACCAACATATTGGAATGCCAATTTTACTGTTTGTTGATTTGCATATTGAGAAAGATCAACCATAACACCTTCGTTAATATCTTGATAATGTAATACACCATTGACATATGCGGTGTCTTCGTTCCATATGCGAACCCAGTTGTTTCCATCATCGGTTGAAATCAATACATTAAAGTCTGCGTAATTTCCGTCATATGGACTTGAAAAATTAGCTCTATCATCTACCATGTAGCGGAAAAGTGCCCATACATCGAATTGTAAAATAGCATTTTCTGGAATTTGTAATGTTGGGGTTATAAGCCATTCGTTTTGTCCAACAGTGTCACTGTAATCAATAAAAGCATAATCACCAGGATGAACCGTATGGTTTGTGGTAAATGCCAAGTCATGACCTCTTACCCAACGAGGTGTGTATTCGCTACTATCTTCTTTGCATTCTTCAGCCCATCCTGTTGGTGGAAATGTTTCGTCTGAAAAGTCTTCAAAGAGTACAGCATTAGCATCCTTTGCTGTTGAATGATGCTTCTTTGAAAAAGTAAATTCAATGGGTTCGTACTTGGTGTATTGGATACCCGATGCTTTGCGAAGAGGTTTTGTGCTCTTTTCTGTTGCCACCTGTGCAAATGCGAAAGTTGCAGCAAGTAATGCAATACCTAATAAATAAAGTTTTTTCATCGTTCTAAAAATTTAAAATTAACTTGGCGAAGTTATTTCCTTTTTTTGATACAGCCAAATGTTTTTTTAATTTTTTTTGCTCAAAATATCATTTGTGATTGTTTGTAAACGGATTATTCTCCTTAAAAATAAAAGCATTATCTTTGCAAAAAAATCTAGTTATGGATATAGAGCAAATTGCAAAGGATAAATTGTTTTATTCGCCTGAATCGATTTTCAACTGTCTGTCGAAGGAGGCGAAGGAATTTTTGCGTGAGCATACGACCTGCAAGTCGTACAAAAAGGGCGAATTTGTGTTTCTGGAATCAGCTAAGCCTAGCGGTCTGATAAGCCTTTCGGACGGCAAGGTGAAAATATTTAAGGAAGGTGCTGGCGGCAGGGAGCAGATTGTCCGCTTGTCGCGCCCATGCGGTTTTATAGGTTACCGCGCTTTGTTTGCAGGTGAAAACTATCATGCTTCGGCTGTTGCTATGGAGCCGTCGGTGGCTTGCACTATCGAAAAAACGGCATTGTTCTATGTGATGAAGAACGATCCTAACCTTACATTTGCAATATTGAAGTCGCTTGCTACCGAACTAGGCGTGTCGCATGATCGTACTGTGAACCTTACCCAAAAGCATATTCGCGGTCGTTTGGCCGAAGCCCTGCTTTGCCTGATTGATACATATGGATTCTGCGACGACGGCGTTACTCTTAAGGCACAGTTTTCCCGCGACAATATCGCAAACCTCAGCAACATGACTACCAGCAATGCCATACGTACGCTATCGACTTTCGCCAGCGAAGGCGTTATCGATCTCGACGGACGAAAAATTAAGGTGCTGAATCTGGAACAACTCAAGAAAATTTCAAGCATAGGATAATAAATCATAGGGAAGTGTCGAAGAAAAAAAACGAAATAGTTGAGAATCTTGAGATTACTGCTGTGGCCGCCGAGGGTGTCGCAGTGGGACGCAATGATAATTATGTGATTTTTGTCGCTGGTGTTGTCCCTGGTGATGTGGTGAATGTCGTGATTACGCGTAACCGCAAGAATTATGCAGAGTCTAAACTGCTTGAAATTGTAAAGCCATCGCCCGACCGAGTGGAACCATTCTGTCGTCACTTTGGTAAATGTGGCGGTTGCAAGTGGCAGATGCTTCCCTATGAGAAACAATTGTTTTATAAGCAGCAACAGGTGTGCGACCAATTTGCACGTATTGGCGGAATAAGCGACGTGCCTATTAATAATATAATAGGTGCAGACAATACCGAGTTTTACCGCAACAAGCTTGAATATACTTTTGCCGATCGTCGCTGGTTCGATACTGCCGATGTCGAAATTGATAAGCAAAGCCGTGATGCCGAGGGACTTGGCTTTCATGTGCAGGGAATGTTCGACAGGGTTATCGACATCGACAAATGCTGGTTACAACGCAGTCCGTCGAACGAACTGAGAAACAGCTTGCGCGAGTTCACTCGCCGCGACGGATACAACTACTATAACTGTCGCAGTCACGAGGGCCTTATGCGAAACCTTATGGTACGCACTTCGACAATAGGGGAGACTATGGCTGTTGTGGTGTTCGCCAAGAACGACAAATCGTTGATAGAGGCTCTTATGAAGCATGTGGAGACGGAGTTTCCAGAACTTACATCTCTGCAATATGTTGTAAACGAAAAATTTAACGATACAATATACGACCTCGATGTGGTCTGCTGGAAAGGTCGTGACTTCATATACGAGGAACTCGATGGACTGAAGTTCAAGATAAATGCCAAGTCGTTTTTCCAGACCAACACCGAACAGACACTAAAATTGTACCGCAAGGCGGTAGAATATGCCAATGTCGGCGAAGACGAGATTGTATATGACTTATACACAGGTACTGGTACGATTGCGAATTTCGTGGCTCGCCATTGCCGCAAGGTTGTTGGTATTGAGTCTGTTCCAGAGGCTATTGCCGATGCAAAAATAAATTCCGAAACCAACAACATAAGCAATACGGTGTTCTATGTAGGCGATATGAAAGATGTTATGACTGAGGCTTTTGTCGCAGAAAATGGTCGCCCCGACACCATAATTCTCGACCCTCCGCGAGCTGGCGTTCACGAGAATGTCCTGAATGTAATAAAAAAGGTCGCTCCACGTAAAATAGTTTATGTTAGTTGCAATCCTGCCACACAGGCTCGCGATGTCGCCATTTTGTCGGATATGTACAAGGTTACGGCCATTCAGCCGGTTGACATGTTTCCGCATACGCACCACGTTGAAAACGTTGTTCAGTTGAAAGTTAAAAGTTGAAAGTTGAAAGTTAGGAGAGTCGTTGCGAGCAACGACTCTTGTTGATTATTCGTTATACATTTTCTTGTACACATCTGCTAGGTTTGCAAGCAGCGAGCCGAAGGTCTGCATGGCTTGCGCGGTTTCTTCCGAAATGTTTTTGCCTTGCAATTTCAACAGTAACAGGGCGTGCATGGCGTTGATACAAATCTCTATTTCGTTGTCGGACTGGCTTTTCGAAAGTCTTTTGTATTCGTCGATGTTGGGTTTTGCCCAGTTGTATAGTTCATGGTGGCGATATTCGTCCTTGTCGGCGAGAAGTGCAAGGTGAATTTTGTTCAATAGTTCCATCAAGTCCTTTATTTCCTTGATGTCGCCGCTTTCGGCTGCACCTTCGTTGCGCATTCTGTCGATAAGGTTCTGGTACCAGTTGTGGATTTTCAGTTTTTCCTTTTCGCTGACTTCAAATTTCGATACCAGCAGTTCGTCAATTTTTGACATGTCCATATTGTTGGCGCGCATTATGTCCATCAACTGCCTGATATACAGAATGTATTCAACGATATTTTCTTTTTTCTTTAATTCCGCTATTATCATAGTTCTCTGAATTTTTCAATTAGTCTGCGTTCTTTTTTTGTTGGACGACCTGCTCCTCTGTCGCGTTGTTCGAAGGTGTTGTGCATCATCTTCAACTTGTCGAATTCCGACTGCGGGGTAATTTCCTCGACCAAGGTTTTTGCTATGGCAGCCGACACCCTGTTGGGTGAAATGCCTGTGACGATAAAACTTCTGATTATTGGAGGACATTTAACGTCGATTCGTTCGTTGATTTTAACAATTCGCGACGGCTTGACCTCGCAATTGTTAATAAGTACTCGGCCTTTTTTGCACTCATCGGTTGCTAAACTTCTTGTCTTATAGATTCTTACCGTCCATAAATATTTGTCAATCCTAATCTCGTCCATCGCGTGAAATTGTTTAAAAGAGTGTTAAAATTTTTTGCCGCTATTTCGTGAAAAAATTGTACTTTCGGCAAAAATAATATTAACTGATAAAATATGTTCCAAATGAAAAGACTTTTTATTTTGTTGTCTTCCGCATTGCTTATTACTTGCTTGACTAGCAATGTTTTCGCTCAGGAAAAATTTATGGAGGACGGAGTGTACAGTACCGACAAGGTTAATCCATCAAACTTTAAGGAAAAACTGTTTGAAAAAGTCCTGATTAACAAGGTTAATGAATACCTTGATTCACTTGGCCTCGAGGGGTTTGAACAAAATGAATTTTTCGTTGATCCGGCAAAGGCTCATGTAGAATACATGGTGGCAAAGCAGGATGCCAAGACCGACGACTTCAAGAAATATCTCGTCGATGCTGGTGGTACTGGTATTGGAGCCGAAGTGGCTGGAAAAATAACAATCAAGGTTTCGAACGAATTCATAACTTACGACGAGATTGCAGCTCAGTTGGTTTCGCGTTGGGGTGCTGGTAAGCCGCAGAAAATTTTGGCTGGACAGAAATATTTCTTCGCAGGTGTTGGCGCTCAGATCGCCGATAAGAAAATTTTCGTGTCGATGTTCGTAGGTAACTATGCGTCGATTACTCCGTTGAGAATCGACACCAAGAGCACTCCTACTGCATCGCTCACTGTGCCGGTTACAACCAAGAAATACGGCTTGAAGCCTTACGACGAGAAGGTTTGTAAGAAGGTTTACCGCAAGATGCCTAACATGTGGGATCTTCAGTCGGGACTTTCGGTTAACGATAACGGTGAAATCGTTTTCAAGTACAACGACCTTAAGAAGTTCAAACGCTTCATGAAGGGAGCAAAGGACGCTTTGGCTGTTGATATTATTCAGCCCGAACAGTTCAAGTGCGGCGAAGAAAATTATGCCGACTATTCACGCAACAATCTCGGTTACATGACCAAGAGAGTATGGTCGAAGAAGATTTACAAGAAAAACCTTGCTCCCGGTGAAGGCCGTCGCAATAAGGTTACCAAACTCGAAGTTGTTCTCGGTCAGTTCCCACCAGCATTGAATCCTAACGATGTTGAAATGAACCTCATGGTTATTAAGGAAAAATCCGTTTGTGCAAATATCCCAAGATCGTATGTTGACAAGAAAATCTACGACTTTGTTCCGAAGATTGGATTGCTCCCCGATACAGTTCTTGCTAGCGGTATGAAGGAATATTCACCTAAGGCAATAAAGGAAAGACTTACTTTTAAGCTTATGTTCGAACAGGGTAAGTCCGATTACAAGCCCGAAGAAATGCGTGATGTAATAGCTGCTTTGGATGAGCCGGATTTCTTCATCGACAAGATTTTCATCCGTGCTTTCTCTTCGCTCGAAGGTTCGCAGGCTACCAACGCTCAGTTGCAGAAGAAACGTGCTGAAAACATTGTAAAGGCTCTCGAAAAGAACCAGAATGCAAGTATTATTGACTCTATCGAAACTGCTGCCAACCTTAAGGATTTGCAGGATGCTGTAAGAGGTACTTCTTTCGAAAGCCTCTGCAATATGGACATGAATGCAGCAATAAATTATGTTAATTCAAACCAGAAGAAACTCGAGCCTTACTTGAAGCAGACACGTTATGCCGACATCACAATGGATATCACTTACGACCTTCGCGATGCAATGAAGGAGCAGAAGTTTGTCCTCAAGCAGTTCAATAAGGCTGTTGAAGCAAAGCAACTTGACCTCGCTTTGTCAATCCAGAAGTACATCCTCAAGCAGGTAGTTTCTGGCAGATACAACGATCAGGCCGTTGCTGGTATGAACATTCCTGAAGGTTACGACTATGTAGGCCTTAATATGAATAAGGTATGGTTAACCCAGTTCATCTACAGCGATCCTCTCGACGAAGACTACCGCGACAGAGTTGACCAACTCAACCAGCAGGATGCAGCAAACAACTATGTTGATTATAACGATGTTCTTTGCGAAATTACAGTAAACGATCTTTCAAACGAATCTTACGTTGAAAAACTTCAGGCAAGAGTTGACAAGTTGTACAACACACCTATTAATATGGATTTGGTTGATATGTTGAATATCGAACTTCAGTACCAGGTAATGGACATCTATAAGGATTCCTGCGGTTACGATCATCCTACAGTTGTTAAGTGCCTCGAAAAGATGAAGGAAATCATCAAGTTCGATAAGCTGACATGGGAAAATTCACTTAAGTTTGCAAGCATCTTCATCAACCACTCCGACTACGAATATGCAATTCACCTGCTCGAGCCGTGGATCGAGGACGAAAGAGTTCCGCTGGTTTACATAAGCACTTATGTTACAGTTTGCTCCAAGGTTGAATACAAGATTCATTCTAACAAGTTTGTAGTTGCTTTGGAACGTCTGAAACAGATGGATCCTAAGTTCTTCTGCGACTTGTTCCAGTCCGATAAACTTTCTCAGCAGACTTTCGTAAATACAAAGGCAAAGAAAGTTTATTGCGAAACTTGTGCAAAATAATTAGATCTGTTGATTATAAAGAGGCTGTATAAACTACAGTCTCTTTTTTTCTTTTTTTTATGAAAAAAACACTCTTCATATTGTTGATTATTATGCTGTTGGCACAGCTGCTTATGGCGCAGGGAGTGCTTAATGGCAAGATTGTTGGATATTCGTTCGGAAGGTTGTATGTGTGCGAGCAGTTTGGCGACGAGAGCAAGGTGGTTGCGACTCTGACAACTACGGCAAACGGTGAGTTTATGTTCAACTTTGCAGGAAAGGAAGTCGGGTTGTATCGCATACATGCCGACAACAAGGACTATTTCGATGTAATATACAATGGCGAGGATATTCGTATGGAGACCAATATCCACAATCTAAAGTCGGCAATGAAGATTATTGAATCTGTCGAGAACGAGCAGCTATATGCTTATGTGGCACCTGCAGAACTTTCAGAATATAAAATAGGTATATTAAGCGAACTTGTAAAGATATATCCCGAAGGAAGTTTTCTAAAGATGGCGGAAAAGGAATTGGCTAAAGAAAGGTCTATGAAGAGCGATTGCCTTGCTAAGGCAATAAGGATGAAAAGCGGAACTTTCGCAAGTCGCTATCTGACGTATTTCAAGGATATAAATATGAACATATCGGAACCTGCCGAAAGAAAAATGAACTTCTTGAGTCGCAATTTTCCTATGGATGATCCAGATCTTATAAACTCCAATGCATACCATCATTTCGTAGTTTCATACCTAAAAAAATATGAGCCTTCTGAGTATCAGAATGCTGCACGCGAGATATTAAGTTATTTGAAGACTGGAAACCAGGAGGTGTTTTCGTGTGTGTTCGATTATATTCTCACAGGTTTTGAAATGATGGAGCGTTACGACGATCTGTACGAATTAAGTTTGGAATACGGAAATTCATGTTCTGCCGAAGGTAACTTGCGTACAAGAGTAAAGAATTACACAGATTTGCGTATAGGTGCCAAGGCTCCCGATTTCGAGATCGAAACTATAGATGGCGAAGATATCACGCTGTCGCAGATGAAGTCGAAGCATACCTTGGTGATTTTCTGGGCTACTTGGTGCGAAAACTGTAAGGAGGAGATTCCTCGAATCAACGAGGCTATTTCGCTCTTCAAGCGTGCCGATGTCGATATTATTGCTATTAGCATCGACGAGGATGAGGCAGAAATAAAAAAGTATGTGAAGGATAATCACATTTCGTTTAAGGTGGCTTCCGACTTGTTAGGCTGGGAGGGACGTATTGTAACCGATTATGCTGTTTATGCTACGCCTTCTATGTTCATTGTCAATAGGGATATGACTATTGTTGCTAAGCCTATTACTGGTGAGCAGCTGTTTAATGCTGTGGAAAGCCTAATTAACTTTTAACTTTCAATTTTTAACTTTCAACTTTCAACTTTCAACTTTCAACTTCTTTTGTTATGCAGATAAAGACCGCTGAATATTTGATGTCCAACGACGACTATCGTAAGTGTCCCAAGCCTGACAAACCCGAATTTGCTTTCATTGGAAGGTCTAATGTCGGAAAATCGTCGCTTATAAATATGCTTACCTCCAATTCGAAGCTGGCAAAGACGTCATCGAGTCCGGGTAAGACGCAGAAGATAAATCACTTTGTAATCAACAATTCATGGTACCTGGTCGATTTGCCGGGTTATGGCTATGCAAAGGTTTCCAAGTCCCAGCGTGCTGTTTTTAAAAATATGATTGACGGTTATATTCTTAATCGTCAGAATCTTGTAAACCTTTTCGTTTTGGTTGATAGTAGGTTGGAACCTCAAGCTATCGATGTCGAGTTTATCAACTGGCTTGGTGTTAGTAGGGTGCCGTTTACTATTATATTTACCAAATCCGACAAGTTGGGTACCAATGCTTTGAAAGCCAAAGTCGATGCTTATAAGGAGCATTTGTCGCAGACATGGGAAAATCTTCCCGATATGTTAGTGAGTTCTGCTGTCAGCAAGATGGGGCAGGAGGAGATACTTGATTATATTCAGAATATTATTAATCAGCTTGATAAATAATTGATCCACAAAAAGAGAAAAGGGGCATTCGTTAGAATGTCCCTTTTTCTTCAACCATCTTTAAATCGTTTATTATGAAAAATCTTTTTTCTAGAAGAAGCTACGATGTTTGTGAGTGTTCTCTCCGATGTTTACTCCGAAGATGAATTCTTGTGAACCCCATGTATAGTTAGCTAAGTCGCTGAACGTGATATCGTATGCATATCCGAAGTAATAAATTTTGTATTTAACACCAACATTTGCAATGAATGAGTCGCCTGGACGAACAGAAACACCGAACCAGTAGTCCTGTTTGATGAAGAACTTGAGGTTGATATCGAACTGCGGAAGTGTGAGTTCGGTAGTCTTTATCATTATTGATGGTTCAAGTTCGAAGTCTGGTGCATTCTTGTTTCCCTTCTTGCCCTCGAAAACGAAGCGGTATCCACCGAACAAGAAATAGTGTCTAACCATCTTGTTATCTTTAATGTGCTGGTTTACTTTCATTTTCGATTGGAAGAGGTTTGCGGCTGTTAAACTTGCATAATAGTGTTTACCATAAGCATATACACCGAATGTAGCGTCGGGAATAACAGTCTTTTCGATAAGGTAGGTAAGCGATGGGTCATCGTACCAAGTAGGATCGAAGTTTCTCTGGTCGAGCTTGTACTGATAGCATTGACCTGCAAGACCTAACGATATTTTGTCGTGTCTGGTAATCTGGAAGATGTAAGAGTATGTTGCAATGAAACCGATTTCGCTCGATGGTCCGTATTTGTCGTGGAACAAAATACCTCCAAGACCCATGGTGCGATGGTATAGTGATGTGTGTCCAGATATTGTCTGCGTTGACGGTGCTTCCTTCATTCCAACCCATTGTTTATGTACGCCAAGAACGATTGGTGCATAGTCCTTGGTTCCAGCAATAGCAGGGTTTATGTAGAAATCGTTCATCATGTACTGGCTGTACAGAGGTAGTTGCTGCGCTAGTAACGCACTGCTAAACAGCATCATTATCGATACGGCAACTATAATTTTTCTTACAAACTCTTTACTCATAGTCTAACAAATTAAGGACATTACTCCCAAATGCAAATTTAATAAGAATTTCCTTACAGACAAAAAAAATATGAAAAAAATGTTAATTTTTTATTCGGTTTATGCAGTTTTTGTGGTATTGTCTTGATAATCAGTGTTGAGTGCTGCGTTTCAAATGATAGTTGCACAATGTCGTTTGTGGAGTCGTTGCTCGCAACGACTCCACAAATTTTCAACTTTCAACTTTCAATTTTCAACTTTCAACTGTTTTCGTGCTTTCTTTTATTGTCTCCTCAATTTGCTTTGCAATGCACTCTGGAAAATCGGCTGTAATCCATAAGGTGTCTTCGTTGCCGGTAAACAGCATCAGCCTAATGAAATACATGTCGTTGCCATTTTCGTCGTGCGACAGGAATCTGCTCTTGAAAATTACGGCATCGTCGCCCGATAGCATCTTGCAATTCTGCTTGTCGGTTAGTTCGAAGCCCTGTGATGCCATGTACTCCTTTGTGATTGCCGATGCTATTTTATTATATGGTCTGTTGGCGACTTTTGTGATTTGTATGTACGACATGGTGCCCGTGTGGACTAGTCGGTTCGATAAACTGTCGTATTCGAAATGTTTTGGTGGGATTATGCTTGCCTCTGCACTTGGGATGAATATCCTTAAGGAGTCGTCAACATTCTGGGCGACAAGGCATGTCGCAGATGCAATGTATATCGCGATTGAGAGTAATATGCGTGTTGCTGCTTTCATTTCGTATAGTACTAAAAAATATATGGGCATCAAGCAAATACCCATACACAAAACTCTTACTCAAAAACAATCGCTGCAAAGGTAATACTTTTATTTTAATTAACAATAAAATGTTGAAAAATATTTTTTCGACTCCTGCGTTTTTTGTGTGGGTAAACTTCAAATTCTGGATCATAACAATGATATGAGAGGATGCCTAAAAAATATATTATTTTTTATTTGGTATCCTATTGTATTATTGTTTATCTTTGCAACCCTAAAAAATGTAGATAGTGAAAAGATTAGTCTTTGTATTTGTTGCAATAGCATGTCTATTGCCTATGTCTTTGTCGGCACAGACGAAGACTATGTCTATTGATGACGCCGTTATTGGCGTTTGGCGTGAGTATTATCCCGAGATGATTTACGGTTTACAGATTCGTCCCGATACAAAAACTTGTACCAAGTGGGATGGTCGTAATCTTGTCGAATTTTCTTTTGACCAGAAAAAATCTTCCACTTTGCTGACTCTCGAGGAGATTGTAACCGAACTTAAAAAGAACGACATAGCTCCGTCGAGGTCGTATCCCGATTATACTTGGCTTTCGAAAAATGAAATGAAAATCCATGTGGGTAATGCTGTTTGCGTGTTCGATGTTGCCAAGAAGAAAATCAAATCTTCGGCAAAGTGCGACGATGATGTAGAGAATGCAACATATTGCGCTGCCAACTCCAGCTTTGCATATACAGTTGATAACAACCTGCTAGTTTGCACCGACGGCAAAGTTGTAAAGGTAAGCGACGAAAAAGATAGCAACATAGTATATGGTCAGACTGTTCATCGCAACGAGTTTGGTATCGACGGTGGAATTTTCTGGTCGCCCAAGGGCAGCTACCTCGCTTTCTACCGCAAGGACAATAGCAAGGTTTCCGATTATCCTATCGTTGATGTCAACGAACGTGTTGCCAAGGTAAAACCCGAAAAGTACTGTATGGCCGGTATGGACAGCGAGGAGGTAACTGTCGGTGTGTACAACATGCGTAGCAAAAAGATAACCTATCTCGATATTGACGGACCAAAAGACCAATTCCTCACTATGGTGACCTGGAGCCCCGACGAGGAGTCGATTTACGTTGGCGTTCTCAACCGCGAGCAGAATCATTTGCAAATGCAACGTTACAATGCCACTAGCGGAAAGTTCGAAAAGCTTCTCTTCGAGGAACGCAACGACCGCTACGTTGAGCCGCAGCATCCTCTCACTTTCCTCCCCAACGATCCTACAAAGTTCATCTACTGGTCGCGTAAAGATGGTTTCTGGCACCTATACCTATATAATATAGATGGCACTCAGATTTCACAAATCACAAAAGGTGAATTCGAAGTGCAGGAAATTTACGGTTTCGCAAACAAGAACCAAGACCTTATTATCAAGGCAAACAAGGAAACTCCAATCGACTTCACTATATATAAGGTCAATATTGCTTCTGGCAATATGACTCTTATTTCTGGCACCAGCGGTTCGCACGATGCTATTCTGTCGAAAGATGGCGAATATTTTATCGATTCGTACGAGTCGATGACTGTTCCGCGCGAATATGTTTTGTACCAGACCTCAAATGGAAAGAAAATCTCTACCTTGCTGACGGCCGAAAATCCTCTTGCCAATTTTAAATTGCCGACAGTGAAAGTTGCTACACTCAAGGCCGACGACGGAAAGACCGATCTCTACTATCGTCTTATTACGCCGCCCGACTTCGATCCGAACAAGAAATACCCAGCAATCGTGTATGTATATGGTGGACCTCATGCACAGATGATTACCAATACACGTTTTGGCGGCGCTTCGGGATGGGATATGTATATGGCTCAGGAAGGCTATGTGATGTTTACTCTCGACAACCGCGGATCTGCCAACCGTGGCTTCGAATTCGAAAGCATCATTCACCGTCAGCTAGGTACAGTAGAAACCCGTGACCAGCTTACTGGAGTCGATTTTCTGCGCTCGCTGGGCTATGTCGATATGGACAGGCTTGGCGTGCACGGATGGAGCTTTGGTGGTTTTATGACAACCACGCTCATGACCGATTGCGCCGACATCTTCAAGGTTGGTGTGGCTGGCGGACCGGTTATCGACTGGAAGTACTACGAGGTGATGTACGGCGAACGCTACATGGACACCCCGCAGGAAAACCCAGAGGGATACGAGAAGGCAAGTCTGCTCAACAAGACCGACAAACTCAAGGGTCGTCTCATGATTATTCATGGCTGTATCGACCCGGTAGTGGTATGGCAGCACAGCCTGCAGTTCCTCAACAAGTGCATCGAGAACAAGGTGCTTGTCGATTACTTTGTTTATCCTAACCACGAGCACAATGTGCGCGGACTCGACCGGGTGCATCTCATGCGAACAATAACACGTTACTTTGATGATCATTTGAAATAACAGAATATTAAATAATTAAAAATCATTTTTATGAGAAAATTTACAACCCTAATTTTAACTCTTCTCATGCTGACGCTCGCTTTCCCGTTTGTGGGATGGGCGCAGGGCTTTATTCCTGTGGGAGAGGTCGGATCTTGTAATAAACCTACAATAGTATATTTTAATCTTGAGGATGAGTATTTGGCTGATGTTGAAAATTCCTTTGTGGCTAAAGTCTTGTCTAATGGTTATCTTGATTCTATGTGTCAGGTTTATTATGAGATATATTACGAAGATAATCTTATAAATAGACTGTCGGATTATGGATCACTCAGATATCACGTTCGTGGTATTGGTTCTAGTGTTGAAGGCGGTGATATTACTTCTAGTTCAGGGCTTGTGTCTGTAACTGTAACTTATAGTTCTATGTCTTATACGGTATCTGCATTAAGTTTAGGTATTGTAGATGGTTATTGTCCAGCATCCACTTGGAATGACGATCTTTTGAACAATCCAAATAGTGGAAGAAATAGACCTGTAACATTCTATTTTGATATTAATCAGTATGGACATTACAAGATTCGTATGCAGATAAGAAGGTGTAAGAATACAAGTGGCAGTATATCGGATCTTTTAATAACTGCAGCATTGAATTCTAGCCAAGCCCAATGGCCAAGTTATAATAATGGGAAGCCATGTTGTCCAAGCGGAAGTCGAAATGATAAAGCGAGTCAATCAACATGTAATAGCCCTAAAACAATATATCAATACGATATAGAATTTGATGTGGTTTCTACGAAAATATTGGCTCATCCACAGGGCGGTGAAATATGTCTTGGTGGTAGCAAAACATTGGAAGTTCAAGCAGAAACAAATTTATCTGCTGGCCTTACATATCAGTGGTACAAGGATGGTGCTGCTATAAGTGGAGCAACTGCAAACACTTACGAAGCTACAGTGGCTGGAACTTACTACTGTGTAACTAACGATGGTCGAGTAACCCGCCAGACAAACGATGCAGTAGTAACTGTAACACCAATGCCTGAAGTCGCTCTTGCTGCCGACCAGTACATCTGCCCCAACGGAACTCTCGACATTACTATGCCGGCAGGCGCTACCTACGTGTGGTCAACTGGCGCCACTGGTCAGAACCTCAATGTGACCGCTCCTGGCACTTATGGTGTTACAATGACTTCTAACGGTTGTACTGCTGCTCATTCGTTCAATGTACAGAATTCTCCAGCAGTAAATCTGTTGGCTGACGATCCTGTTAGCTTCTGCTATGGTGCAACCGAAACTCTCTCTCTCGCAGTAAACAATGCAACCAACATTGTATGGAACGGTGATGCTGCCAACAACGGTCAAAATCTCACTATTAGCGAAGGCGGAACCTATACGGTTGCTGCTGATGTAAACGGTTGCCATTTCACCGACACGGTTGTTGCAACCCGAGGCGAAAATGTCAACCTCATCAATGATGAGAATATCAATATGTGCTACGGAGAGTCCAGAATACTCTCTCTTGCTGTAAATAATGCAAGCAACATCGTATGGAACGACAATCCAAATGATAACAATCAGTCGTTCGTAGCCTTAGGGGCTGGAACATACACCGTTGCCGCCGATGTAAACGGTTGCCGTTTCACCGATCAGGTGGTTGTAAACCAGAGCGAACATGTTGATCTTATTACCGAGCAGACAAAGAATTTGTGTTACGGCGGAACCACAACTCTCGAACTTGCTGTTGACAATGCCGAAGACATTATGTGGAACTACGACGACTTGCTAAACCAAAATACGCTTGAGATATCAGAATCTGGTAAGTATCGCGTTTCGGCTTCGGTTAACGGTTGCTATTTTACTGATAGTATTATCGTCGTTCAGAGCGAAAATGTTGACCTAATTTCGGCTCAAAATGTTGAATTATGCTACGGTGCAACCGAAACCCTCAGCCTTGCAGTTGACAATGCTACCGACATAGTATGGGCAGAAAATCCTGCAAACAACGCAGCAACATACGAAATCAGCGGTCCTGGTGTTTACACTGTTTCGGCAAAGATTGGCGAATGTTCGTACACCGACCAAATTGTTGCAACCCAGACCGAAAATATTAACCTTGTGAGCCAAGATACGGTAACATTCTGTTACGGTACGTCGGAAGAACTTAATTTGGCTGTCAACAATGCTACCAATATTATTTGGAACAGTGATAATTCACATAATGCAACATACTATTATGTTAGCGAAACCGGAACTTACACAGTATCGGCAAAGATAGGTGAGTGTACATACACCGACCAAATTGTTGCAATCAGAACCGATAATGTTGAACTCTTGCAGTTTGATTCAATTCAATTCTGCTACGGTTCTTCGCTCACATTGACTCTTACAGTTGACAATGCCGAAAACATTATCTGGAACAACGATGATCAGCTGAATCAGAATTCGCTTGTAATTTCGGAGCTTGGTAAATACCGCGTTTCTGCTATGGTTGACGGTTGCTACTATTCCGATAGTATTGTTGCAATCGAAACGCAGTACTTTGACCTTATTCCTGAGGAGTCGGTTATTATATGCGCTGGTTCAACCACAACAATAAGCGTTCCTTCCAATGCTCAGAATGTGGTATGGAATGGTAACGATGAACTCAACGGCACTTCTCTTGAAATAAATGTTCCAGGTCCATATACTGTGGCTGCCGATTACAACGGTTGTCGCTACAATGACCAAGTTGATGCAACTATTGCTCCCGAATTGTATGTGACAATTTCTGCAGAAGATATCAACTGCAATGGTGGAACAACAACTGCAGTTGCTACAGCAACTGGTGGTGTGGAACCATACTCTTTCGTATGGAACAATGGTGAAACCACACAGAATATCACAGTATCGGCAGATACGTACTATGTAACGGTTACAGATAATAATAGATGTATGGCTGTTGCTGATCTTGTAATCACCGAACCGAGACCTCTCACAGTTACTATAAATGCAGGAACAATCAACTGCTTTGGAGGAACAACAACAGCAGTGGCTAATGTCAACGGCGGAGTCTCTCCATACGCTATCACATGGAGCACTTTGGAAGAAGCAACATCAATCACCGCAATGGCTGGCATTTACACTGTAACAGTTATCGATAGTAATGAATGTACAGAAATGGCAAATGTAACAATCACCCAACCAGAAGTACTCACGGTTACTATAGATGCAGAAACAATCAACTGCTACGGTGGAACAACAACAGCTTTGGCAAATGTCAACGGCGGAACCGCTCCGTACGCTATCACATGGAGCACTATGGAAGAAGCAACAACAATCACCGCAACGGCTGGTAATTACACTGTAACAGTTATTGATAGTAATGAATGTACAGAAACGGCAAATGCAGTAATCACCCAGCCCGATGCGCTCTCTGTTACTATAAATGCTGGAACTATCGGTTGCGACGTCACTACTACAACTGCTGTGGCTGTGGCTGAAGGTGGTGTAGCTCCATATGCTTTCGCTTGGAGCAACCAGGAATATACTCAGAACATTACTGACATAGTGCCAGGTAATTACAGCGTTACAGTTACTGATGACCATAGCTGTTCAGCAATGACAAATGTGGTAGTAACCGAACCGGCAATGCTAAGTGTTTCAATAGATGCAGGAACAATCAATTGCCACGGTGGAACAACAACAGTTGAGGCTAACGTTACTGGTGGTACAACTCCTTACGCTTTAGCATGGAGCAATAATGAAAACACGCTGAATATTAATGCTGCTGCTGGTGAATATAGCGTAATAGTTACCGATGCAAACGGTTGTTCGGCAACGGCGTCAACTACAATTGAAGAGCCAGCAGAACTTACCGTATCAATAATTGCAGGAGCAATAAACTGCCACGGCGGAACAACAATGGCTGTGGCTCATGCTAATGGTGGTGTTTCTCCTTATTTGTACGCATGGAGCAATCAGGGAACTGCACAAAATATCTCCAACATTGTTGCTGGTAATTATAGTGTAACAGTTGTCGATAACCATGAATGTTCGGTAACTGCAACAACAACAATAACTGAACCTGAATATGTAAACCTTATTGCCGACGAAACCGTCAACTTTTGCGAAGGCTCTAGCGTAACAGTTACTCTTGTTGACGGAGCAACCAATGTCGTATGGAGCAACTCAGAAGTCGGAGCAAACAACGAAATCGGCATTGCGGGAACTTATACCGTATCGGCTGACGTAAACGGATGTACTTATACAGACCAGGTTGATGCAGTAGAAAGACCTCTTCCAGAATCTGGCTTGAACCACGAATATTCGTATGTTATTCATAATTCGGCAGATACAACAATAGTAATTTCTGCAAATGCTGATTATGACATGTATTTATGGAGTGATGGTAGCACAGATAATTCGCTTACTATCAACTGCGATACTTTGATACTCCCATTTAATGCCGATTACAACTTGACAATAACTACAGAATACGGTTGTTCGGTTGTAGATACGGTTTCTGTACATGTTGAAATGTCTTCAACTTCGATTTCCGAGTTTGAAACTTCTAATTGGAGCGTGGTGCCGAACCCAAGTGATGGAAAATTCAACATTGTCGGTCCTAACTTTGATAAGGCAGAAATGTTTGATGCCGACGGACGTTTGCTTCATACAATCGAAGTAGAAAATGTTAATATTTTAGATTTGAAGCCTGGAATGTACTATTTGAGAATTTATTCTGGAAATATGACTTCCATACAGAAAGTCATTATTAATAGGTAGTTAGTGTGTTTTTTATGAAGGAAAGCGATACGCAGTGGTGTATCGCTTTTCTTTTTTGTCTTAAATATAGACATTATTGGGGTGAATTATACAACTTGACATAATTTTGAGTCTCGCATTTGTCATTATTCGCAAGCTTCGTGCGCTAAAGGTTGTGGAATGAACTTCATGATGTCATTTCGGAAGCTAGTCGTAACACGCGATACGGAACGAGGAGCGTAGTGAAGACTGCTATCCGTAATCTCCTTCGTATTCATTGGCATGCTATGATTGCGCATAATTTTTTTATCCGTTATCACCATTTTGTTCAGTGTTGCAAATTATTATTCATTACTATTGTTAGTTGGTTGATAATTTTTTTTTTACATATTGGTGTTAATAAATTTTTTTATTTGGAAATAATATGTTTTCTTTGTCAGTTCTTTTCTGTTAAATGTATAAGGAGTACATTTTAATGGGAAAGGTGTATGTTTTTTTAGGAATTAATTTATAAATTGCTTATTTGTAATTAGTTGTATTCGTATATAATTAAAATTAAATAATTGTATGTAAACGAAGGCCACATGCAATTATTGGTGATAAGTGTCTTCGAATTGTCAATAAATTGTTATGAGAAGAAGTTTTATTTTGATTTGTCTCGCAATTTTGTTGTCCTTCTGTTTGAAGGCTCAGACGCAAACCCCGCCTGAGATAACATATACAAATGTTGCGACAAAGTACGCACCGGGATTCCCCGCTAACGTACAAGTTTGGGTGGGCTCTAATGGCTACATCGACGATTTGTGTAAGGTAAGCTATACCATAAAGAAGGATGGTAGAGCTATTGGTAACATCGCCGATTATGGTACGGTTTCATATCGTATTCGACTTGATGGTACCCATTATACCGATTGGACTCCAGTCGTTAATGGTAGCGGTTTAATTACGCAAGAAGTGGTAGTGCCAAACACAGGTAGCCGTATCGTGGTTGAATCGTTTACGCTAGGTATTTTCGAACATGTCTGCGTAAACAGAAATCGTCCAATCGAATTCTTGGCGACATTTGATGTGGTTGGTCAGTACACAATCGACGTTAATATCGCCAAAGTAGAAGCTGTTGATCCTTATGTAGTGGAAGTAGGCTCATTTTATTGCCTGGGCGACAACGTCAATCAGCACACTGATAGGATTGCTCTGACAAGTAGTATGGTAGATGAGTCTATCGCTACGGCACACATCGACGTAAATGTTGTTCCATCGTATGCAGTAAGGTTCGAAGGCCTTGGCGCAGAGAATACTCTTACTGTAGATGCTCCTGCACATAAAGATTCTGTAATGTGGGGCGACGACTATGTGTTCAGCATTGGTACTATGGAATGCCAGAGCGGAATAAGAAGTGTTTCTGTTGACGGCAATACGCTTACTGCTCAAAACGGAAAATATACAATTCCAGATGTTCGCGAGGACAAATTGGTAAAAGTTGTTTTCGAGGCAAGTCAATATACGATAAACAATGGTGGTGATAGCCATATCATAGTTCCAGCTTCGCCTGTAAACTGCGGTGAAAATGCAGTAGTTACAATAAGACCGGAAAATGATTATGTGATTGCAACTCTTACCGACAATGGAAATCCTGTAGATGTTGCAACATTGGTAAACAACACTTATACAATTACAAATGTTCAGGCAAATCATAATATTGCTGCAACTTATACAAGAGTAGAGCTTCCAACATTGTCGTTCGGACAGGTTAATGACAAGTATGCTCCTGGTTTCCCAGCAGAAGTAACTGCAAGCATCAACTCGCATGGCTATATGGATAAGCTCTGTATGGTCGAATATGTTGTAACTCGCAATGGTGAATCTGTTGCTAATATCAGCGATTATGGTTCAGTGGAATTCTCGGTTCGCCTCCAGGGTTCTCAGCCAATCACTAAGCAACTTACTGCAGGATCGGGCATCGTAAACGAATCTGTCGAATACCTTGGACATACTTACGAAATGAACGCTTTCACTGCTAGTATCTTCGATAATAGTTCCTGCCTCAACAGATGGCGTCCGATAACTTTCGTTGCTGCATTTAACGAGATCGGTAATTATGAAGTTACCGTAAATCTTTACAAGGCAATAGTCGATCATCCTGAATTGCAAGTTAATGCAATGGGAACTTCATATGTAAACAGCTGTACAGGCGTTACAGGATACGACAGCATTGCAATGAATGCAAGAAAGGGCGAATTGCTTACAACATTGAGCCAGTCTGTAAATGTTGTTCCTTCGTACAAGATTACTTTTGAAGGCTTGGTAGAAGGTAACACATATACAGCATATGCTCCTGCTCGTAACGACTCTGTAATGCAGGGTGACAATTATACATTTAGCATCACGCGTGTAGGTTGCCAGTCGGACATTGCAAGAGTTTCTGTTGACGGATATGAACTCATCCCTTCGGATGGTAAATATACAATTACGAATGTTCGTTCCGACAAGACCGTTAATGTGGAATTCACAACTAGCAGTTTCAATGTCACCGCTTCTGTTGATGGTGAAGGTGGTACAGCAACCGTTGCTCAGTCGTCAGTTGAATGCGGACATAGCACTGTAGTTACTATCAGACCTGCAGCTAACTATGATGTTGCAACCGTAATGGATGGAAGTAATGATGTTACTAATAGTCTTGTTAATAATACATATACTGTAGAAAACGTTACTGCAGCTCGTAACATTACAGTAACATTCAGACAATTGTCAACTCCGACAGTTTCGTTCGAGAACATTGCCGACAAATATTCTCCAGGTTTCCCTGCTGACGTAACAGCTCGCGTTAATTCGCATGGTGCTTTCAACCAGCTTTGCAAGGTTGGTTATGTTATCAAGTACAACGGCGAAGTAATTCAAAACATTTCCGACTACGGAACAGTTTCTTTATCGGTTCGCCTTGCACAGGGATACAACGATTTTGTAATGGATCTTACCGATGGTCAGGGCTTCGTATCGCAGGATGTTGATTACGATGGTGGAACCCTTAGTATCGATGCGTTCTCTGTAGGTATTTTCGATAACTACGAGTGCTTGCAGCGTACACGTCCTATTAGTTTCCATGCAACATTCAACAGACTTGGAACTTATGAAGTCACTGTTAAACTATACGAGGCAACTGAAAATGCACAGACTTTAGTTGATACTATCCAGGAGTTCGAAAGTGCATGTGGCTTGGGTATGGTTTACGACAGAATCGCATTGGGAACTGGTGAAGGTGTAGTTTATGATTCTATGACCCAGACAATCAATGTTGTTCCTTCTTACAATATTGCATTCGAAGGTCTTATCGAAGGTAACACCTATACATCATATGCTCCTGCTCGCAACGACTCTATAATGCAGGGCGACGACTTTGTTTTCAGCTTTGGTCCTCTTGTAAATTGCCAGAACTCGATTACAAATGTTTCTGTAGATGGTGTTACTCTCAATCCAGACAATGAAGGTAAATATACCATTGCAAACGTTCAGGAAAACAAGACCGTAACCGTTACATTCGCTTCTCAGGTGTATGTGGTTTTGGCTGGGGTTGAAGGTGGTAATGGTAATGTAACACCTGGTAGCAATTCGATTGACTGCGGCGACAACGCTGTCATTAGAATAACTCCTGACGATAACTATACATTGGCAACTATAACCGATAATCTTGTAGATGTTACGGGTTCGGTTGTTGATAATACATATACTATAAATGATGTTAGAGATAATCATCAGATAGTAGTAACATTCCAGACATTGGATCATCCTACAATTACTTTCGAGGATGTTGCCGACAAGTATGCTCCTGGATTCCCAGCTAACGTAACTGCACGAGTAAATTCGCATGGCGATTTCGACCGTCTTTGCAAGGTTGGTTATAGCGTAAAGCGCAATGGTGAAGTTATTAGAAACATTTCTGAATTCGGAACTGTTTCGCTGTCAGTTCGCCTCGCACAGGGTTACGACAATTTTACAATGGATCTTACCGAAGGACAAGGCTTTGTTGAACAGCAGGTAGAATATCAGCCAGAAGGTTCAACTCAGAGCCAAACTTTCCACATAGACGCATTCTCGATAGGTATCTTCGATAACTATCCATGCTTGCAGCGTGATAGGCCAGTTAGCTTCCATGCAACATTCAACCAGCCAGGAACCTACGAGGTTGTTGTTAAACTATATGAAGCAATAGAAGGTGCACAAACAGTTGTAGAAACCGTAAACCATGTTGATAATGTTTGCGGTTTGGGTCGTACATATTATGATAGGATTGCTGTCAATGCAGAAACTGGTAGCGTTATCGATTCTCTTACTCAGGTCGTAAACGTTGTTCCGTCTTACGCAATTATTTTCAATGGTCTCGCAGAAGGTAACGAAGTTAGTCTTGCTGACGTAAACTTAGACAGAGTAAAACTCGATTCTATCATGGAAGGCGAGGATTACAAGTTTAAAGTTTCTTTGGTTGCAGGTTGCCAGGATGAAGTTTCAAGGGTAACCGCTAACGGAAACATAATTGTTCCTGATGCCAACAACGTTTATACAATAGCTGATGTTCGCGAAGATTTGACTATTGACGTAGCATTCTCGGCTCATTCTTATACAGTTCAAGTTGCTTCGACTGGAAATGGTCATGCAGAAGCAGATGCACAGATTGTTACTTGCGGTGATGATGTTGTAGTAACTATAACACCTGATCGCAATAATTCTATTGCGTCAGTATTCGATGGCGGCGCAGATGTTACAAGCCAGTTGGATCGTGAACACAATACCTATACAATAACTAGTATTTCAGATAATCACAATATTATTGTTACATTCACTCCGGATGCACTTCCGACAATTACGTTTGAACCATTGGCAAACGAAAAGTATGCTCCAAACTTCCCAGTTGAAGCAACTGCACGTATCAATTCTCACGGTAGTTACGACAGAATGTGCATGGTTGGCTACACAATCAAGCGCAACGGTAGGGTAGTAAACAATATCTCCGACTTTGGTTCTGTTTCGTACAGCGTTCGTCTCGCAGGTGATAGACCTATAACTAGAGAACTTACAGCTGGTGATGGATTTGTACAAGAAACTGTTGATTATCAGCCCGAAGGTGAATCTCAGTCTCAGACTTATCGCATAAATGCTTTCTCGGTAGGTATATTCGATAACTACGAGTGCCTAAACAGAAATCGTCCGATTGACTTCACTGCATCGTTTACTGAAATAGGTTACTACGAGGTTACAGTTAATCTCTACGATGCAATATACGATGAACAATATCTCACAAATATCAATGCTTATCAGGATTGCAACCAGGTTGATCATAACGATATGATTGCTTTCAATGCTACAGCAGGTGAAGTTCTTGCAACTGAAACAATTTCTGTAGAAGTTGTTCCATCGTTCAAGATTACTTTCGTAGGTCTCGAAGATGGCAATGAGGTTGTAGCCGACGCTCCGGCACATGCCGATTCTGTAATGTATGGCGATAACTATGTATTCGCAATCAACGGTCTTGTTGATTGCCAGACTGGCATCGAAAGCGTAGAAGTTGATGGTAATACTATCACTGCTGATGCTAACGGTAAGTTCACAATTGCTGATGTTCGTGAAAACAAGACTGTAAACGTAGCATTCACTCTCGCATCGTTTGCTATCACAGCATCAACCGATGGTAATGGTAATGCAAATGTTGAAAATGCTAACGTTACTTGTGGCGACACTGCAATTATTACTTTCACACCTAACGATGGTTACGAACTTGCTACAGTAACAGATAACTCTCAGTTAGTTTCTGTAGAAAACAATACCTATATAATATATGGTATTACAGAAGCTCACGAAGTAGTAGCAACATTCACCGAAGTAATTAATCCGACAATTGCTTTCGATAGCATCGCTCCTAAGTACGCTCCTGGCTTCCCAGCTGACGTAATCTGGCGTATCAACTCCGAAGGTAATCCCGACAGAATGGTTAAGGTAGGCTACGAAGTAACACGCAACGGACAGCTAGTAGAAAGAATTTCTGACTATGGTTCATTGTCATACGGCGTACGTCTTGCCGGAACAACAACTTTTACCAATGACATCGAATATGGTTACGGCTTCATTTCGGAAAGAGTTGACCCTTATTACATCGATGCATTCACAGTAGGTATTTTCGACAATAACACTTGCGTTAACAGAAATCGTCCTGTAGAATTGCATGCAGAATTCGACTCGATAGGCGAATACAAAGTAACAATCAAGTTGTATGATGTTGATACTACTCATGCTCTTGTTGATTTAGTTGGATCGTTCGAAGACTGCAATGGCGTTCGTCACGACGACAAGATTGCTATTAGCGCACGTGCAACTAACGAAATTGTAAGCCTTACACAGATCATCAATGTCGTTCCTTCTTATGCAATAACATTCGAAGGTCTTGCCGAGGGCAACACTTACGAAACCTTCGCACCAGCTAATGGCGATAGCATTATGCAGGGTGACAACTTCATCTTCTCACTCGGTGGTACTGCTGAATGCCAGACAGGTATCGAAAGCGTTGCAACCGCTGACGGCGCTCCTCTCACAGCTGACGCTGATGGCAAATATACAATCGAAAATGTACAGTCTGATATGACTGTTGTGGTAACTTACAGCTATGAATCATATGCAATCAATGTTACAACCGATGGTAACGGTGAAGCTGTAGCAACACCAAACCCAGTAACTTGTGGCGAAGATGCTGTAATAACTATCACTCCGAACGCAAACTTCGAAATTGCAAGTGTATTTGATGGGGACAACGATGTTACCGCATCTGTTGTTGATGGTACATTGACAATAGAAAACGTACGTGCTGAGCATAACGTAAACGTAACCTTCAGAAACAATGCTCTCCCAACCATCATAATTGACGAATATGCAGAAAATTATGCACCTGCTTACCCAGCAGACATTGTCGGTCATATCAACTCGAACGAAAACTTCGATAGAATGGTTAAGCTTGGTTACACAATTACACGCAATGGACAGGAAATCGGTAACATCGCCGACTACGGTGCAATGTCGTACAGTGTTCGTCTTGCAGGTAACGCCGAAATAAGCAAAGACATTCTTACTGGATCTGGATTCATCTCAGAAACCGTTGAATACGAAGGTGTAAACCACGCTATCGATGCATTCACAGTCGGTATCTTCGACAACAACCCATGTGCAAACAGAAACCGTCCGGTAACCTTCCACGCAGAGTTCGACTCGATAGGTACTTATGTAGTAAATGTTAAGCTCTACAATGCTGATACAACTAACGCAATGGTTGAGAATATAGCATCGTTCACAGACTGCCACGGCGTTCTTCACAACGATAAGATTGCAATAGATGCAGAGGCTCTCGATTCAGTAGTAAGCGTATCATTTACAATCAATGTTGTTCCTTCGTACATAATCACCTTCGAAGGTCTTGAAGAAGGCAACACCTATGCATCTCTTGACACTATTCACGGTGACACCGTAATGATGGGTAACAACTACAGCTTTACTCTCGACGGACTTGCTGCATGCCAGACTGGCATAGCAAGCGTTGCAACCGATGTTGCAGTACTCGAAGCTGTTGAAGGTGTTTACACTATCGAAAATGTTCAGTCTGACATGGTTGTTACAGTTACATACAACCACGAATCGTATGCAATCAATGTAGAAACCGATGGTAATGGTACTGCAGTTGCAAGACCTGACACAGTAATGTGCGGTGATTCTGTAGCAATTTACATCACTCCGAACGAATATTACGAAATTGCAACCGTAATGGATGGTGAAAACGATGTAACTACAGAAGTAATGGATAGCATGTATGTTATATATAACGTAACAGCTAATCACGATGTAACAGTAACCTTCAACGAGGTTGAGCGTCCATACTACCATGTAGCAGTTGAAGGACTTGATGTTGATAACGTACTAGTTTCTGAAACTGGAGACACCGTAAGACATGGTGATAACTATGTATTCGGTATTGAACTTACCGACTGCCAGTCTGCAATCGACTCGGTATATGTTGGTGGTGTGGTAATCGCTCCAGATGCAGCAGGTCTCTACACTATCGAAAACGTTATTTCCGACACAACAGTTCTTGTGACATTCATTTATAACTACTACACAGTAAATGCTACAGTTGCTGATACTGCTGCAGGTACAGTAATGGTAATGCCAGAATCGGTATTCTGCGGTGATAGCGCAGTTGTTTACATCATGCCAAACGACAATTATCAGATTGAAAGCGTAATGGATGGTGATGATGATGTAACTGCTGCTGTAGTTACTGACAGCACATCTACTTATTATGTAATTAATAGTGTAACAGAAGATCACAATGTTGTTGTAACATTATCGATTATCAACATTCCTGAATATGTAATCACTTTCGAAGGTCTTGCAGAGGGTAACACCCACACCTCATATGGTACTGCTGGAAACGACACTGTATTGCAGGGTCAGGACTACATCTTCAGCATAGACAGTCTTGTTGAATGCCAGGCAGCTATCGATTCGATAACAGTCAACGATCAGTTGCTCGTTGCTGATGATGAAGGTCACTACACTATCGAAAATGTTCAGTCGGATGTAACAGTAGTTGTAACATTCGTAACATCTACTTACACAATCACAATGACAGCAGGTGAACATGGTAGCCTTGCAGACACTGTAGCTACTGCAAACGTTGACTGTGGTTCTGATTACGTTGTAACATTCATTCCTGACGAAGGCTATGAACTCAATGTTATTACAATGGATGGCGATACAGTAACCGAAGGTATTGCTGGAAACAACCTGACATTGACTAATGTTACAGCAGACCACATCGTAGTTGCTTCATTTGTTGCAATTCCACCTGATGGTCCATATGCAGAAATTATCGGACTCGAAGATTCTTATGCATCTGGTGATTCAATCGACTTCTCGATTAAGCTTCATGCCGATGGCGTATTGGATAACCTCTGCGCAGTTGGCTATCAGTTGAAGATTTATAACAATGATACTACAAGCGTTGTATTGGCTGATGCAACAAGATACGGAATATTCACATATAATGTAAATGTTACCGATTCTACATTCGCTTCGAATGGTATCACTACAGGCGAAGGTTTGTTTAATGCAGAAGCTGAATACAACAACAATACTTACTCAATAAGCGCATTTACTCTCGGTTTGTTCGACAGCGAATGTGCAGGTAGAAATAGAAATATTGATCTCAATGCTATATTCTCTGCTTCGGGTAGATATCAGTTCAACGTATCGTTGTACACATGTGCTAACGGTGGTAATGCAATTGGAACAAGATATGAAGATTGTGAAGGTAGAGTTCATTACGACAGAGTTGATGCTGTTTGCGATAGCATGACCTTGATTAACATGACTACTAGAGAGATTGAAATTACTGGTGACACCTTGTTCACAATTACAGCAACTGTAATTGGTGCTAATGGTTCGGTTGACCCTAACGGAACTGTAGTTGTTCATGCTGGTTCGACCTACGAGGTAGTATTTATTCCTGATGAGAACTATGCAATTGATACAGTAAGGGATAACGGATTCATAAGATTCCCAGTTGAAGGCTCTGGATATATTTTCAATAACGTTTATACGTTGACCAATATCTCAGAAAACCACAACATCACAGTATCGTATAGAGACATCAGAGCTTACTACAACATCCATGTTGAAGTTGAAACTGCTGGTGGTGATGTAACCCCAAGGGATACTACAGTTGTTGACGGTGCTGATGTTACACTTGTTGTAACACCGAACCCAGGATACCATATCTCTCAGTTGGAAATCGATGGTAATATGGTAAATAACTGTACTACTAACGAAATCATATTCTACAATGTACAGGCTGACCATAACGTAAAGATAGCGTTCTTCCCGAACTCGATAGAAGAGAATGCATTCTCTGACTTGAGCGTATATCCTAACCCGAATAATGGTAAGTTCACTGTTTCATCAGCAGAATTTGATGGAGAAGTTACTCTTCAGTTGTTCAATGCAAGCGGTGCTGCTATCGATGAAAGAACATTGACCGATCAGGAATATGTTGACTACGATAGAGAGTTGCCGACAGGAACCTATATCTTGAGAATTATCTCTGGTGATAAGGTTGCAACTCGCAAGATTGTTGTTGAATAATTGATATTCATTTCATAAAAAAAGGAGCCATGTGGCTCCTTTTTTTATGATTAAACCTATGTTGTTAATAAAAAGTAACTTTTTATTTGTATCTGATAAAAAACGTTTCTAATTTTGCAAAATAAAATATCACAATTATGAAAAGGATAGGTGCAATATTATTATTGGTTATTTTTGCTACTCTTGTATTGGGTTCGTGTAAGACAGCAGAAAATTGTCCTGCATATAGCGACGCTTCTCAACTAGATGTTGAAGTTGAGGAAGTTGCATAATTTTTGTGCGAACAAGTTTTTTATTATTTTTGCGGTATTATGGCTTTGGTAAGAAAAATCATAGTGCTGCTTTTTTTTATCGTCTATTTGCCTGTTGCAATGTTCTCGCAAGGCGAATTTTCTGATAATAGGGAGTCGTTGAAATATAACATCAATCAGTTTGGTATAAAGGTAAATTCCGATGGTTTTGGGGTTTTATATACCTTTGCACAAAGGGTAAATTATCGTCTCCGAAGAAATTATGAGGTGGAATACGATTATGTAAAGAGTCTCAAGGAAGTAAAGATGATAAATACCAATGCCGAGGTATATGGTTGCAGTATGAAGAAATTTGTATTCGGCAAGGAGAATTCGGTGCATGTGCTGAGGGCTGGCTATGGGTACAATTGGATGATATTCGAGAAACGCGACAAAGGGAGTGTGTCGATACATCTGCAGGCAAATGCAGGCTTCTCGTTCGCTTTCGAGAAGCCAATGTATTATGTCATGATTGACAGTGCCGTGATGTTTAACGGAAAACCATACTATTTTAAGAGCAATCATCGGTTCGAAGACTATTATTCTCCACAGGTGTTTGATTTGGTTACCCGCTCTCCATATTCGGTAGGAATGAGCGAGATAAAATTAAGACCTGGTAATTACATAAAACTTGATTTTTCATTCGATTTTGCCCAAGATGCAATGGCAGTAAGCGCACTTGAGGTGGGGGGGATTTTCGACTTTTATTATTTGCCTGTGACAATAATGTATAACCAGCCGCACAATTTCATGTGGTCGATATATATTGCATACCAGTTTGGTCGTAAGTACAATCCTACTTTGAATCGAGATTATAGGCGTAGCCAGCGGAAAATTAAAGATTAATTTTGTTAATAAGTTGTTCCGCGCATTGTCGTCGGCAATCCATTTGATTAGTATTTTTGCCATCAGAAGAGATTGATGATGGAAGCTGAGAATGTTTTTGTAAAAGGCTTAAATCCAGCGCAGAAGGAATCTGTGCTATATTGCGACGGTCCCAGTCTGGTTATTGCTGGCGCAGGTTCGGGCAAGACTAGAGTCCTTACGCATAAGATTGCCTATCTGATTTCTATGGGAATGGATCCTCATAGAATTATGGCTCTGACGTTTACCAACAAGGCTGCTGCCGAAATGAAGGAGCGTATAGATGCATTGTTGGGTTACAATGCTTCACAATCGTTGTGGATGGGAACTTTCCATTCTATATTTGGAAGAATGCTGAGGATTGAGGCAGAAAAGATAGGCTTTACAAGCAGTTTTACCATATACGATACCTCCGATTCGCAGAATCTTGTCAAGGATATAATAAAGGAAATGAAACTCGATGAGGAGAATTATAAGTACAAAAATATTTTCAGTCGGATTTCGGCATGCAAAAACCGCCTAGTGCTTCCCGATTCATATCTTGCCAATTCAGGTTATGTCACCGAGGATCGTAATTCTCATCGTCCCGAATTTGGAAATATATACAAGTTGTATTGCCAGAGATGTCGGAAATCTAACGTGATGGATTTCGATGATTTGTTACTTTATACAAACATTTTGTTCAAGATTGATCCTTTGACTTTGGCTAAGTATCAGGAACGTTTCGATTATTTCCTAGTCGATGAGTATCAGGATACTAATTTTGCACAATATCTTATTGTCAAGCGTCTTTCCGAGAAAAATAGGCGACTGTTTGTTGTGGGCGACGATGCTCAAAGCATATATTCGTTCCGTGGCGCCGAAATACAGAATATTCTTAATTTCAAGAACGATTATCCCGACTATAAATTATTTAAATTGGAGCAAAACTATCGTAGTACACAAAACATAGTTGATGCGGCCAATTCGTTGATAAAAAAGAATAAAGGTCAGATTCCCAAGCAGGTATTTTCCGAAAACGAGGTCGGCGACAAGGTTCAGATAAACAAAACCGTGTCCGACAATATGGAAGGCGTGACAGTTGCTAAAAAAATACAGGAATTACATGATTCGGGAGCTTTGTACTCCGATATTGCGGTTCTGTATAGAACTAATGCTCAGTCGAGAATATTGGAGGAGTCGATGCGCAATCTTGGAATACCATATAAGGTTTTTGGTGGCATGTCCTTCTATCAACGCAAGGAAATCAAGGATGCGCTTGCATATGTGAGGTTTTCCGTGAATCACAACGATGTGCAGTCGTTCAAGAGGATTATAAATTATCCTTCGCGCAAGATAGGACAGGTTACGATTGACAAGGTGGTTGCTGCTTCAGAAAGCTTGCAGGTGCCTGTGTGGGATTTGATATTTTATCCCGACAAGTATGCCCTTGATGTTAATGGACCGACGCGGCAGCGTATGAAGGAGTTTGCGGTTATGATTGATAACTTTGCTGCTAAGATAGCTTCGTATGATGCGTATGCATTTGTCAATGAGATGCTTAATGCGTCTGGCATTGCTACAGATTTGCAGTCTGACAAAACTCCGGAAGGAGAAGGCAGACGCGAAAACATACAGGAACTTCTCAATGGCGTGAAGATGTTTTGTGATACGCGGCAAGAGACTGGCGAACCTATTGGCATAATAAACTATCTCGAAAATGTATCGGTGCTTACCGATTTGGAGGAACCCGATGATGGAGATATTAACAGGGTATCGCTGATGACTATACACTCGTCGAAGGGATTGGAGTACGATAACGTATTTGTGACAGGAGTGGAGGAAAACCTGTTTCCTGGAGCTCTGACTGTTATGGATCCGCGTGACCTGGAGGAGGAGCGTCGTTTGTTTTATGTAGCTGTAACGCGTGCCAAGAAGAGGATTATGCTCTATTATGCCGAAAATCGGTTCAGATTTGGGAAACTTACACCTATGGCTCCCAGTCGTTTCCTCAAAGATATTGATGCTTCATATGTCGATTGGCACGGATTGTCGGTAAGTCCGTTCTTGGCTTCGTTCAACGATGAATTCGAGGGATATACAAAGTTCCAGCGTAAGCCGTCGTTAGATACATCAATTTTTTCTGCAAAAACAGAGACCAAGCCAGTGGAGCCTCTGCGAAGAAATCTTGTGCCGCTTAAGAAAACTTCGTCGGAAACGACTAGTGAAATCGCCGAAAGCAGTCAGCTTGTAGTGGGGGTTAGAATAAAGCACAAGATGTTTGGCGAAGGCTGTATTGTAAACAGATTGGGCGATGGCGGAGATACGAAGCTAGTTGTTGAATTCGATAGCGGCGACACTAAAACATTATTATTAAAGTTTGCTAAATTGCAAATCTTGGACTAATTTTGCGACTAAAAAATAGAAGGATGGACTATAATACACAAAGGCCGAAAATGAGAATACCAGAATATGGACGAATAATCCAGCAGATGGTTGATCATTGTTGCTCTATTCCTGATCGCGATGAGCGTAATCGTGCGGCAAGAACAATTGTCGGAATTATGGAAAATATGAATCCGGCAATAAAGGAGGAGACGGACTATCATAAAAAATTGTGGGATCAATTGTCGGAGTTGTCGAATTTTAAACTCGACATTGATTGGCCATATCCTGTTATCACCGAGGATGTGAAATCACAAAAACCAGAACGTCTTTCATATTCCGACGGGTCGATACGTTTTAGACACTACGGCAAAATAATTGAGGCAATGCTCAAGAAACTTGAAGAGGAAACCGATCCAGAGCGTTCTAAGGCTCTTTTCTGTGATGTTGCCAACTATATGAAACGTTCCTATGTGCAATGGAAAAAGGAATTGATTCCTGATGATGTAATATTTAGAGAGATAGTCTATTTGACAGAGGGTAGAGTGCAGGTGCCGGAGAATATTAAACTTGGTGATTATAAGGATGTCTTATTGTCTGCTCAGGCACCACAGCAACAACAGAAGAAGAAGAAAAAGGCAGCACAGCCGCAGCCAACAGGAAATCCGCAGAAGAAGAAAAAGAAACATTAATGTTATAGAGATGGGAACTTTCAAGATAGAGGGTGGACATGTGTTGAAGGGCGAAATTGTGCCTCAGGGAGCAAAAAATGAAGCCTTGCAGGTTATTTGCGCTACTTTGTTGACCGACGAAAGCGTGAAGATAAGCAATGTGCCTAATATTCTTGACGTTAATAAGCTGATAGATTTGCTTATTGCTATGGGAGTGAAGGTCACCCGTCATGGCAATGGCGTATATACTTTTAAGGCCGATGATGTAAACCTCGATTATCTTGAGTCGGATGCTTTCAGAGCTGATGGAGCTGCATTGAGGGGCTCGATAATGATACTCGGTCCGTTGCTGGCTCGTTTTGGTAAGGTTTTCATGCCAAAGCCAGGGGGCGATAAGATAGGTCGTCGTCGTTTGGATACGCATTTTATTGGTTTCCAAAAACTTGGTGCAAAGTTTAATTATAGTTTCGAGGAAAATTTCTATTCCCTCGAGGCAGACAAACTCGAAGGTACTTACATTCACTTGGAAGAAGCTTCGGTTACCGGTACTGCCAATATTATAATGGCGGCAGTAAAGGCAAAGGGTACAACTACCATATACAATGCTGCTTGCGAACCATATATACAGCAATTGTGCAAATTGCTCAACCGAATGGGCGCAAAGATAACAGGTATCGGATCCAACCTACTTAGTATTGAGGGAGTTGACGAATTCCATGGCGCCGAGCATACAATTTTGCCCGATATGATTGAAATCGGTAGCTTTATAGGTATGGCAGCTATGACAGGTTCGGAGCTGACAATCAAGAATGTACGTTACGATATGCTCGGTATTATTCCCGATTCGTTCCGTAGGTTGGGCATAAAGCTTGAACACATCAACGATGATATTTATATACCACATCACGACCATTATCAGATCGAAAGCTTTATTGATGGTTCCATAATGAATATTTCGGATGCAATTTGGCCAGGTTTGACGCCCGACTTGCTAAGTGTGTTCCTTGTAGTTGCTACACAGGCAAAGGGTAGCGTGCTGATTCACCAGAAGATGTTCGAGAGCCGTCTGTTCTTCGTCGATAAGCTTATAGATATGGGAGCTCAGATTATTCTTTGCGACCCGCACAGGGCAACTGTGATAGGCCTCGACAACCAGATAAGGCTTAGGGGAACCACAATGAACTCTCCCGATATTCGTGCTGGTATGGCTTTGCTTATCGCAGCAATGTCGGCTCAGGGTTCAAGTGTTATACGTAACATAGAACAAATCGATCGCGGTTACGAAAATATTGATGTCCGCCTGAATAAGTTGGGCGCAAAGATTGAACGAATAAATTATTAGTAATATGAAGAAAATTTTGTTTTTGGCATTTGCTTTAGTTGTTTCATTTTATGCAGGTGCACAGAATATTGGGACCAGAGTTGGGGATCTAGCTCCGGAAATTAGCTTGCCGACTCCTAATGGCGATACTGTAAAGTTGTCGTCATTGCGTGGGAAAATGGTGCTTATTGATTTTTGGGCATCGTGGTGCGGACCGTGCCGTAAGGAAAATCCAAATGTGGTGAAAGCTTTCAACGAATATAAGGATAAGTATTTCCAAGCTGGTGACGGATTTACCATTTATGGCGTGTCGTTGGACAAGTCGGACGAACAATGGAAGAAAGCAATTGAGAACGACAAGCTCACATGGACAAATGTAAGCGATTTGCAATATTGGAACAGCGAAGCTGGACGTGTTTATCAGGTGTCGAGTATTCCTTGCAATTTCCTCATTGATGGCAATGGCGTGATTGTTGCAAAGAATTTGCGTGGCGAAGCTCTTGAGCAAACCCTCGAGAAGTATATTTTTCGTCCGGTGAAATCGTTCGAAGATGCTCTCACAAATCTTAAGGTTCAGTTCAATGCACTAAAGGAAGTAAAGCAAGTCGAAGGCTATTCAAAGGAAATATCTAAGATGGAAAAGGATATAAACGACCTTCAGTCGATACTCGAAGGCATGAAGAAAAAACTTGAGAAGTAGTATTTTTTATCAATATTAGAAAAGGAAAGTCAAAAGGCTTTCCTTTTTTTATGGGGATATAAAAAGAAAACCGCTTGAAAGTCAAGCGGTTTTGTGACCAATTGGGGACTTGAACCCCAGACCCCCTGCTTAAAAGGCAGGTGCTCTACCTGCTGAGCTAATTGGTCATTCCTCCCTAAGTTTTGGGACTGCAAAATTACAGTAAAAAATTGTATTGGCAAATTTTTTTGCTGAAAAATAACCTTTAAAATATAAATTCTACAAAAGCAACTGAAAATTATATGGTTCGCAATAATTTTTAAATTAATGACAAGCAACCTTTACAGAAAAAAAACGTTAAAAAAAATAGTGATAAAAGATAATTTGTAAATATTTTTTCTTAAATTGCACCGTTTTTTGTTAACGTAAAAGTTATAAAAATGAAGAAGATTTTTTTATTTGTTATAAGTGTTGCAGCAATACTGTTTGCTACAAGTGCTTATTCTCAGGATCAGCCTGTTAGCTTTGTGCATCCTGAATTATTGTCTGAAATCGACAATGTGAACGTTGTTGCTCCAGACATGACTCAGATAATGAATGAGGATGATGCGTCTGAGAAGAATGGCGAAATGTACAAGGTGGCACGAATTATCGATCTTAATCTGAATATGGATAATTGTGGTACTACCGACATTCTTGCCAATGGTACAAAGGTGTGGCGTTTGAAAATTACCTCCGAAGGAGCAAAGGCTTTGAAGGTAATGTGCGAGGAATTTTATATTCCTCAAGGCGCGCTGTTGTTCTTGTATAACGAGAACAGACGACAGTTGCTAAGAGTAGATGCAAATAATAATCCCAAAGTCGGAACATATTATTCTCCGAAGATGATACAGGGCGAGGCTTTGTATATGGAATACGTTCAGCCAGCTTCGGTTGCAGGAAATCCTGTAATAAAGATGGATGGGCTATGTTATTTTTACCGCGGAGTTGACGCTTTTGTTGGATATTATACTCAAAAACGACAGACAGGGTTCGGCTCTTCTCAAAGCTGCGAAGTGAATGTCAATTGTCAGGTTGGAGCTAGCTGGCAAGATCAGAAAAAGGGCGTGGCAGGAATCGCTATCATTTCTGGCTGGTCTGTCGGATTCTGTACTGGTACATTAGTAAATAATACTGCCAACGACGGAACTCCATATTTCCTTACAGCCGACCACTGCGGTGGCGTTGATGAAGCAAGTTCAATGTCAAGATGGGAATTTAACTTTAATTTTGAAGCATCGGGATGTTCTAATCCTACGAGCGAGCCAAATTATGATGTAGTTACCGGATGTACTTTGAGAGCAAGACCGTCTGGCGCACAGTCTTCTGGAACCGATTTCTTATTGCTGGAATTGAGTACAACTGAAGATCATCTTGAAGAAATTGGTGCTTACTATAACGGTTGGGATAGAAGCACAACTGGAGCACAGTCAGGTGCTTGTATTCACCATCCATCTGGCGATATTAAGAAAATATCATTCTATGTTGAGCAGTTGACTGCTCAGACGTATAGCAATAGCAATACACAAAATGGTCACTGGTGGGCAAAATGGCAGAATAATAACAATGATATTACTGGTGTGACCGAAGGTGGTTCTTCTGGTTCTCCTTTGTTTAATGGAGCGAATAAACTTGTTGTCGGAACATTGACGGGCGGTTCGTCTGATTGCTCTCAAACAGGTACAGCGCGTAGCGATATGTATGGTCGTTTCGACCTTCACTGGGAAAATGGTGGAACTGCAAATGCTAACCGCCTGAAACCTTGGCTCGATCCAGGCAATACTGGTGCAGAAACCTGCCCTGGCCGTTATCCAAACTCTGGCAGTTCAAATCCCCCCGATCCTACTACATTAAATGCTGATTTTACAGGTAGTCCAACTACTGTAGATGTTGGTGGAACAGTTGCTTTCCGCGATGCTTCAACTGGTGACCCGACTTCGTGGAACTGGACTTTCCCAGGTGGAAGTCCTGCTTCATCAACAGCCCAGAATCCTAGCGTTGTATATTCAACTGCAGGTACTTATAATGTTACTCTTACCGTGTCGAATGCTAATGGACAAGATACTGAAACCAAGAATGCTTACATTACCGTTAATAATGGTACTGTTCCTGATCCACAAGGTGAACTATCTGCAGCTTTCGTCGCTTCTGCATATACAATAACTATTGGCGATTGCATCAACTTTACTGATAGATCATCTGGTTCGCCTACATCATGGAACTGGACATTCCAAGGTGCAGAAACTGTGACATCTACTCTGCAAAACCCAGCAAACATATGCTACAATGTTCCTGGAACCTACAGTGTTACTTTGTATGTTCAGAACGCTAATGGAGATTACGATTCTGAAGTATGCGAGGGTTGTATTATTGTTGAAAATAATCCGCAACTTCCTATCGCCGATTTTGAGGCTAATGTAACGATAATACCAGTAGGTGGTGTTGTAAGGTTTACAAACCTTTCGCAAAACGGTCCGTTCAATCAGTGGGCATGGCATTTCGAAGGCGGAACTCCTGAGAATGTTTCCGACTCCGTACCTCCTGTAATTGCATATAACCAGGTGGGTACTTACGATGTAGAGCTTAGATGCCGTAAGTCGAATGGCGTACAGGATATCGAATTGAAAGAAAACTATATTAAAGTTGTTCCAAGTTCGGATAGCAGACCAACGGCTAACTTTACATCCGACAGGGTTTTGGTAAGACCTGGTGAGACTGTTCATTTTATCGATCTCAGCCTTTCAAATCCATATAGATGGGCTTGGCAGTTTGAGGGTGGAACTCCCGCTGCTAGCACACAACCGAATCCTTATATCGTTTATAATACCGAAGGTACTTATAATGTTAAGTTGACTGTTTCTAATAATATAGGTAGCGACGAAATTATTAAGGAATTGTATATTGTAGTGTCATCTGCAGATCCTTGTACCGAGGCACCGCAGGCCGACTTCGTGGCAACAAATAGGGCTGTAGCTTACGGTACAGAAGTGTTCTTCGAGAATACTTCAACCAATTCACCAGCATTCTCAATGTGGACATTCGAAGGCGGTTCTCCAAGAACTTCTAGCGAGTTTTCTCCAACAAACGGTGTGCGTTACACTACTCCAGGTATCTACGATGTGACTTTGCTCGTGTCTAACTCATGCGGTTCTACCGAGATTACCAAGGAACAATATATATATGTGTTCAATAGTAGTGTCGAATCATTCTGCGATACTTTGAGCAATGTTTCTACAGGGGATGTAATTGGAACTAAGCAGCCTGGTGGAACTTGGGGCTACCTAGCAGGTCAGAACGGAAAGAAGATAAAGGCTTATGCCGAATATTTCAATACTCATACATTTACTCATGTACAATCATTGCTTGTTCCTGTTACTCAGGCTATTTATGGTGCAAACGACTCGTATGTGAGATTCTATGTATGGGCGGATAACAATGGCTTGCCCGGCGACGAACTTGGAAGCAAGAAAGTGTATATCAGAAATCTAACTGCTGGACAGACAAATGTTATTAGGTTCGATGAGGCAGTGGCGATTACAGGTCCTTTCCATGTTGGTTTCAAGATCAATTATCCTGACAATAATAATGACCAGGTAAGTGATGATTTGTTTGTTGTTCCGATTGTAAACAATAGACCTGCAAATGGAAGCAATACCATGTCGGTTATGAAGAACAATGTTTGGTATTCTACTCCAGAATTCCTTTCGTTCAACGCTTCATTGCCAATAGAAGCAACAGTGTGCTTAGTAAACGATATTGAGGAAGATGTTGTAGATTATTCTGTTGATGTTTACCCGAACCCCACAACTGGATTGTTGAATATATCGTTCGATAATACGACTGAAGCTGGAGTTTGCAGTGTAGAAATATACGATGCTCTTGGCAGGTTGTTGTCATCGGAAGTTGTAAGTGCTTCGGGTAGTCATTCAATGGATATTTCGGCTTACCCAGAAGGCTTGTACATTGTTAGGGTTAGCACCTCGGCATTTGTTGCAAACAAAAAGATTATGTTGACAAAATAGCATAAAACATTAAACGAAATTGAAAACTTCCGACTATCTTTGTAGTCGGAAGTTTTTTTATGAAAAGGTTGATTTACATATTGCTTGTCCTTGTGTTTTTTTCATCGTGCAAGGATTACAGGCACGAAAGAGAGACTGTTGAGGGAAATCGCTATTCCCAGAATTTTGGAATATCAGCCACTGATGCTGGTTACGATATAACGCTTACGCGAAATGGCACATTGTTGCATCTATCGCGCGAGAAATCAGATTCTACAATCCAAATACCAATTCACAGCGCTGTATGCTTTTCTACCACACATACTGCTTTCATCTCGCAATTAGGCGAAGCATCGACCATAACTGGTATCAGTGGAACAAAGTATGTGTGCGACTCGGTTGTGGCAAAGATGATTGACGATGGAAAGATTTACGAAATCGGTTACGACAAGCAGCTCGACATGGAACGGATAATCTCGTTGAAACCTGATGTTGTGTTTGCATACGGCATTGACAACGAGTCGATTTCGGGATTTCAGAAGCTGGAGAAGATTGGTATTCCGGTTGTAATTGTTGACGATTATCTAGAACCCAAACCTATGGGCAGAACCGAATGGATAAAGTTTTTCGGTTGTTTTTACGACAAACTTGAAATGGCTGAAAACTACTTTGATAGTGTTGAAAACAGGTACAATGAAGTCAAGGCTATGCCAGTGGAAAAAACTCCCAAGGTGCTTGTAAGCCTTCCGTGGAAAGGCACTTGGTGGGTTCCTGGTGGAAATAGTTTTTTTGCAAACTTCGTCAAGGAAGCTGGAGGTCAGTATATATTCGACAACGAATCGACAGAAAGTCTGCCATATTCGCTCGAACAAGTGTTCGGTCAGGCAAGTGATGCTGATGTGTGGCTGAATACCAACGAGAAAACCAAACGCTCGCAGATACTCGATGTCGATTCGCGGCTAGAAAACTTTTCTCCTTACAAAAACGCTCGCATATTCAATAACAATAAAATTACCAGCGAATATGGAGGTAGCGACTTCTGGGAATCTGGTATTGTGCATCCCGACATAATTCTGCTCGATTTGCACAAGATTTTCATTGGCGACTATACCGATTTGCACTATTATAGGGAACTGGAGTAAACTTTGTAACATTGAACCGCAGTTTGTCATATATTATAAGGTATGCTTTGATAATTGTCGCGCTGATAGCGCTGGCAATCCTTGATGTCTGCACAGGTTCAAACAAAATTCCGCTATCAGACATATTGGATTATATCTTTGGCGGTTCGGATTTGTCTGTGGATTACCAGTTTACGATACGCGAATTTCGTTTGGCACGCTTGATAACTGCGATGGTTGCAGGTGCTGCGCTTTCGGTGTCGGGTTTGCTGATGCAGACGGTTTTCCGCAATCCGCTTGCTGGTCCATATGTGCTTGGCATTAGCAATGGTGCAAGTTTGGGCGTGGCAGTGATTGTACTTGGAAGCGGACTTTTCCTGCCTTCGTCGGCAGATGTGTCAAACTTGGCGATACTTATTGCCGCTGGCGTAGGTTCGGCTGCCGTGCTAATGCTGATTCTCGCAGTAAGCATGCGTGTGAAGGACATTCTGAGCATTCTCATCGTTGGTATTCTCGTTTCGGGAGTGGTGGCATCGGTGGTAAATGTGATGCAGTTCTTTTCCAACGAGGTAAATGTAAAGTCGTATGTGGTGTGGACTATGGGAAGCCTCGACTCGGTATCGTTCAACGATTCGATAGTGCTTGTGCCTGTGTGCATTGTCGTATGCGCAGTGCTGTATTTGTTCTCCAAAAAGCTCAATATTCTTCTGCTTGGTGAACAGTTTGCGATAAGCATGGGAATGAACATTAAATGGTTGCGAGTGGTAGTCTTTGTCGGTGTAAGTGCTTTGACTGGTGCGGTTACTGCGTTCTGCGGTCCGCTTGGCTTCATCGGACTTGCCGTGCCGCATATTTCGAGGTGGATTTTCAATACATCAAATCATTTTGTGCTTATTCCTGCGTCAATGATTTTGGGCGCGGCTTTCCTGCTTTGTGGCGATATACTTTCGCATTGTCTTTATTCACAAGGAGTTCTGCCTATAAATGCGGTAATTTCAATTCTTGGCGCACCATTTATTATATGGATAGTATTTAAAAATCAGCGGACAGTGATATGATGGGAGAGGTGGTACTGAATATTGAAGGTCTAGTTTTCGGGCATAAGGCTCCGTTGGTGTCGCAACCTGTTGATATTTCTGCAAGTGCTGGCGATTTTATTTGTCTTGTAGGACGAAACGGCACGGGAAAGACGACTATGCTGAGTACGCTCATTGGAGTAAAGAAGCCTCTTGGTGGACGGATAAGCATCTGCGGAGTTCCTCTTGGAAAAATTTCGGCGCGCGAAAAGTCTCGTTATATCAGTTTTGTGCCGTCGAAGGTGGAGGCTGTGCTCAATATGCGAATCCGCGACCTGATTGCAGTAGGCAGAAGTCCTTATACAAACATTTTCGACCGTAGGACAAAAGCGGATAATGCTATCATTGAGGACTTTATTCAGAAGTTTGGCTTGTCGAGCATTGCCGATTCGATGATTGCTGAAGTCAGTGATGGTGAGAGGCAGAAGGCTATGATATGCCGTGCAATGGTGCAGCAGACGCCTGTGATTCTGCTTGATGAACCTACGGCATTCCTTGATTTCTTTGCAAAACGCAAACTTTTGTCCGACTTGAAGAAAATAGCATCGGAGGAAAACAGATGCATAATTTTCTCGTGCCACGATTTGGAAATTGCTGCCAAATATTGCTCCCATATCTGGCTTCTCGACGATAGAAAACTCGAATCGGTAACCGTTGACGAATTCCTTAATGGCGGTTACTTCTCAAAATATCAGTAAAATGAATGCTGGAATTATAATAATAGGAGACGAAATCCTTATCGGCCAGGTTGTTGACATAAATTCATCGTGGATTTCGCGTGAGATGAACAAGATAGGTTTCCGTACCGAAACCGTAATTACCGTTGGCGACGATGGAAAGTCGATTTCGGATGCCATTGACAGGTGTCTGGAAGTTGCCGATGTGGTGTTTATGACTGGAGGACTTGGTCCTACCAAAGATGACATTACCAAGAAGGTTATCTGCGAAAAGTTTGGTACTGAGTTGGTTCTGAACGAAGTTGTTCTCGCCAATGTTGCCGAAATGCTTGGTCGCCGAGGTATTGCTCTCACCGAGAACAATCGTGGTCAGGCTCTTGTTCCTGCAACTGCAACGGTGATTAACAATGCCGTCGGTACTGCTCCCGGAATTATGATGGAAAGAAATGGAAAACTCCTATTCTCCATGCCTGGCGTTCCCTTCGAGATGCGCTACCTGATGGAACACGAGATAATTCCGCTGATAAAAAAGCACTACAACCTGAAACCTGTATTCCATAAGACCTTGTTGCTCACAGGAATTGCCGAGTCGATTCTTGCCGAAAAGATTTCCGACTGGGAGGATTCTCTTGCCAAGAATGTAAAACTTGCCTATCTTCCTGCATATTCGAGCATTCGTCTGCGTTTGAGCGTTTACGAGCCTGATGATAATACTGAGGCTTACATTTCTGCAAAAGTTAAGGAGTTGGAACAGATTGTGCCCGAAAACATCATTGCATACGAGGACATAAAGTTGGAGGAACTTGTCGGTAAGTTGCTAAAGGGCAGGCATTGTACGGTTGCGACAGCCGAAAGTTGTACTGGCGGCAAGGTTGCTTCGCTGATAACTTCGGTGTCGGGAAGTTCGGAGTACTACAAAGGCTCTGTCGTGTCGTATTGCAACGAGGTAAAGGCCGATGTCTTGGGCGTAAGCCGTGCCGACTTGGAAAAGTATGGCGCTGTTAGCAGTACCATTGCCGAGCAGATGGCTTCGGGAGTGCGCCGTTTGCTTAAGACTGATTACGCAGTCGCTACAACTGGCATTGCCGGACCTACTGGCGGCAGCGATGAAAAGCCCGTCGGAACGGTGTGGATTGCTGTTGCAACGCCAACAAAGGTTGTAAGCCGCAAATATGTTTTTGGCAAGGATAGAAGCATAAATATCGAGAGGTTTGCCGCTTCGGCTTTGTCGATGCTGATAGTGGAGATGGGAAAGGATTGAAGTCTCAAAGTCTCGAAGGCCTGAAGCAGTTTTGGCTTTTAGCCTTCCAGCCCATTATCCATTGTGCCCCACCGCCTTTATGAAATTGTCGATTACATTCCTTATCTGCGGACTTTTGCCCTCGAAGTTGTTGATGATGATGCAGAAGACAATCTTTTCCTTGCGGGTGTTGGTTATGATGCCGGCGAGTGAGCGCACACGCGTCATACTGCCAGTTTTTGCTTGAACCTTGATTGTGCCGTCTGCACTGCACTTGTAGCTCTTGAGCGTACCGCTTTTTCCAGCAACCGCCATTCCCGAAATGAAACTTTCTCCGTATTTGCTTTTGCTTATGTGTTTTAGCAGTTGTGCTGTCTGCTTGGCATTAATAGCATCGAAATGGCTCAGTCCGCTGCCATCGACAGGGTAGAAGCCTCCGCTTTCGATGCCACGGTCGCTTAGAAATTTTTTGCCGTAGTCGGCAAGCGATTTGCCAGTCTTGCGCATAATCTGTAGAGTCAGAACCTCGGCATAGAGATTGTAGCTTACAAGGTTGGTATAGTTTACTATCGTTCCGACGGTTGGCGACGAGAATGTGTGTATCACTGTTCTTTCGTTTTCTCCTTCGTATTTCTTGTCGCTTACCATGTAGGTGCCAGTTACGGCTACGCCATTGTTGCGAAGACGGTAGTACAAGGTGCGTGCGACATAATGCGGAGGATTCGGGAAACCGCCCTTTACCTTGTATTCGGTCTTGTTGCATGGCAGTGTGCCACAAACTACAATGTCGTTCTCACCATATCCGCGGTATATAACAGTGTTGTCGTCGCTTACGCTCGATGAGGCGGTTACCTTGTTTACAACGTTAAGCTCAAGGTCGTCGGGGACAACCCTGACAAGCACGGCCGTATCCTTGTCGCTGCCGGTATTGTAATACAATTCGTAGGTGTTGTCCATGTAGTTGATTGAAAATCCGCGCGAACCATAATACGAGCCAAGGTCTTCCCATACCCACTTGCCAGGTGTCGGGACAGAGCCAAAATATGTAACGTCGCTGATGATATTGCCGTTAATCTTCTTTATTCCGGCTTCCTTTACCTTCTCGGTCCAAGTGTCGAATATGTCGGTGCTGTAAGTGCTCGAGTAGCGTTCGGCACCAAGACAGGGGTCGCCGCCACCTATTATATATAGGTCTCCATTTACAACACTATCTTCGAGTGTGCCGCTGTAGGCGAGTTTTGTCTTGAAACGGGTACTGGAGCCCAGAGCCTCCATTGCCATTGTTGTGGTAAACAATTTTTGTATGGATGCAGGAGTAAGCGATGCGCACGAATTGTAGTCGAGAACAATTTCACCAGTAGTAAGGTTTTCGGCATAAAGTCCAACAGCGGCATTTTTCAGTTCCTTGTTGGCAAGAAACGCGTTTTGCTGAACTTCGCATTTGGGACTTTGCGAGAATGCATTGCCTGCGATGAGCATTGTGGCAAATGCCACAATTACGAGCCTCAATGTCTTCATCTTCTCTGTTTTTCTACGGTTGCAATGCATCTGAAACCTACATTTTCGCTTGGAATCTTTTCATCTCTCGAGAACGCACCATTGTTCTTTAGTACGCTACCATCTGCGGTCATTTCGAAGACATTGCTTTGCAGTCCGATGATGCGTTCTGTCTTGTTGCGTGCCGAAAGAATCTCGTACGCACCGAATAGCTTGATAACCTGAGCGTATTGTGCTTCGGTTGGCAAAGTGTATTTTACAATGCCGAGACCTGTTTCCTCGTTTACGGAATTAACAGCGTCGGTGCGCCACTGGCAATACTTTAGTGCCTGTTCGAGTGTAATTCCCGTTATCGGATTTGTCAGTTTCATCTTTACCATCATTTCCTTCGAGGTGATGCCATCGGGAAAAGCGGCATCTAACTCGTCGGAACCTTTGCCATACTGGTGTTCCAAGTAGCGTATATATTCCAGCCAGTCGGCCACATTAATTTCTTCCTGGTCGACATAGATTGTAGTATTGTCAATCTTCACTTTCTTGGTGCCGGGCGGATTTATGGCTACGGCATCAATCCCAAGCGCGACAATTAGCAATATCAGCAATGCAAAATTCCTCATGCGACTATATTATGCGAATAGTTCTTCGATTTCTTTCTTGTATCTTTCGGCTACAACGCTTCTCTTTACCTTTAGTGTCGGGGTAAGGATTCCTGTTGCCTGCGACCATTCGTCTGAGATGAGCTTTATCTTCTTTACCTTTTCGGTATCGCCGAAGAATGCGTTGTACTTGTCGAGCTCGCGGTTGAAACGAGCGATTATTGTCGGGTCGGTAATTATTCGTTTCTCATCGGTGTATTCTACGTCGTGGCGCGAGCACCAGAGCTTCAGGAACGAGAAGTCGGGGTAAATGAGTGCTGCCGGGAACTTCTGGTTTTCACCGAAAACTACCATGTTTTCAATGAACGGCGATTCTTCGAACTTGTTCTCAATTGCCTGCGGGTTTACATACTTTCCGAACGAAGTCTTGAAGATGTTTTTCAGACGTCCAGTGAGCACCAGCTGGTTGTGTTCGGTAAGGTATCCGCAGTCGCCGGTGTGGAACCAACCGTCCGGGTCGATGACTTCCTTGGTAAGTTCCGGGTTCTTGTAGTATCCCATCATCACGTTGTTGCCTCGACACATTACCTCGTTGGTGTTCGGGTCGATCTTTACTTCGATTCCTGGCAACGGGAAGCCTACGGTACCAACTTCGCGGCCGTATTTCTTACGGCAGCTAACCGAGATAACTGGTGAAGTTTCGGTAAGTCCGTATCCTTCGAACACTGGCATTTTTATTGCTGAGAAGAAAGAAGCTATACGAGGCTGTATGCTTGCAGCTCCCGATACTATGATGTCGAAATGTTCGGCACCGATGCCTGCACGTATCTGCTTGTAAACCAGCTTGTCGGCAATCTTAAGCTTGAAGTTGTACCATGCAGAGCGTTCAAAGTCCTGAATCTTGTATTGCTGAGCGAGGTCGATTGCCCAGTAGAATATTTTCTTCTTCATGCCGCTCAACTTCTTGCCCGAGTTGTGGACTTTGTCGAACATCTTTTCCAAAACACGTGGAACTGCGGTCATCATTGTAGGATGTACTTCCTTGAGGTTTTCGCCGATAGTACCGAGGTTCTGTGCGTAGTAAACCGACATTCCAAGGTACTGGTACATGAATACTAGCAGACGTTCGTATGCGTGGCATAGCGGCAAGAAGCTGAATGCACGTTTCGACCACGGCGACGGGGTCATTATAATACCCATAATCTGGTGGACGATGTTTTTATGCGACAGCATTACGCCCTTTGGTGTGCCAGTGGTTCCCGAGGTGTATATTATAGTGGAGCAGTCTTCGGGTTTTACTGCCGATTTCAGTTCCTTGAGTTTGTCAAGGTCGAGATGGCTCCTGCCGTTTTCGATAAGTTCGGTAAATTCGGGATAGCCTTCGACTGGTGCGAAGGTGTACATTTTCTGCAGATGCTGCAAGTTTGCCGAAACTGCTTTGATCTTTTCTGTAATCTTTGCGCCTTCGACAATTGCGATCTTTGCTTCGCTGTGGTTGAGTATGTATTCGTAGTCGGCTGACGAAATTGTCGGATAAACTGGGACAATTATGCAACCGAGCTGCATTACTGCCATATCTACCATGTTCCATTCGGGCTTGTTGCCGCTGATGAGAGCAACCTTGTCGCCTGGCTTAATGCCGTCTTCCAACAATCCGCAGCTAATGCAGTTTACGAGGTCGTAGTATTCCTTCGGGCTGTATTCACGCCATTCGGTGTTAACTTTGCCTGCAAGTGCAACCTTCTGTTCTGGATATTCTTCCAGATATCTGTCTAGTATGTCAAATAGTCTAGTTACTTCCATTTTCTTAAACTTATTTTGTTCGATATAATAATTTACAAAGTAAAACGTTTTTTATGAAAAATCCGTGGCGTTTGCCACAGATAATATTAACCAAAGGTGTTAATATAATTATAGTGATTTTGAAAATTAATTGGCGCTTGTTTTTAGAGATAAGTTATTGATAGATAGTTTTTTGTTGTAAAAGTCGCTTTGCGTTTATTTTATTGACTTGTTTTTGCCAAAAAAAGTGTACCTTTGCACCTTAATTTTGAAATAGGGATTTGATTTGAATAATAAGACGATAATAAAATATTTCAATCGCAAAAGGAATATTGCAGCCTTCTTGGTTTTCGTTTATGCTTTTGCAATCGGATTTATTTTTCTTGTGAATCCGTTTAATGTGAAGTCGTGGCTCGACTGGAAGGATACCGACGACTATGTTATTGCTGTTTTGTCGGTAGTGGGAATTGGTTTTTTCGTGTTGCTGGCTAGCCGTTCGCTGATGTATATTCTGCGCAACAAGGTGGTGCTGAATTTCAAGAGCTTCTTGATATGGATTGCTTGTGAACTTGCTGTATTGTCGGCATTCTATACATATTTTGCACACGAATACGATCTGAACTACATAGGACAGGGCTACTTTGATATTTTCCCGAGAATCTTCATGTATGTCGCCTTATTGCTTTTGATCCCATATATTATTTCATGGATGTATGTGGCTTTGAAAGTAAAGAAGGAGCATGAGGACAGTGGTTTTGCATCGTCAGGTTCAACCGAAACAGACGATAATAGGTCGGACATGACAAAGTCGATTTCGGAGACTGAGCTGCTCTTGAAGGAACAGCCTGAGACAAAGCATAATATCGTTAATTTCAGCGACGACAAAGGGCAACTTAAACTTTCTGTTGATATCGATAATCTGCTTTATATCGAGTCGGCTGACAACTATGTAAACATCTACTATTCCAACAAGGGAAAGTTTTCACGGTTTATGCTTAGGTCAACTCTTAAATCTATAGAGGATACATTCTCCGATTGCGACCTTGTGCGCTGTCATAGGTCGTATGTCGTTAACTTCAATAAAGTTAAGATTCTGCGAAAGGAGAAGATGGGATTGTTCCTCGACCTCGACTTCGACAAGGCTCCCGAAATTCCAGTTTCGAAGACATATGCCGAGTCGGTAATAAATCTTTTCTCAAAACATTCGTTGCTGTAATGAAGGTAAACGGAACGCATTATAGGGCTATCTGGATGGAAGGTACTTCCGTCTGCATGATTGAGCAGAATCTCCTGCCGTTCGATTTCAAAATTTTCAAGGCCAAGACATTGGACGACACCTGCATGGCTATCAAAACGATGATAACTCGTGGCGCAGGTTCGATAGGCGCTGCTGCTGCGTATGGAATGTATCAGGCAATTTGCGCTTCCGAGGATGCAAATCTTGTCGAAAACCTTATCGCTGCGAAAAAGAAGATAGATTCAACCCGCCCAACGGCTGTAAATCTTTTCTATGCTACCGACAGGGTTCTGAAGGCAGCAAAGATTTCGCGTGATTTTGCCATCAGCGAAGCATATGCTGTTGCCGACGAGTGCGCCGAGGCTGGACGTATGATTGGCGAATATGGCAATACATTGATAAAGGATGGTTTCGGCGTCGAAACCCACTGCAATGCAGGTTGGCTTGCACTTGTCGATTATGGAAGTGCGCTTGCTCCGATTTATGCCGCACAGTCGGCAGGGAAAAAGTTTTTCGTATATGCCGACGAAACCCGTCCGCGCAACCAGGGGGCAAGACTTACCGCATGGGAATTGGCTTCGGCAGGTATCGACCACGCAATTATCCCCGACAATGCTGGTGCCTACTATATGTCGCAAGGAAAGATAAATATGGTAATCGTTGGTGCTGATCGTATTGCTGCAAATGGCGATACTGCAAATAAAATCGGTACTTTGGAAAAAGCAATTGCTGCAAAATACTATGGCGTGCCGTTCTATGTTGCCGCTCCATTGTCAACAATCGACCTTTCTACGCCTGATGGCAAGCATATCAATATCGAGGAGCGCGACGAAGACGAGGTTTTGAAGTATTCGGGATTGGCAGAAAATGGAAATGTTGAAACTTTCCGCATGGCAAATCCGACTTCGCATGCAAAGAATCCTGCTTTCGATGTTACGCCGGCAGAACTTATAACCGGAATTATTACCGAAAAGGGCATTGTTGCTCCTAACGAACTAAAAAAACTATTCTAATGTTTGAACTTGAACGAATTCGGGTTGCCGAGACTATGCGCCGTCTGTACGAAAGACGATTGACTACGGTCAGTGGTGGAAATGTAAGCCAACGCAATGCAGAAGGCTACGTTTTTATTACTGCAAGCCAGAGCGACAAGTCGTGCATCGATATGCGCAAGGTGATAATAATTTCGCCCGACGGTGAAAACCTTACTCCTAAGCTGAAACCGAGCATGGAGACGCAGATGCACCTTAATATCTATAAGTGTCGTCCCGATGTGATGGCAATAGTGCATTCGCATCCTGTTTATGCGTCAACGTTTGCTGTTGCAGGCGAAGCTGTTGATTCGGCAATTACCGGTGAAGCTCGCTATATGCTTGGCAATGTCGGTCTTGTCGGTTATCATCTTATGGGTTCGGCTGAACTTGCCGATGCTTGTGCAAAGGTTATGGGAAATAGCAATGCTGCAATACTGATAAAGCATGGCGCAATTACTGTCGGCAAAACTTTGTTCGAGGCATTTGATAGAATGGAAGTGCTTGAAAATGCTGCACATATAAATTACAACTTGCGCACTATGGGTTGTAATGTTCGTATGACTGAAAAAGAAATTGCAGAAATAGATAATTTTGGCAAGTGAAATTACGTTAAATGCAAAAATTAATTTTATGAAGAAAGTATTACTCCTTATTTCGGTAGTTGCAATGTTTGTCGCAATGACATCATGTGAGGCAAACGATGAAACATATAGCAGATTCATTGGCGATTGGCATTTGGTGCGCATAAATGCAAACGGAGAATATCGTCTGCCTAGACCTAATGCCGATACTTGCTTTAACTTGCACTTTTTCAAGAATAATTCAATGATAGGGGAATCGGTTTCGAGTACTTTCTCTTCAATTTACAATGTTCGTAAGAAAAACAAAATTGTATGGTCTGGTTTTAATTATGCGCCTGTATCAGAAGATAGTACCGACAATATTGTATTTATGGAAGATGTCCTTAAGGTAGATTCTTATTTGATGAAAGAAGATACACTGAAGTTCATGCATGACAAGAAAGCATATCTCTTGTTTGTAAGACGTTAGCAGATTTGTGTTCGACCGCAAATTCGGGTTCTTTCGATTATTCGTTCAAAATCCTCTTCGTATTCCTTTACTATATTTGCCCAGTCGTATTCGCTGTCGGAGACATTGCGAATAAGTTTGTTTTTGTTTTTTGATCCTCCAAGGAATGCATTGATGTTGGCTAGCATTTCGTCCGAACGGACGTAGTTTCGTTCTGCCTGCATGCAAATCTTGCGAATCCAATGGTAGCATGCAGCGTGGTACCACATCATCTGTTTGGGGCAGTTCCATGGAATGTCGGGACCGTGCGAGATAATGGTGTAAGGCAGGTGGTACATTTCCCTCATGCTATATGCAACTTCGCCGCATGGAAGAGCAAAGTTGGCAACGCAGAGGTCGTATTTTTCGGTTTGCAGGTGCTTTTTCAGGAACTTTCGTGCCATAATCATCCACGATATCATTTCTCTGACATTTGAATGGCTGGCGTCCTTGCGTTTCGATTTAAGTCGGATTACTCGCACCCCATTTTCAACGCTTGTTGCTTCTGTGCCATCGTAGTAGGTGGTAAGCACTGTTATGTTGTGCCCGCGGACGGCAAGCCCATCAGCAATGTTCTTGCTGATAGCACCAGCTTCGCCACCAATCGGTGGATATTCGTAGTTTAGTACCAGAAGTTTCATAATGCAAAGATAATTAACAAAGTACAATTTTCAAATCCTCAAATTTTCAAATTTTCAAATCCCTCATGCCATAACAGCCACTTTTTCTTTTCTATTCCCGCCGAGAAACCTCCCAGTTTGCCGTTTGCAGCCACAATTCTGTGGCATGGCACAATTATCAGGATTGGATTATTTCCAACTGCTTGTCCGATGGCTTGTGCCGACTTGCATCCTATTCGCTTTGCAATATCTCCGTATGTGGCAGTTTGTCCGTATGGTACAGAAAGCAGTTCGTTCCATACTTTTTTCTGGAAGTCGGTGCCGCAAAGTTCGAGTTGTGGAATGAAATCTGGTTTCTTGCCCGAAAAATAGATGTCCATCCAGCGTTTCGTCTCTGCAAATATTTGTTGTGCCTCGTTCTGTTTGTCGCCTATGAAATCAGAGTCTGCTATTTCTATGCGGCAAATCGACTGGCCGTTGCTGTATAAGGCTAATCTTCCAATTGGTGAGTCGTATGAAGATAAATATAAGTGCATTTTTGCAAAAAACTTAATCATGTAAAGATAGTCGTTTTGTTTTGTACTGGCAATAACTTTTTTGCGTAATAAAAACGAAAAGGCTTATCTTTGCAAAAAATAAAAACATCATGAACTTATCGGATTTAACAGGACAGCGGAACTTTTTCCTTATTGCAGGGCCTTGTGTGGTCGAAAATCTTGAAATAACCTACGAAACTGCTAAAACAGTAAAGTCGATTTGTGAGAAACTTGACATCCCGTTTGTTTTCAAGTCGTCGTACCGCAAGGCAAACCGTAGCAGTATAAGTTCCTTTACTGGAATAGGCGATGAGGCAGCTCTGGAAATTCTTGCCAAGATAAAACGCGAACTCAACGTTCCGATTTGCACCGACATTCATGCTCCCGAGGAGGCTGCTTTCGCTGCGCAAGTTGCCGACATCGTGCAGATTCCTGCTTTCCTTTGCCGTCAGACCGACCTGCTTGTGGCTGCCGCAAAAACCGGTAAGATTGTGAATATCAAGAAGGGTCAGTTTCTTTCGCCCGAAGCTATGAAATTTGCTGCGCAGAAGGTTGTCGATGCTGGCAACAGCAATGTGATGCTTACCGAACGTGGCACTACTTTCGGCTATACCGACCTTGTTATCGACTTCCGTGGCATTCCGACGATGAGGCAACTCGGTTATCCTGTTGTGCTCGACGTTACCCATAGCCTTCAGCAGCCTAACCAAACAAGTGGCGTAACAGGCGGACTTCCGCAGATGATTGAGGCTATGGCAAAGGCTGGCGTCGCTGTCGGTGCCGACGGTTTGTTTATGGAAACTCATCCAAATCCTGCCGTGGCAAAGTCCGATGGTGCAAATATGCTGAGACTTGACCTTTTGGAAGACTTGCTGGTTAAGTTGGTACGTGTACGGGAAGCTGTAAGATAGGAACTATTCGTTTAACGAAAATCTATTTCACGTTCATATATTCCCTTGTTGTACTCATTCAGGAATGGCCTTATTGAGTCGAGTGTGATATGTTTGCGGTATGCTTCATGGAAATTAAGAAGCGTGTCGGGGACGGTTGTCGGATAAATCCTGAATTGTTTGTGCCCGTTTTTTGGCGGATTTGAGACAAAATATAGTGAGTAGTCGCAATTGCTAATGCGTACGGTACTGTCTTTTTCCAAATCGAGGCGAATTGTCATACCACAGTAGGTGTTTTCTCTGGAGCTGTTGGAAATGAAGTTGCCGAGAGAGTAGGCAAGAATGTGCTTTTCGCCAGTAATGCTGTCAGTACGGATTTCTATGGGCTCGATAACATGTGGATGACCGCCAATTATATGAGTAACGCCTTTGCAGAAAAGCCAGTCAGCCAGTTTCTTTTGTGAACTAATAGGCTGTAACTTATATTCTTCACCCCAATGCATGAATGCTATTATTGCATCTGGTTCCATGCTTTTGGCTTTTTCGATGTCGATGGAAATCTTTGCTGTATCGATGCGGTTGACTATGTTTGGCGCGTGAACCGTAGCTCCGTTTATTGCGTAAGTATAATTGAGCATGGCGATGCGGAAGCCGTTTTTATCAACTAGTAGGGGATAGTTTTGTTCGAAAGATGCAGTGTCCAGATATGTTCCTAGGTGTTGTATTCCAACAGAATCCATCACGTGTATGGTGCGCTCAAGTCCAGCCTGTCGTCTGTCGCAAGTGTGGTTGTTAGCAGTAAGCATGATGTCGAAGCCAGCCGCCATGCAATCGACAAGAAACTTGTCTGGGGAGCAGAAATTAGGATAGCCGTGGTAGGGCGGTCCTGCAAGTGTGGTCTCGAAGTTGGCGACGGCAATGTCGGCCGATTCAATTTCGTGTTTTACATATTTGAAACATTCGCTGTAGTCGTATGTGCCGTCATCATTTAGTGCGAACTTGAATTGGTCTTCGTGTTGCATCAGATCGCCAGCAAACAAAAGCGAAATACGATATGTTGTGTCTTTTTTCGGAGCATCTTCCGCAATAGTGTCAACTTCTATGACTTGAGGTGTGGCTTCTGAAGGTTGTTTTTGCTTACAACTTATTGCTATTGCAATGATTAGCAATAAGGCAAGTAAAATGTTCGTTTCTTTTATATGGTTGTTTCTTTGTTTCATTGTTGAGTCGCGCCATGGCTTGACCGTGCGATTATTATTTCCATGGCTTTTAGCCTTCAAGCCTTTCCGCCTTTTAGCCTTTCTAGAACATCATTCCGCCTGGGCGTTTCTTCATATCCTGCATAAACTTGTAAACCTGTGCGTTGTATTCTGCGACAGTCATTGTCTTTGTTTTCTTCTTGTACTTTGGCTTGTCGATTTTTACAGGTGTGTCGCTCATGGTGATGGTTTTTGCTGCATAAATCTGTCCTCCGCCGTAGAGGTCAATCTGCAGAATCATGCCCGGAAGTCCGTGATATACATCGGGACCGTAGGGGATAGGCATATCGAGTGCAAACCAAGCGGTAATTTCTTGATTCATAATAGTGTCGTTGTAGGTGGCGCTCATGCAGATGTGTCCTGCAACTTCCTTCATTGCGTTGGTGACTTTCCATTTCATCTTCGGGATGCTGTCGTCAACGATGCTGAGTTTTCCCATCTGGCGGATGACATAGCAGACTTTGTTCTTGTCCTTGTTGCTGTAGATTGTGTGCTCTTCGGTTGCACCGCCCCATCTGTCCATTGTTTCTTCTACGATTGGTTCGTAAATCGTTTCCGAAGCTGTGAATTTCAGTTCGGCCTTCGACTTGCGGAATTTCCATTCCTCTTTCCACGAATAGGTGTCCATCTTACGGTCAGGCATAAACCATTGCATCATCTTCTCCACATCGGTGGTGATTTCGTAAACGATTGTGCCCGATGTCTGCTGTGCGCTTGCAAAACTTGTGGCAAGTGCGATTATCACTGTTAGTATGATTGTTCGTTTCATCTTTTTATATGTTTTCTTTTTTTAGAAATCCATCATGTCAACTCCGCGTCTGCCTTTATCCTGGAAGCCCTTCATGTTGTACGAGAAGGTAAGCATATAGTATCTCGACAGGGTTGGCGATTCGCGGTAGTAAACCGTATTTGA
>DBYO01000014.1:61716-93474 GCA_002310235.1 Bacteroidales bacterium UBA1184
AACTTGTTGCCCTTGCCAAGGTACTGCTTTATTGAAACATTCAGGATGTGCATATCTGGATTGTTGGTAAACTCGTTGTTCAAGTATTTGTTGTACTTGTAGTTGGCCTCCAAGTAGGTGCGACCGAACATCTGCCACTTGATTGATGTGCCGGCATAGTAGTTGGTGGTCTTGTTGTTGTTGAAGTAATTTGCCGACTTGTAGGTCGTAGTTGAGTAGCTGTAGCGACCGTTTATTCTCCAAGTAAGTTTGTCCGAAAGGTTTATCTGTAAGGTTAGGTTTGGAGTGTACGAATTGCTCTGCGACTTGTTTTCTATTCCGTTGATGAAAGTCGGGTTCTGGTCGTAAACGTAGCGGAATCCAATGCTAGTTGTAAATTTTGATTTTATGATAGGAATCTCCAAGTGTATATTAGCACCTGCTGAGTGTCCGCCGTGTACAATTTCTGGGGTGCGAACATTCCTGTAACCTAGTCCATCAACATATTCAATTTTCTGGTTGTAGGTAATAAGGTCTGGCTGGTACGTATAGTCAGCACTTACGAATGCTCCCATAAATGATGCTCTGTTGTGATATCCGAACATAGCGCTTGTGTTGTGTTCGCTGGTATATGAAAGGTTCGGATTGCCGTTTACTACATACAATGGGTCCATATTGGTGGAAATCGGTTGCAGGTAGGTGAAATCAGGCTCTTCGATGTCGTAAGAATAGTCAAACGACAGCCAGATGTTGTTAGGTGATTCCCAGTTAATTTCGAAGTATGGGATAACGCTTCCGTAGTTGCGTCTGAGCGGGTCGCCATTTATATTAGCACGGGTGTATTTGCCGTTCTGCTGCAAGTTCTTGTATGCTGCACCTGCGTTGATGTACAATCCATTGAACGAATATGCAAATGCAACACCGAGACGGTTGTAGAAAAGATCGCGCTGCGAAATGAGCGACAGCGAGTCGATTGCGGCGTTCGACTGAAGTTCGTCCTGTGCTTCGTGCGAAAGCTTTTCGGTGTTCATGGCGAAGTTGTAGAAGGTGCTGAATGTGAAACGTTTGCCTATTGGTTCAACATACATTACGCTCGATTTCAGATTGTTGGTATTCTTGTTCTGAGATGATGCAACCTTGATTCTTTCGTCTTCCGTTGTTGCGTTGAAGAAATCGTTCAGGTTTTCTTCGTTTTCCTTTTCCAGCGCTATTGTGTTGTTGTTTTCGGCACTGATGGAGAACGAGCGTTTGGGTTTCATGAACTTGTGGTTGTAAATCACAAGAGCATCGGTGTTTATGTTGTTGAGTTTACTGTCGCTTATTTCTGAATATTGATTAATAAGGTCGAGATTGCCACCTTGGTACAAGGCAACATTGTTGTTGTTTTTTCTGGTTCCTGTAAATTTTACATTGATTCTGCCGATAATGTAGTCGAGCGAGTCGATTTTCTCTTCGAGACGAGCCGACACCGAATGCGAAAAATTCTTGTTGGCATTGTATGAAGTGTCGGTCATGAAGTACGAGGTGTCGGTAAGCATTGTCTTCTGGTTGGCGAAAATGTCGGCTTTGGAATTAATTTGATTATAGGTGTAATTGGTGTAAAGAATAGTCTTGCCGTCGTCGTAGTTGAAGTTTACACCGCCACCGTAGTTTTGTGCGAAGCCGTTGCCGTCCCAATATAGGTTGCTTCCGAAACCGCCCCACCATCCGCCGTTGCCGAATCCGAAATCTCCATTATCGTGGGTAAATGCGCTCGAACCCTTGAATTCCTGCATATCCTCCCAGTCGGTACGGGTCGAGTTGATGTCGTTGCCGTAGCCGATAACCGAAAGCTGGTACTTGTCGTTGAAGCGGTTGAAGCTGCCCTTGGCAAGCCACGGGATGAAGTTGCCGTCGCCCCAGCCTGCACCTACGCTAGCCTTGCCGAAGTAGCCCTTTTTGTATTCCTGTTTCAGTTCGAGGTTCATGACCTTGTTCTGAGTACCGTCCTTTATGCCAGTAAGCTTTTCCTGCTCCGACTTGTCGTTGTAAACCTGCACTTTCGAAACTGCTTCTGCATCAATGTTCTGCGTAACCATCTTGGGGTCGTCGCCGAAGAAGTTCTTGCCATCAACATAGACCTTGCTGACATCCTTGCCCATCGACTTTATTCCGCCGTCGGCATCAACTTCAATGCCTGGAAGTTTCTTCAGCAGGTCTTCTACGGTAGAGCCGGGTGCAACCTTGAAAGTTGCGGCATTGTATTCCACGGTATCACCTTTAAATAATAACGGAGCCTGAGCTTCGTGTACAACCACTTCCATCAGCACTTCGGCGATAGGCGACAACTTGAGGTTGCCGAGGTTTATGCTCTTGCCGTCAGTCTTTTTGATGTGCTTCTGGTAGGGCGTGTAGGTAATGTGTGAAATCTTTAGCAAATAGTCGCGGTTTTTCACATTCTTGAACACAAAATGACCGTCGGTGCCCGAAATTGCATATTCGAGCAGAGTAGAGTCTGTTTCGTTGAGAAGCATTACTGTTGCAAACGGTACTTCTTCGCCTGTATCGGCTTCAATAAGGTTTCCGGAGATTTCAATATTTTGTGCAGAAATCCTTGCTACGCAAATTGCAGATATGAATAATATTAAAGTGATAAGCCGCTTCATATAACCTATGTTTTTATTTGCACAAAAATATAACTAATTTTTTGTGGAAATTGTACCCCAAATAGTTTTATGTAAACTTTAACACAAATGGGTCTAACAGTCAATCAGTCTAACAGGCTAAAAGCCCAACAGAAGACTAGACTATCTGTCCGCAAGACTGCTAGCCTGTTGGCCTGCAAGCCTGTTAGCCTTCGAGTCTAAAAATTAACCTTCGTTCCCTTGTCGATTCCGTACTTGTCGCAAAGTCCAGCGTTGATTTCGATTACATACATTGCTGGTGCTTCGGATGGTAGCGAAGTTTCGTCCAATGTCTTTGCATTCTTGCAGATGCTTACGACTTCGCGTTTTGCATTGACGTAGATTATGTCCAATGGAATAAGAGTGTTGCGCATCCAGAACGACCTCCAGTCTTCGTCTTGGAATAGGAAGAGCATACCTTTGTTTTCGTCCATCTGCTTGCGGTACATAAGTCCGCGTGCATGTTCTTCTTCGGTGGTCGCCAGTTCCATGTCAATGCTGAAAATTACAGAGTCGCTAGCATTGATGAATTGCAGTTCTCCATCTTTGCGAAATTCTGGCGGATTGTCGAAGTCGTATTTCCTGACTTTCAGTTCCTTGGTGGGTTTATTGTCGTTGTTTCCCCTTGGCTTTGGTGTCTTGTCGCAGCTAGAAACAACGATTGCTGATGCGATTATGGTTATATATGCTAAAGTCTTGAATTTCATTGCTTATGAATTTTGTAAAGTGTGAAGTTTGTAGTATATTCCTTGTTTTGCAATAAGTTCGTCGTGCTTTCCAGTTTCAACAATCTGACCTTCGTTAAGCACGATTATAATGTCGGCATTCTTTATGGTTGACAGCCTGTGTGCAACAACTACGGAAGTCCTATTTTTCATGAGTTGTTCGATTGCTTCCTGCACAAGGCGTTCCGACTCTGTATCGAGGGCCGATGTGGCTTCGTCGAGGATAAGAATTGGCGGGTTTTTCAGCAATGCACGTGCTATGCTTATTCTTTGTCGTTGACCACCAGAGAGTTTGCAGCCTCCATCGCCTATGTTTGTGTCGAAACCTTTCTCGGTTTCCATGATGAAGTCGTAAGCGTTGGCGATTCTCGCGGCACGTTCCACGTCTTCTTTCGAAATGCCTTCTTGTCCGAGCGTTATGTTGTTGTAAATGGTATCGTTGAACAGGATTGGCACTTGGTTGACGTATCCCATAAGGTCGCGGAGTTCCTTGAGCTTGTAGTCGCGTATGTTTTTGCCGTCGATGAGGATTTCTCCTTCGGTGACATCGTAGAAACGTGGAATAAGGTCAACAATGGTCGATTTGCCTGAGCCGCTCTGCCCAACAAGCGCAATAGTCTGCCCTTTCTTAATGGTAAGATTAATGCCATGAAGCACTTCCGTGTCGGCGTTGTACGAGAATTTAACGTTGCGGAATTCAATCTCGTTGCAAAATTCTGGGATATGTTCGTTGCCTTGGGTGTTGATGATCTGATTTTCGGCATTAAGTATTTCGTTTACACGGTCAACCGATGCCATTGCCTTCTTAATATTGAACCAAGCTGTAGACAGTGATTTCGCTGGTTGAATCAACTGGCTGAAAATCAACAGATATCCAATGAGCGCTTCGGACGAGAATGTGCTGTCGGAAGCAAGTATCATGGTACCACCGAAGCACAGTATTATAACAACGGCAACAGTGGCAAGGAATTCGCTGAGCGGACTCGCCAGGAAACGTATCCTATTGATGTGGTTCATGAGTTTAGTGTAGTCCTCGTTGTCCTTTTCAAATTTCTCAGAAATGTGCTTTTCGGCGTTGAATGCTTTTATAACTCGCAGTCCGCCAATCATTTCCTCTATCTGCGACAATAGCGATCCCATCTTTTCCTGTCCAGCCATCGATGTCTTGCGGAGCGAGCGGCCAGTCTTGCCAATGAGCAGACCTACTATAGGCAGAAGGATGAATGCGAAAACAGTCAACTCCCAACTTATTATTATCATGGATACCAGATAAATAATAATTTTCACTGGGTCGCGGAAAATCATTTCTAGCGAACTCATGATGCCCCATTCTATTTCCTGCACGTCGCTGGTCATGCGGGCGATGATATTGCCCTTATGCTCGTCGGAAAAATATGCTATAGGAAGGGATAGTGTTCTGTTGAACAGTGAGTTGCGAATATCTTTAACTACACCGTTACGAATAGGTACCATAAAATGGTTGGCTAGGTACATCGTGGCGGTCTTGAAGAAGGTTGCGATGACAACTATGATTGCAATTGTAAGAAGTGCCTGGAACTTGCCTTGCGAGTCGATGATGCTGGTAAGCCAGTAGTAGAAGTTGTGCTTCATCGATTCGATGTCGGTGATGCTCATCTCGACCATGTCGCGCACAGGTTCCTGTGTGTTGAAAAGTATGCCGAGGAAAGGTATCACCATGGTAAACGAGCAAAGACTGAACACCGCCGATAGAATGTTGAATATAATGTTCAGCAGGGCGTAGCCTTTGTATGGCAGTATGTATCTCGTTACCTTAAGGAAATCTTTCATATTCCAGTGTAGTTGAACGGTGTTATCTGCATCAGTTCGGCCTTAACGTCTTCGCTGACATCGAGTCCGCTGATGAAGTCGATGAAGGTCTGGTGTGTAACTTTTGCGTTGGTTCTTGTGAGAGCCTTCAGCGCTTCGTATGGGTTGGGGTAGTTTTCGCGGCGAAGTATTGTCTGTATTGCTTCGGCGACTACCATCCAGTTGTTTTCGAGGTCGGCATCAATCTTTTCGCGGTTGAGCAAAAGTTTCGACATTCCCTTGTCGAGCGATGCGAGCGCGATGAGTATATGTCCCATAGGCACGCCGAGGTTGCGCAGTACTGTAGAGTCGGTGAGGTCGCGCTGCAGACGGCTGATTGGAAGTTTACGTGCCAAGTGTTCGCAGATGGCGTTGGCGATTCCGAGGTTGCCTTCTGCGTTTTCGAAATCGATAGGGTTAACCTTGTGCGGCATTGCGCTTGAGCCAACTTCGCCAGCTTTGATTTTCTGCTTGAAGTATTCCATCGAGACGTAGGTCCAGATATCGCGTGCAAAGTCGATGAATATGGTGTCGATTCTTGCCATGCAGTGCATCAGGGCGGCAATGTTGTCGTAGTGTTCTATTTGCGTTGTCGGGCAGCTGCGGTGCAGACCGAGTATTTCGTTAACGAACTTATTTCCGAAAGCGTTCCAGTCGATGTGCGGAAATGCTACATTGTGTGCATTGAAGTTGCCTGTTGCTCCGCCGAACTTTGCGCTGAACGGAATTTTTTTCAGCTGGCGAATCTGCTCGTTGAGTCGGACGACAAAAACATTCATTTCCTTGCCAAGTCGGGTGGGAGAGGCTGGCTGTCCGTGGGTACGGGCTAGCATAGGGATGTCTTTCCATTCGTCGGCAAGTGAGGCTATTGTTGCAACTGTGTTTTCGAGGCGCGGCAGATATACGTTTTCAACCGATTCCTTAAGCAGGAGCGGGGTTGCCGTGTTGTTTATGTCCTGTGAGGTAAGTCCGAAATGTATGAACTCCTTGAAATGCGACAGTCCGTGTGCGTCGAAGTATTCCTTGATGAAATATTCCACAGCCTTCACATCGTGGTTGGTTGTCTTTTCGATATTTTTAACCTTTTCGGCATCTTCAGCAGTGAAATTTCTGTAAAGGTCGCGCAGAAGTTCGTATTTGCTGCTGTCAAAATTTTTCAGCTGAGGAATGGAATTCTTGGTAAGTTCGATAAAATATTCGATTTCGACCCTTACGCGGTATCTAATAAGTGCGTATTCCGAAAAATATTCTCTAAGTTCCTTTGTCTTAGAATAGTAGCGTCCGTCAATAGGACTAACAGCCATTAATGCGTCGTTTGACATTTCGTATAAATTTTAAAACTGCAAATTAACGAAAAAAAAATGAAGTATGAAAATATGAATATACCAATCTAGTTAGTAAAAAGGCAGCAATAATTCTACCTTTTCCCCCATTTGGCGAGTTTCATGTATGAGAACGATATAATAAATAGCAGTGTGCTGTATATCAGTTCGGTGCACCATATTGACTCGACATTCAAGTTCCAAACGCTGGCGCTGAAGTATAGGTAAACAATGTAAACCACCAGTACGCATGCTTCGAGAAGAAGAGCGGAGAGTGTGTGTCCTGTGCCAGATATGAATTCAAAGTAAACCATTGCTGGCGAAAGCATTAATGCTGCGCCAAGTACAACGTATATGGTGTTTACCGAGTTGAGAGCCAGTACAGTGTCGTCTGTGTATATTCCAGCAATGTATTGCGGAATGATTGCACAAATGATGATAAGCGGTGCCATTATGGCGAGGCTCATCTTTGCTATTTTTATAAGTGTAGCTGGGATTTCGTCTTCTTTTTGCGCTCCGATAAGCCTGCTGGTGAGAGTGTTGGATGTCGCACTGAATGCAAATACAGGTATTGTAACCAGCATATATACGCTACGCACAATTCCAGATACCGCTATAGGCATTTCTCCTGTGTGCTCTATCATTGTGAAGAAAACAAACCATAGGCCAAACGACATGAGCCTTTGCAGCATTGTTGGGAATGCCAATTTCAGCACCGATTTTAGCAGAGGTAATTCGATCTTGCCGAATTCGAACAGCCCGTATTTCCTGAACGGAATCATTTTGAACGTGTGGAATACAAACAGTAACATTGCCGACAATTCGGCGCATACCGATGACAAACCTGCTCCGCGAATGCCCATTTCGGGGAAACCGAGGTTGCCAAATATCAGCGTGTAGTCGAGAAAAATGTTCATCGCGGCCATCAATATGGTCGTGTAGGTGATGATTTTTGTGTTCGACAAGCCTATGTACAGTGAGCGGAACAAGTAGTTGATGCAGACAATTACAATTCCGTAGTGTCTGTAGTTGGTAAACTGTATGGCAGCTTCGTAAACGTTTGGCGAGTCGATGATGAAATTGAGAAGTACATCTGAGAAGAAATGCATTACAAGCCAAAGCGTTAGACCGAGAATCGTAGTGAACAGCAATCCGTGTTCAAACACAACGCCTATCTGCTTGTAGTTCTGCTCGCCAAACCGCCTTGCTATTATGATTTGTACGCCAATTGCAAATCCCATAGCCAATGCCGTAAAAACTAAGTAGTATATTCCACCAAGCATTACTGCACCTAGTTCTACGTTGCCTACATGTCCAATAAACACGGTATTGACAAAAACCATTATGGTCTGGGCGAGGTTCCCGAAGATAATTGGGTAGGAAATCTGCCATATTTCCTTGTTGGTGACCGATAAGGGTTTCTTTATTGCTGCGTTCATTTGCTTTTACTGCTTGATAATCTTGTGCTTGTATGTGGCGTCGTCCGAGCAGATGCTAATTATGTACATGCCGTTTGGTAAACCTTGCAAAGTTAGCATGTTCTGACCGAAGGATAGTTTCCCTTGTGCTATATTTTTGCCACATATGTCGCTAACTATGAATTGTGCTTCGTTGCCATAATAATCTACAATGAAATTGCCATCCGATGGGTTGGGGTATATTCTTGCTGCATTGTCAGCGATGAGATTGTTGCCTACCAATATTGTGAATACTTCTGCGGTTTCCGATTCACCATGGCTACATACGCTCGATATTGTATAGTAGTTGCCTTCGGGAATGATTGTCGTGGCGGTGACAAATATGGTGTCGGCAGTGTTGCCTATAAGTTGCCCTGATTCGTAAATGTTGTATGATATTGCGTTTGGCACTGGCGACCATACGATAGAATCGGTAAAAGTGGAAATATAGCATGTGGCGCCTGCTGGGGCGTCACATTGTTCGTGTAGTATTGTAATGCAGACACTTGTGTCGGTGTATAGGTTTGCGTTGCAGGCAGGGCGAACCGAGAAGCAGTGTTCTCCATTGGCAAGGTTTGATATTATGATGGTGTCTGTCGAAATTCCGTTTGCAATGAGGTTCCCATTGTCGTATAGGTTGATGGTCTCAATCTGATATACCTTGTTGCCAGAAATTTTAATATCGTCGATACAAAGGAAATTCTGGTTGCGTGATATGTTGCGTATAGCCACATGGCGAGCAGAATCTGGGATTATGTATGTTTTGAGAGTCCATTCGTTGGGGTCGGTGGAACCTTTTATGCGGCACGAGTCGATTCTGGTAGTGCTGCTGTCCGAAATGTAGTACACCTCCATTGTCTCCCAGTAGCTTGGTTTGTTGCTTCCGCGTGCGTAGAACGAAAAATCGAAGTCTCCGCTGAAATGCAGTTCGGGACTTATAATCCAGTCGTTAGTGCTGTCGGTAGTACTTCTGAAGCTTGCAAGGAATTGGTTGCCGGAGTGTGGGTGTATTTGCGTTAGAAAATTGCTGCTGTCGGAGTAGGCCATTTCGGGGTTGAATATAATGAAAGCCATTTTTTCACGGTTGTTGGCATAGGTATATCCCGAAATGCCGCCAGTGAGCGAGTTGTCGGCATCGATGTATGTCCAACCGGCATTGCCCTCCGAATTTATTGTGAACAATGGGTGGGCATCGGTATTGTCAAAATCATCGAAAATGGTGTAATTTTTCATTGTGCTGGCAGACCAAGTTATTGTACAGCTGTCGTCCGTGTATTCTACATTGAATTCTTCAGGTGGATAACAATCTTGTCCTGTTGCCAAGATAAGTATTATTTCGTTGCGCATAGTGTCATTGTACTCAATGCTTGCGTTTATTGTGAAAATATGTCCGTATGGTGTTTCTTCCGAAACGGCAATGATAAAATCGTTGCAACGTGTTGTGGCAGAGGCTTGCAAGGGTGCTATTAGCGCAGTGTCGGATGTAATGGATATAAATTGGTCGTCGCAGGAGAGGCTTAGCCTGATGCTGTTGGATTGAGTGTCGCCGTAGTTGGTGAGGTCGATTGATAGAATTGATTGTTCTCCGCTGTTGAGCGATTGGGGACTATGTGCTGCAATGCCTATCATTGGTTCTCCGGCGGGAATTACTGGTATGCTGTCGTAGATTGTTGTGGTGTTGAATGCTGTTACCACAAGCAAGGCTTTGCCTGGGACAAGGTTGTGTCCAATGTTGGCAATACCTCTCGAGTTTGTGAACCCGCGGTAGTAGTTGCCGTTTTGCGACAGGCATACAAGTGCGTTTTTCACAGCTGTTCCGTTGGCGGTAATAGTAGTTGAGAAAGTAGAACTTTCTATTGTCGTTTTTTGAGACGATTCTATCTTTTGTGACACATCGGTTCTTAGTTGTAGCGATGCGTCTCCGAAACTTGTCCAGGTTTTTACGGTTTCGATGTCGCTTTGCTGTGCCGATTCGCATAGCATGAGATAGAATGCATTAACGACGATTGATCCCCAGTGTGTGCGTTGTTCGTTGGTGCTAAGTCCGTTGCTTGTCGTATCGTTGTCGTAATTGTAACCACCTGTGAGAATGTCGTAGAAATAGTCCTGTCCGCGCATTGGTGGATTCCACGGTTGGTTTATGCTCGACATGAGGGTTGTAACGGCTCCGCCATGTCTTGCGTTAAGCCATTTCTCGGCAAAGCAGTCGCTGCTGTGGAAAGCACCGTTTCGGCATGCTACCGATACGACAAACGGAAGTTTGTCGCCGTTGCTGCTGTTTGTTACGCTTGCCGAACCGTATCCGCCTGTGAGCCAGTACGAACCGCTTCCATGTCCGCAGTATGCAATAGACGAGGCTCCGAGGTTTATGCTTGTATTCAAGACATTCGACGATGTGCTGCTTTCTGTGTCGTAGTGTTGCGAGTGAATTTCGTAGCTGTTTTGTGATAGTCTGTTGTTGTATATTTTCGACACATGTTCGTAGTCGAGTTCTCCATCATCGCCAGGACCTTCGGCAGAGCCGATGCCTATGAATCTGTTGCGCCAATCGCGGTTGTTGTTGGGATTTTTCTCGTAGTTGATGCTTTTCTGTATCTGTATTGAAAGTTCCTCTTCGTTGGAACACGAGAAACGGCCTATTGCGATGTCGGGATAGTCGTCGGCGCCAGCTACGCAGCCAAGAGCTGGGTCGGTGGGGCAGTCGTAGCATGTTTCGGATCCTAAAGTGTTGGATTGTATGTCGTTCCAGTTGCCAACAAGCTGGACATATAGCAGGTTGTGGTTCTGGCTGTAGGCCTGTGCGATTTTAGATGTGACATTTTCTGCCGAATCGCAGTGCAAAATGCTTACGTTATATCCCATTGCGCGTTTCCATGTTATGTATGGTGCAAGTGCTGAGTCGTATTTTTCGGGTGTGAGCACAAGAATGTCGCCGAAATCGTAGCTTGCCAGCGGTGTGTTTGCTCTTATTGCGCTTGTTTCCACTATTATGCTTATCCTGTCGTAAATGCGTAAGGTTTGTGTGGAAGCATTGTATTGAAAAGGGAAAATTCGTATGTTTGCTTGTTTTATATCCCGGAACATGAACGGATTTTCGGCAACGGCGATTTCCGTTGGAAAGAAATCTCCATTGAGCGATTCTGCTGCAATGAAGTATGGAATCTCGTCGGGATTCTGGCTGCGGAAAATTGTCCCTCGCGATGGTATAAGTGGATTTTCAAGCACTGTGTCGTGGTAGCTTGCCAATTCGACGATAGGAGTATGCTTGGTTTCGTTTCCAACATTGATAGTCGCACTTGCAAATGGAAGTTCAGCCCATCCGCTTTTTTCTATTTTTGCCGAACTGCCTGCGTTTATTGTCGAAAAAGTGCCTTGCGGTGTCGATTTTTGTTCTATAGAGTAGCTATCAAGCAAAAAATCTATTGTGCAGTAGTTTTTATCGTAAGAGTATGAAACGTGAAATGTCTGCGAATTTGCCGACAGCAGAGCCATTGCTACAGATAATATTGTGAGCAAAATCCGTTTCATTTCGTTAGTGTTTCAATTATCGAGAGCGCAAAGATAAAAACATTTTGTGAAGTAACTGTATATTTAGATGTGTACATAAAAAAAAGGACTGCGAACAGTCCTTTTTTTGTTTGAATCGGACAAAGATTAGTTCTTCTTTCCGATGCCTAATTTGTTAGCTGCGTCCTTACCAGCGTTTACAGCATCCTTTGTTCCTTCTGCAGTTTTCTTTGCGAGCTTTTCAGAAGCAACAACCATTCTCTGGTTCAAAGCTTTGAAACGAGCCAACTGTGCGTCGTTAAGATCATCTTCTTTAATCTTAGCCTTTGCAGCTTCAGCATTTGTCTTTACTTCCTTAGCCTTGTTGATACCACCGTTTTCTACATATTCTTCGTAGCTCTTAACGAACTTTTCGTATTCGTCGAGGTATTCGTCGAAGTTAACGGTGTTGGTTGTAGTTGCAGCAGCAGCTTCTGCAGCTGGTTCTTCTGCAACTTCTTCTTCAACAGTTGCTTCTGCGTTCTGATCTTCTTCGGTTGCTTCTGCTGGCTTGTCATTGCAGGATACAGCCATAAGTGCTACGAATAATGCACTTGCCAAAAATACTAATGTCTTTTTCATTTTTAATTATAATATTAAATTTAACTATCGCAAATATAATGCATATTTTAAAATGTGTGCTTTTTTTTTAATTTTTTTTCAAATTATTTATATGGTTGCGAAAATCATTAAGTTAACAAAAAAGCCTCCGTTGGGAGGCTTTTTGTGTTGAGCTTTTTTGCAATTATTCTGCTTCTTGCCATTTGTATTCCATTGGAAAACCAGCTTCGGTGAGAGTAAGTTTATTGCCCTTGATCTTGAACGTCATGTTAGAAGTTGTTGTCCAGCTGTCACCTTTTACTACCAATTTCATGTTTTCGCCATCGATGGTGTATTCGCCAGTTTCGTCGGTATCGAAATCAGGATCGTTGCCCTTTCTGATGTGTCTGAAACTACCGTCTTCCTTAAACTGGTAAGTCGTTTTGCTTCCCCAGTCGTCGTTTATCCAGGATCCTTCGGTAAGAGCTCTGTCAACTTCTGGTTCTTCTTCAACAACAGCTTCTTCAATCAATGAATCAATAGCGTCGTCGGTTACTTCTGCGTTTTTGCTAGTGCATGCAAAAGCCATCATGGCTGCGAATAATGCGATTGCTAATGTCTTTTTCATAGTTTTTTAATTTATTTGCGTTCTTCCCATTTGTAAGTCATATCGCTCAAGCCAAAGAAACCACCTTTAAGGTTAAGTTCGTTACCTGTGATCTTGTATGCGTATTTGTCTGGACCCAAGTCGAAGATAGCGTCTGAAACCTGTTTGATGAATATTGAATCGCCAACAATCTCGTATGTGAAATCGTAGCTGTTATCTTCTCCAGCAGATGAAATATACTTTCCTGTCATGTCATCGTTGAACTGATAGGTGTTTACATCGCCGAAGAAGTCAATACTCCACTGTCCGCTTGTTAAAGTTTTAGGTTCGCTCTTGCATGATGAGAGCATTACCAAAGCGAAAATTACGCTTGCCATTAATAATAAAGTCTTTCTCATACCACTTAAATTTAATGTTAATACTGCAAAAATAATATTTTTTTAGTTGGTGCGTTCTTTTTATTTTTATTCAAAAAAATAATAGATAAGTGTTGGTTATCAGTATGATACTTCTTTTTTGAATCCGATGCCGTTGCTATAATGTCCAGAAACTACAATTTTTCTTCCGCTTTTTGAAGGAAGGAATATGATTTTTGCTTGTCGTCCATTGCTGTCGAGGATGATACCGCTTTCTACTTTCCAGTAAATATCGCTTGTGTTGCCGCCTTGGATTTTGTAGCAAAGTGGGTCGGATTTGTCACGCTCGATGTTTATGGGGGCGGGGATGAGTTCCTCTACGAAAAATGCTGTCACCGAATCCTGTATGAAAAAGAAATACGGAACTAGATTGTTGTTCTTGTCAACATGTAGGCTGTGTCCGCCACCAGGATAGGTGAAGAGTTTGCTTCTGTTGCCTTTGTTTTTTGCCATTTTGTCAACTAATGATGAGCCGTACATTTTGTTGGTTAGTGCTTTGTTGAGCGGCATAGAGAACATGCTTTTTACCGACTTTGCATCGCTACTATTGTCGTTGCGTAGTGCTATTTTTATTGGGTCGAGCACATCGTTGAACGGGTAGTCGTAGCCGTAAGGCACTATATTGTCGGCGTCGCCGTGGAACGATATTATGGAAGTCTTGGCGTTACCTATCATGTTGATGTCATGTACTGCGCCCCACATGTTTGCAACTGCCAGAATGTTGAACTTTTCCTTGTATTGCGGTGATACAGATTCGATGTCGCCTAGGTCGTCTTTAAACAGACCTCCTTTTGTCGATTTCGGTCGATTTTGGTTGCGCATGAAGGCCAGGTTGAGCGATGTTATTGCGCCTGCGCTTGTTCCGCCAGCAAATATCCATTTAGTGTTTATGCGATATTTGCCAGCATTGTGGACCATATATCGCATTGCTGCGTGTGCGTCCTGTGCGGCGCGGTAGCCGGCGCAGTCGATTTGGTCGGCGCTGGGTAAAAATCCCATGCGGTAGTTGATGGATGCAACCACAAACCCCATTGCTGCGAAATGCATGCTCCATTTTACGTATGCCTCCGAGGCTTTGTCGCCGTTGAAGAAGGCTCCCCCGTGTATAAGCATTATAAGTGGGCGCAATTTACTAGTGTCGTCTTTGGGCAAGTAAATGTCCATTTTCAGGTCGATATCGCGTGGCGAAAGGTTGTATTTCATTAGTTCGCCAAGTTTGTCGCAATAGGCTTTGGCAAAAGTTTCGTTTTTGTCGGGGTTGTAGCTCCAGAAACCTTTGGCATTTCCGTAAACAACATCCTTTATTATCTCGACTTTGTATTTCTCTTTCTGAAATTGCGATTCTACATCCTTGTAAGCGGGACTTTTGTATTTGCAGAAGCAGAATGGATGTTTTTCTTTGCCCAAGGTGTATTCGCCGGTTATACTGTCGGTGCTGATTTTGTCGGGATAGGCTTTTATCGGCAGTTCTATATCGTTTACAGTGACGAGGCATTTTTTGTGACCGACTTTTATCGACAGGCGTTTTTCTTCGGCTATTGGAGAATGTTCTACCTTGTAGCTACGCCCAATGATGTAGTTGTCGCAAATGGAGTCGAACTTGATGATATGTGTGCCGTATTCACTGTTACCTATATAATAATAGTTTGTCGAAAGTGCTGATATGTCAATTTTTTCGCATCCTGTGTATGTGAATGCAATTGCTGCAAGTATAAGAATTGCAATTAGTAGTCTTATCTTACCCGATATATTGTTCATGCTTTACTTTTTTGCAAAAATACAATTTTATTTACGATTTACGATTGATTGAATTTTTAAACCCTTGAACTATCGTAACCCATATCAAGCAATCAGAAACAAATCTTTGTCCCTTTGATTTCAGAAAATCCATTATTTTTGCGCTCCGAAAAAATGAATTGACTTGGAACAGAACGATAGAACTAAAGAGCTTGAAACCAGGGATATCCGTCAGCTATTGTGGATATATGCGCTTCCTGCTGTCATAAGTCAGGTTATAGCATCGCTCTACAATATTGCCGACAGAATATTTATTGGTCAGGGTGTAGGACCGCTTGCAATAGCCGGACTTGCCATTACCATGCCGATAATGAACTTGATTCATGCTTTCGGTTCGTTGGTGGGCGTGGGTTCGTCGGCACGAATGTCGATTGTGCTTGGTAAGAAGGATATTAACTGGGCGGAGAAGATTCTTGGCAATAGCACTATCTTTACCTTCATGCTTGGTGCCCTGTTCGTTTCGTTCGGCTATATATTCATGAACGACATCCTGATGTTGTTCGGTGCTACCGACGATACGGTGGCGTATGCTAAAGAATACATGTACATCGTTTTGCCTGGAATGTTCTGCACAACATTGACATTCAACCTCACGGGTCTTATTCGAGCATCGGGCTATCCGATAAAGTCGATGCTTATACTTGCCGGAGGTGCAATCCTGAATGTCATACTCGACCCGATATTCATTTTCGGACTTGATTGGGGTATAGCTGGTGCTGCATGGGCAACAACAATCTCGATGGCAGCTACTGGAATAATTTCGATTTTACACTTTGTAAAGCCGAGTTCGTTCATTCGATTCAAGAAACATTGCTGGGCGGTAAAAGGATATATATTCAGGAATATCACAATGATAGGCCTAAGTCCATTCTTGATGAACATAACTGCTGCAGGCGTTGTGGCGCTGCTCAATGCTCAGCTTTTACGCTACGGTGGCGACTACGCTGTAGGCGCGTACGGAATTGTGAATACCTTTGCAATGCTTACCGTGCTGTTGATACTAGGTGTATGCCAGGGCATGCAGCCTATTGCCGGTTACAACTATGGCGCGGGGCATCCCGACAGACTTAAATCGGTGTATGTTCTTACCATGAAGGTGTGTGTGCTTATGGGCATACTGGCAAGCGCGCTTGCTTGCGCTATCCCGCGGTATCTTGTGCGTGCATTTACAGGCGACGACGAACTTATCGATATTGCAATTCCAGCCACACGCTTCATTATGGTGATGTTTCCGCTAATCGCATTTACCATTGTGAATTCCAACTTCTTCCAGTCTATCGATAAGCCGTGGATTGCAATAGTGACAAGTCTTTCGCGTCAGTTGCTGTTCTTGTTGCCGATGTGCTACATTGTGCCGTTAATTTTCGAAAGTGCAGGCGGTGTCGGACTTCATGGAATTTGGGCGTCGTGTACAATTTCCGACGTGATGGGTGCTAGCTTAGCTGCAATATTCCTGTATGCACAACGTAAGGTGTTTAAGGAAGTTCAGAAGGTGTGAGGATGCTGATTTGATAATTTGAAGATCTATCCCTTTACGACTAGAATTTCGTCCCAGTTGGTCGTGTATTGCTGGGAGAGGTGCTCTCGTTTTATGTTTAGGTGGTTGTCGCCCTGTACGGCATTGCGAACTGTGCCCCGTCCGTCGCGTTGGTTTATGTTGTCGATTGTGTGTTGAAGAGCCGCCAGTTTACCATGGTTACGTTTGTCGAAAAGGTTGCCCTGAACGGCGTTGGCTGGTGATATGTCCCATAGAATAACACCTGCTTTTTTGTAAGCAAAGTTGCCTTCGCGATAGTAGGCACGAAGGCCATCGATGGCAGTCTTTATGATTTCAGAACTGTCGTTTGTGCCTATGTCGAGGCGGATGTTGTGACTGATGAAATCTTGCGGAAGGTCGGTGCGGAATCGGCTGGTAAATGCGAATACTGTCATCTGGCGGCATATTGTGTTCTGCTCTCGCAGTTTGCGTGCGCAGTCGGATGCAAAGTTGGCAACAGCTTCTTCTAGTTTGTGCCTGTCAGAAATTCCCTCGCCGGCAAAACTGCGGCTAACACAGATGCTCTTCTTGGCTGGTAGTTCGTCGAGACTTATGCATGCTTCGCCATGCAGTTCTCGCCATGTGCGATAGCCTGTAATGCTGAAAGCAGAACGTACCCATTCGCCATCGAGATTGGCGAAGTCGGCAGCTGTACGTATTCCATATTTCGACAGATGCTCCTTCATTTTGCGTCCAATCCCGAAAACATCGCCCACCTCGAAGAGTTCGAGTGCTTTTTGTCGTTTTTCTTTGGTGTCGATAATGCAGCAGCCATGGTAGCCTTTGTATTTCTTGGCAAACTTGCTAGCTACCTTGGCAAGTGTGCGGGTGGGGGCTATGCCGAGTGAAATAGGGATTCCTGTACCTTTGGCAACCGCCTTGACTATTTCCTGTCCGTAGCGGCGCAGATATTCGGTGTCGCCCATATCGGAGAAGTCGAGGAAAGACTCATCGATGGAATACTGGTCGAGTTTTGGCGTGTAGCTAGAGAGAAGCGACATCACGCGGCGGCTCATATCTCCATACAACACATAGTTCGAAGAAAACAATGCTATTCCGTATTTTTCTACTTCATTGCGAATCTGAAATAAAGGAACTCCCATCTTTATTCCGAGAGCTTTGGCTTCATTGGAACGTGAAATCACGCATCCATCGTTGCTCGACAGGACAAGCACTGGCTTTCCGTTGAGGTCGGGTCGGAAAACTCGTTCGCACGAGACGAAGAAGTTGTTGCAGTCGGCAAGTCCGAATAGTTCCATTATCGCATTCTCTTTATTGTGTAAGTTACTATTCCCCAAATAACTATGTTGTTTTCGCTGCTTATTTTTGTTGGGTTCGACTTGCCATCGGCAGACATCAGCCATGCGCATTTTTTCCCCTTGTCGATTTTTATTCTGCGCAGAACGAATTCACCGTCATGGTGAGCAATAACGATGTCGCCATCCTTTGGGTCTAGCGATTTGTCAATCACCACAATGTCGCCGTTGCCGATTCCGTCATCCTTCATAGAATCGCCTTCGACGCGGGCAAAAAAAGTTGTCTCGCGGTGGCGTACAAGCACACGGTTTAGGTCGATGGTGCCGTTCATATAGTTTTGCGCTGGCGAAGGAAATCCCGCATGAAGAGCATTGGGATTGTAGCTTTCCGTTGCAAAGTTGTTAGGGTCAACGTCATCGGCTGAAAATGTCGATAGCTTCGAATATTCGTCCATGGCCTTGATGTTTAGTTGTAGAAATTGTCGAACCAGCTTCTACGCTTGTTAAGTTTCAAGTCTTGCAGCATCGAAGCTTTTACGTTTATCTGGAATGCGTACGACTTGTGCTGACCAAACGGAACTACATGGAGGCTCATTTCCCAGCAATGCAAGTCTCGGTAAATGTCGATGGTTGTCGGGCTCATCTTCTTAGCCTCGAAATCGTAGCCTGTAGCCACGCTGACTTTCCACTTCTTGGTAATGTTGAGTTCTCCAGAGAAGTTTAATGTTTGTGTTATCTTCGCCTCGTTGTATGGTTTGGTGTACCTGAAAGTGTAACTTACTCTGAAGTTCCATGGTACATTGAAATCGACATAGCTGTTTGGGTATCCGTAAATTATGTCGTACATACTTTGTTGCTCCTCTTCGATTTTTTTGTCTCTAGCTTTAGAGTTAAGTGAGAATCCTGCTGTAATGTAGCCTATTGTCATTCTTAACAGATGTCCGTTGTCCTTTACCAGCGCTTTGTTTATTCGTTGGTAGGTGCCATATTCGTTAGGTGCTATTGCGTATGGGTCGAGAGATGTGTTGAATGAAATATCTACAACTTTTATGCGGGTGCGTCCTGTTATGCTTATTGGCGCCCAGCGCAAACTGTCGGCGAAAATGTTGTAGTTTGTCGATATGTTGAAACTTTCGAGCAATTTTATCTTTGTATTGTCCTTGGTTGTGTCCTTAAGATTACGGAGTTTCATTTCAAGATTGTTACCAAGGTTAATGTTTACAGACCCAGAACCGCCTTTGCCAGGTGTGCCGTATGGCAATCCTTCGAACATTGAATAAGTGTTAACCACTGTATCGTACTGACCGGTAGTGTTGTTGAACATTACACGATTGTACGAGCCATAGTACTTGTATTTTTCTTTGCCGTAATCGGGTACATAGCTGAAACTTACGCTAGGCGTGAATACATGACGTAATGCTTTTACCTTGCCTTTACGGAAGTTGAACATACCATATATCGTGGTTGACCATGTTAGCGAAGCATTGTAGTCCCATACGCGGGCAAAAGTCGATGAATAGTCGGTTGTTGCCAAGTTTTCAGTACCGTTCCATTCCTTTGTAAACCTCTTGAAATACCATCTTTCGTTGTAATTGAATGTTGGTGTTAAAGTGGTGTATTTGAATAATTTGAACGATGCATTGATAGGAATTCTATGAATGACACCGTTGGTAATGTCGTCGTATGTGATGTTGAAGAAAGTGGAGTCTGTGGTTTTTACTTTGTTGGTAGCGTTCATGGTGTAGGCAATCGATATTTTTTCGTAGAAACGGCTCTTGCCTACGGCTTTTTTACGCTTGAACGGGTAAATTCGACTCATACTGAATGCCAGTTCTGGCAGAGTGAGGTCAACGACTCCAGTATTGCTGTTTTGTGAATGCTTAAGAGCAACCGACATGCTGAATGGTGAATTCGGAAATACATAGCTATACGAAACACTCGACTGCTTGGTGGAGGTCATGTAGTTGTCAACATTATACGAATTGTATTTGTCGTAGTCGGTGCTACTCATGTTTACGTCAGCCGAAAACGTAGAGTTAGGGTTTGCTTTCGAATCCTGTGTAAACTTCCATCTTAAAGCATATTGATTTGAAGTGGAGAAGTTGGATAAACCTCTGTAGCCAAATAAGTTGCGGTTGTATTTGAAACTAAGAGAACCGTTGAATTTGTAACGCAACTTGTAGTTCATTATCATTCCTGCGCCCCAGCTGCCCTTAGAATAAATGTCGCCAAGTAGCGAAAGATCAACGTAGTCGTTTATTGCCCAGTAGTAACCTCCGTTGCGCAGGAAGAAACCACGGTTTTCCTCGTTGCCAAATTCCGGGATAAGAATTCCCGAAGTTCCACCTTTCTTGTTCGGAAAGAATCCGAATGGTATGCCGAGTGGTGTTGGAATGTCTTCGATTACCAAATTTGCTGGTCCCGAAATAATCTTATCGTCGGGAATTACTATTGCTTTTGTCAGGTTGAAATAGTAGTGAGGTTCGGCAAGATCGCAGGTAGTGAATTTACCATGCGTCATGTGTATGTGTTTGTTCTCGTGCAACTTGGTGCGTCCGCCGATGAGGTAGGCTCCGTCGTATTCAGTAGTTACGTTTTTTATTATGCCCTTCTTCGAATTGAAGTTGTAGCGTATTGTGTCGGCTACGAAAGTTTCGTCGCCTTGGTTGAATTCCGGTTTACCGACTATTGAATCTCCGTCGGTTCGCCCGTATGCATATACTTCCTTTTTGTCGAGGTCAACTTCGATAAATGCGGCGTTTATAGTCATGTCCTCGTACTTTACAACTGCGTTGCCGTAAAGGAAAGCCTTGCGGTTTTTCATGTCGTTGAGCAGTGAGTCGTCGGAGTTGTAGTAAACAGGCACATCGAAATCCTTCGACTTTCCGCGCTTTTGCTTTTTAATGTCGGGAAAGGCTATAGTATCGATTTTTAAAGTGTCTGAAGGTGTTGATATAGAGTCTGTTGCTGTAGAAACGGAGTCAGGCAGTTCAATGCTTGAAGTGTTGCTCGCAGAACTGTCTTGTGCAGGTGTGACTTGTGATAATACAACGGAGTTTGCAATGGATATTGCAAAAAATGTAAATAATAGTTTATGCAAAACTTTTTTAACTAATATGAATTCCTTATTTTTGCACAAAATTTGTTATACTCCGTTTTCATGTGAAAATTGGTGCAAAGATAATAAATATGACAAAATTTATGTTGCAAAAAATAAGTATAGCATTAATGGTAGTTCTGGCGATGACAATATTCGCCAATGTCGTTGATGCACAAAGTGCTAAGGGCAAAGGTTTGAATGTGGTTGTCATCGATCCGGGGCATGGCGGCAAGGACCCTGGTGCAGTCGGCAAGACTGCAAAGGAGAAGGATATAGTGCTTTCTGTTGCATTGAAACTTGGTAAGCTAATAAAGAAAAATTATCCAAATGTAAAGGTAATATATACTCGCCAGACCGATGTTTTTATTGAACTTAATGAGCGCGCAAACATAGCAAACCGCAACAATGCCGATCTTTTTATCTCAATCCATGTCAATTCTGTTGATGGAAATACTACCTCTCATGGTACAGAGACCTTTGTCATGGGTTTGCATAAGAACGATGCCAACCTAGCCGTAGCAAAGCGCGAAAACTCTGTAATTTTACAGGAGGATAACTACTCGTCGAAGTACGATGGTTTCGATCCCAATGATCCCGAAAGCAACATTATTTTTAGCCTGTTCCAGAATGCATATTCCGATCAGAGTTTGTTGCTTGCTGCATCCATTGAAAATGAGTTTACGACTTTGAAGCGTTACGACCGTGGTGTGAAGCAGGCTGGATTCCTTGTGCTGTGGAAGACCGCAATGCCTAGCGTACTTACCGAATTGGGGTTCATCAGCAATCCTGAAGAGGAACAGTATCTGAAGTCGGATGCGGGTCAGAACGAACTTGCAATTTCGATATATAATGCGTTTGCAAAATATAAGTCGCAGTATGACAATTCGTCGGTTTATCTCGAGAAAGTGCCTACACGTCCGACATCGGCACAGACTCCGCAGTCGAATGAACCGCCAAAGGTTGAGACTAATAATACAACTCAGCCCGAAACCGTTGCCCCAAGCAAAAACGAAGGTGCGGCTGAGGCAGAAAAAACCAATGCTCCAACACCTAAAGCCGATGAAACAACTGGCATTGTTTTCAAGGTGCAGATAAAGATGTCGCCCAAGGAGATTGAAGTAAACGAAAAGAATTTTGGAAAATATTACGATAAGGTGTCCTATTATATGCACGACGGTAGTTATAAATACACGGTTGGCGCAGAAAAGGACTATAATGCCATACTGAAGTTTTTCCACGAAGTAAAGCTATCATATCCAGGCTGTTTTGTAATAGCACTTAAAGATGGCAAGAGAATGGATTTGAACGAAGCAATAAAAGCAACAAAGAAATAAGGATATGCAGAAGAAGAATAGAAAGTTTTTGATATATGGGCTATTGGGAATAGTTGTCCTTGTGGTTACTTATTTTGGTATAGGTTTCCTAAAAGGTAGTCAATTGTTCAAGAATACTAGCGAATATTACGTTTACTACGATCGAGTTGACGGGCTTAATACTTCAAGTCTCGTGCAGGTAAACGGTTACAAGATAGGTAAGGTGTCGAAAATAGAGTTGCTGCCAGAAAAGGATTGCAAGTTGCTTGTTACTCTCGAACTGCAGAACGATTTTCCGATTCCCGATTCATCGGTTGCAGCTATTGTAAGTACCGACATCATGGGTACCAAAGGTATTGAGATGCGGTTCAGCAGCAAGACCACATATCATAAAGCTGGCGATTTCCTCATTGGTCAGACTCAGGAAAACCTGAAGGACCAGATAAGCGCCGAGGTGCTTCCTGTAAAGAAGGCTGTCGAAGACCTTATGGTTGAAATAACCGATGTAATTGATATTGTTTCGGGTGTGTTCAACGAGGATACACGTAGAAATCTTGAGGAAAGTTTTGCTTCGTTGCGTAATTCTCTTGTTCACCTCGAGCATTCTGTCGGACACCTTGACAATATCATGTCGAAGGAAACCGACGATATTGTTGACATTCTTGCAAATGTGAAAACCTTGAGCGATTCCCTTGCAGCTAGTACCGACGACATCAACAATTTCATCAACAACATCTCAACTTTCTCAGATACTCTTACCGCTTTGCATCTGACCAAAACTGTTAATGAAGTCAATAGCGTGGTTGCTAAGGTTAATGATATTGTTGATAAGGTAAATCGTGGCGAAGGTACTCTTGGCGAACTTATTCAGGACAATACACTTGCATTGCAGGTCGAAAATGCAGCTATGAATTTAGATAAGCTGTTGACAGATATTCGTATTCATCCTAAGAAGTACATCAACCTGAGTGTATTCGGTGGTAAGTCGTACTATGTAACCGACGAGGGTTATCTGTCCGAAAAGGACTTTGACAGGATGAAAGAGCAGCAGGAAAAGGACCTTGAGGATACGCATAAGGAGTTGCAGAAGGAATTGAAGGCAGAAACCAAGACTGGTTTGTACTTTGCAATTCAGATATTGTCTTCGCCATCGAAGGCCGACATGACATCGCGCGAATTCAAGTCGCACAACGATGTTATTGAATTGCATAGCGACGGTCGCTACAGATATTTCTTGTATCCGCATTCGAATCCAAAGTACACCAATACTTACCTTAAGGATGCAAGGAGCGATTTCCCTGATGCTTTCCCCGTTGCAATTGAAAAGGGTAAGGTTATTTCATACGACGAAGGTCGAACAAAGTATAACGGAAAATAATCGGAACTAACAAGAAACTTAGAAACGGCGTCAGCCATATAAACTTAGAAACAAAAAATGCGGACAACTTTCCTGTTGCCCGCATTTTTTATTATGAAACGATTTGTTATTTCTTTCTGAAGGCAAGTGCGCCGTTGCTTACTGTCACTTCGATAGTGTCGCCTTCGTGAACCTCGTCTCCGATAATCATCTTGGCAACCTGATTCTCGATTTCGTGCTGTATGTAACGCTTTACTGGTCGTGCACCATAAATCGGGTCGTAGGCACTGTCGCCGATGAACCTGATGGCTTCGTCGCTGACACTGAGCGTGTAGTTGTTTTCTGCCATCTTCTTAATCAGATGTCCGAGCTGTATCTTAACGATGCCTATAATCTGATCTTTGCTCAACGGCTTGAAGATGATAGTTTCGTCGATACGGTTGAGGAACTCGGGGCGGACAAACGATTTCAAGGTTGCCATTATGTTCTGGCGAGTCTTTTCCTCGTCGTACTTGCCGCTGTCGATCTGCTCCTGTATGAACTGCGAGCCGATGTTTGAGGTCATTATGATTATGGTGTTCTTGAAATTGACGGTACGACCCTTGTTGTCGGTAAGACGACCATCCTCAAGTACTTGCAGCAGGATGTTGAAAGTGTCGGGATGTGCCTTTTCAATTTCGTCGAGCAGAACGACCGAATAAGGTTTACGTCTTACTGCCTCGGTGAGCTGACCACCTTCTTCGTAGCCAACATATCCTGGAGGCGCTCCGACCAGACGCGAAACGCTATGTTTCTCCTGATATTCACTCATATCGATACGCGTCATCATATTCTCGTCGTCAAACATGAATTCTGCCAAAGCCTTTGCCAATTCGGTCTTACCAACGCCGGTAGAGCCAAGGAACAGGAACGAACCGATAGGCCTTTTCTCGTCCTGCAGGCCTGCACGCGAACGCCTAACAGCATTTGCTACTGCGTCGATAGCCTCGTCCTGACCAACAACACGTTTGTGAAGTTCGTCCTCCAAGTGCATCAGCTTGAAACGCTCGCTCATTGCCAGACGGCTTACCGGAATGCCAGTCCAACGACTAACTATTTCTGCAATATCCTCGGCGTCAACGGTTTCGTCAACCAAACCCTTGTCACCCTGAATGTTCTTCAGTTTGCCTTTCAGTTCCTCGATGTTGCGTTCACTTTCCTTGATTTTTCCGTAGCGGAATTCGGCCACCTTACCATAGTCGGCATTGCGTTCGGCCACCTCGGCTTCGTGCTTGTAGTTCTCAATGTTCTGTTTCTCGGTCTGAATTTTGTCAACCAAAAGTTTTTCCTCCTTCCACTTCGACATCAGCGAGTTGCGTTCCGAACCGAGTTCTGCAAGCTGTTTTTCTATTTCCTTGACTTTCGAAGTGTCGTTTTCGCGCTTCAAGGCTTCCTTCTCAATTTCGAGTTGCTGTATTTTACGGTTAAGCACATCGATTTCCTCTGGCACCGAGTTGACCTCGATACGCAACTTTGATGCAGCTTCATCGATAAGGTCGATAGCCTTATCTGGAAGGAACCTTTCTGTAATGTAACGGTTTGAGAGTTCAACGGCAGCAACAATTGCCTCGTCGAGGATACGCACTTTGTGGTGGGTTTCGTAGCGTTCCTTCAGACCTCGCAGAATCGAAACCGAACTTGCAATGTCAGGCTCGTCAATCATAACGGTCTGGAAACGACGCTCGAGAGCCTTGTCTTTTTCGAAATACTTCTGGTACTCGTCGAGGGTTGTAGCACCGATAGCACGAAGTTCTCCACGTGCAAGTGCTGGCTTCAGGATGTTTGCAGCGTCCATTGCACCCTGTGTTTTTCCTGCGCCAACCAAGGTGTGGATTTCATCAATGAAAAGCACGATTTCTCCATTACTTTCAACGACTTCCTTAACAACAGCCTTTAGCCTTTCTTCAAATTCTCCCTGATATTTTGCTCCTGCGATAAGAAGACCCATATCAAGCGAATAGATTTTCTTTGATTTAAGGTTGTCGGGGACATCGCCCTTGACGATACGTCCGGCAAGACCTTCGGCGATAGCCGTTTTACCAACGCCAGGCTCACCTATTAATATAGGATTGTTCTTAGTGCGTCGGGTAAGAATTTGCAGGATGCGGCGAATTTCGTCGTCACGGCCGATAACAGGGTCGAGTTTGCCGTTCATTGCTCGTTCGTTCAGGTTGATGGCGTATTTGCCAAGTGCATCGTAGGTGTCTTCTGCCGACTGCGAATTGACCGAGCTACCTTTTCTCAGTTCGAGGACAATGCTTTTCAGGTTTTCCTTGTTAAAACCGGCATCGCGCATCATCTTACCTATGCTTTCCTTGCTTTCGGCAAGTGCCATCACAAGATGTTCGACTGAGATGAACTTGTCGTTCATTTCGGTTTTCTTTTTGTCGGCAGCGATGAGGATGCGGTTGGTGTCCTGCGAGATGTAGGGTTCGCCGCCTTGTACCTTTGCGTAGCGTGAAACAATACTTTGCACTGTGAGTTCGAAGTTGCGTTTGTCGATTTCGAGCTTACTGAGCATATAGTCCATCACATCTGGCGCTTCGCTGAGCAGTGCCAGAAGCAGATGCCCGGGCTCAATCGCCTGATGTCCATTTTCGCTCGCTATAATCTGCGATTTGGAGATTATCTTTTGAGCTTTCGTTGTAAAATCATCTATATTCATAATTCTTCAATTTTTTTTTCAGTTAACGCTCTATGGTATTGCAATAAGTTTGCCGAGAAAAATGGTGCAGTGTTTATTGAATTGATAATTAGATAGATGGCTAAATGTAAAGAAAAAGCACAATGACAAAATTTCATTGCACTTTTGCTATTTTGTGACAATATGTCATTTATTGTCTATGTGATAGACCTTCTGCAGAAGGTTATCTTTCGTGCTCGATTTCCACGCCGACCTTGCCGATTTTTCCGCCCATAGGAGGGTTTGGTTTGGCAATTCTGATTCTCGCTTTTTGCAGTTGCGTGAAGCGTGCGAACAGTGCATCGAGTATGTTGGAGGCAAGGTTTTCGACAAGGTTCGATTTTGTGTTTCTCATTATGTCGCAGATGATGGCATAAACCACTTGGTAGTTGAGTGCATCGTCGAGATTGTCTGATTTTTCTGCCTTGCTGGTATCGGTGTACAAGTATATGCTGACCGTAAATCGGTTGCCGGCAAACTTTTCTTCATCGTAATGACCATGGAATGCAAAGAATTCCATGTCCTCGATGAAAATCACGTTCGATTGTCTGTCCATTTAGTATTCGAGCTTAATGTTGTCAACCCACAATGTGTTGCCAATAGTACCTGAGAAAGCTTCCTGGCACGATGCGCTAATAAGCATGATGGCATGTGTTACCGGAGTATTTTCGTCGCCCCAGCCAACTTCTTGTATCTCAACATTCTTGCCCTTGCTGTTGATTGTGTAGAAGTTGTCCTTCAGAGGACCAAGGTTCATATATGGCTTGTAGTTGGGCGATTTAGTTGCGTCGCCGTAAATTACAGGAATGCGGAATCCGTTGACCCAATCCTTTGTAGGAGTGGTGATGTGATATATGGCTGTGCCTACGCGTTTTGCATACACATTTCCTTTTTCGTCCTCCCAGCGGTTCTGCAGTACGAATAGAATCTGCTGTTCATCGTTTCCTGCTTTTACTGATGAAGATAAAGTCTTGCAGGTGGTTATTGTGCCCTTGTTTGGCATTGCCGACTTATAATCGAGGATAACAGCCTTTGGCTTGTTTGTAAACGGAACGCCCCATCTCATCTTGCTGTATGGGTTGCTGGCTCCGTCGATAGGTTCGTGGGCCTTGCCCCAGTATATTGAACCAGAAACCAATACCTTTATGTTAATGATGCCAATAACCTTGCATTCGGCGTATTCGGTGGTGAGCTTTGCGCAATATCCGTTGCCACGCTTTTCCGGATAAACGGTGTTGCTGGTCTTGGAAATGCCTGCGACCTTGGCGTAGGTGTTTGATGTAGCCCAGATTGACTTGATGTTCAGAGCTTTGTTTTCCCTGATGGTATCGCGCGGACCAATTGCGTATATGCGTTTGGTGTTGCCTCCGATTATTAATGATTCTTCAATATCGCGCACCGTCCAGCTTTCGAAGTTGCCGTATTGAACGTTCTTGTACGTCTGCGAATTTGCTGATATGGCAATTGCCATTATCATCAAAACCATTGCGTATTTGCTAAAATTTCTCATATTTCTGATTTATTATTTTTTTCGTTTTCAGTTTTACAAATTTTGAGCCATATTTTGTGTACTATGCCTTTGGGAATGGCATTGATAAGAGGCGGCCATAGCAAGTTGATGAATCCTGGTGTCTTGCAGCGACGTTTGCGGAACATGGCTTTCAGTGCCTTATTGACAAGCAGCTCGGGCGGATATACAGCGCGAACCTTTACTCCGAATCTCATGAGCCCGTTGTATTTCGGGCTAATGTTGTACAATTGCGTATCTACAGCGCCAGGGCAGACTACTGTTGTATGTACGTTGTATTGCTTGGTTTCAAGGTAAAGAGATTTCATGAAACTCTTTAAATATGCCTTTGTGGCTGCGTACATTGTCAGTCCTGGGATTGCCATTGTCGATGTTACCGACGAAATTGTAAGTATGTATCCGTATCTGCGTTTTTTCATTTCGTCACCGAACATCGAGCACAATCGGGTAGGGGTATATACGTGGAGCATCAGCATTGCGCTGGCTTTCTCAATGGTGTCCTTGTTAAGTTCCTTGAAAAAGAATATGCCCGCGTTGTTGATAAGGATATCAATCTGAATGTTGTTCTGCTGGCAGAAGTCGAAAAGTTCTTGTGCTGCTTCCTGTTTTGCGAGGTCTTGGTATTTAGGTATAACCTTAACGTGATATTCGTTTTGGAGACGTTCTGCAACTGCTTTGAGCTTTTCTTCCTCGTTGCTAACTATCAATAGGTTGCATCCCGATTTTGCTAACTGGTCGGCATATTTAAGTCCCATTCCCGAACTTGCTCCGGTTATCAATGCTGTGCTGTCCTTGCGGATGTACTTATTGAAAGTTTTCATTGTCCTTTGTTTGTCCTAATTTTTATTTTTTGCAATGTAATAGATTTGATTCATAGATGTTTACCAAACCATATACATTGCTATATAGCAATAAAAAACGTGCAAATTTAATACATTTATTTTTAATAGAGTTTTTCAACTTCCGCTTTTGTTGGGTTGTCAGCGTTAATGTTTTGGTATATAACAAAAAAAGCAACAGTATTCTGTTGCTTTTTTATTGTGAGCATTGTTACTAGTTTACCTTCTCGAATTTCTCAACGGAAATCTTTCCATGAGTGAACATTCTTGTTATGTATGTGCCTACTGGAAGATTATTTACGTTTATCTCTAAATTATATCCGCTAAGATTATTGTTCGAATATACAAGGCGTCCGAGATTGTCGAAAATTTCAACAAAGTCGTTTTTCTCGAAGCCGTATGTATTTTCGATGTTCAGCATAGTGTTACATGGGTTGGGGTAAATTATGACGTTTTCAGTAAATTCATCGTCTTCTATTCCAACAAGGCATGAAGCTACCTTTATACCTGTTGAGGTTGATATACCGTCGTATGCGTCAGGAACGCTCATCCATGTGCTGTCTTTCATTACAAAAAGTGTGTTTTTGCGTCCATATCCACGGTTGTTAGAAAGTCCGATGACAATATTTTCGTTTGCTGTGTATCTTATTCTATATCCAAGGTAGAATGGTCCGTCAACCCTCAGTGGGGTAGCGAAGTTGATCTCCTGATAGTAGTTTTCTCTGAGATTCTTCAGGTAAACCTTTTGTTCTGATAGTATTGTTGTTGGAACTGGGTCGTTGCCGTCCCAGGTGATGAAAGTAATGTATTCGTTGTCGTTTGTGTATTCTAGCTTCAGTATTGGGACGATAATTGATGATATTTCGTTGAATGTGTAGTATTCAAATTTGTCTGCATAAGTCGTAATTCGGTCGCTATTATGTCCTCCTAGATATCCAGTAAGACCATGAGCATTAAGTTTTATAGCGGTTTCGTTGTCGAGCAGGTTACATAGCGTGTCGCAGTACGAGCCAACATAGTTTTCATAAACAACAATATAGTCACGTTTGGTAAGGATTTTACCGCCATTAGGATTAGATACAGCCAAAGTTACATCGTATATTCCCGAATTTTCGTAAGTTACACCGCCTTGGACAACTTGGTATTCGCAAGTAGATGGCTCTCCGCCTTCAAATTCCCATGCCCAGTTCATCGGGTAGCCTTCCGATTCGTCGGTGAAGCGTACAGGAGTGTTGACTTGTACGAGTCTGCTGTTGCAAGAGAATTTTGGAGCAGGAACTGCATCGCCAATCGAAGGAATTACGTTTATGTAATTTTCGAGTGTCAGGGTGTCTGAGCCAAGCATATTTTGTGCAATAAGAGTTACATCGTAGTGTCCGACTGTATTGTATCTTATATTGCGTGGGTGTTGGTCTGTAGAACTCGATGGGTTTGCTCCTTCGAAGTGCCAAATCCATGTCCATGGCTGGCCTTGTGAAAGGTCGGTAAAGTTTATTGCATTACCTGCGATCACGGTTACTTGGTTGGCGGCAAAGTATGCAGTAGGAGCTTCGGTTGGCGGAGGAACAACTTCGATATAAGCAGTGCGTGTCTTAGTGTCTTCGTTGCCTTGACGGTTTCTGGCTGTTAATGTAACCGCGTATGTTCCTACATTGTTATATGTTATTGTTGGGTTTTCTTCGGTAGAGTTTGCTGGGGTGCCGCCTGGGAATGACCATTCCCACGAATTTGAACGTTGTGAACGATTGGTGAATGTTATTGTTTCTCCTGCTGGAATACGGGTTCTATTAGCAATAAAGTCAGCGATAGGCATGTTGTCGGGGCAAGCGCTTTCGTGTGCTCCTACAGCAGTAAGCTGGTCTGCACTGACTGGTCTCATCATTTCGTTCATTGAGCGGTTTGGCTGTATAAGAATGTATGCCGGAGTTCCATCGAATCCCCAGTTGTCAAAAAGTGTGGCGTTTATTGGGTTGTTCGCAAAGGGCGCTATAGGATAGGTTGCTCCAAATTCATTCATATACCACTCAATGTCGTGTGAGGCGTCGTGTTCAGTGATTTCTAGTCCTATTACTATGACATCAGCACTATTACATCCCATTGCTGTATATAGGTTTGAGAGTTCTGGGGTTTCCTCTTGGCAAACATGGCAAGTGGTGAAAAAAAAGTCGAATACAATATATTTGCCGTCTGCAAGTAGAGCATTAATATTGTATGTGTCACCATAGTAGTCGGTAAGAGTGACTGTTTCTGTGAATTGGTCAGGCAACTGTGAGAATGCCTGTATGGACATAATTATCGCAGCAATCGTTATTAAAAGTCGTTTCATAAAAACACATTTATAGACGAATGCCAAAGTTAAGAAATAAATTCTAATTGGAGATGTTTTTGTTGTAACTTTTTTTTGAAGTTTTTTACGATTGCCTGTTGCTGATGGAAAATGCATTTTTAGAGTGTTGGCATTCGCATAAAACATCACCCGCCTTTTCAGATCCTGAAACAAGTTCAGGATGACAAAAAGGCGGATGATGTTATTTGTCCCAAGCTTTATTTTTCTGTTGAAATGTATTCTTTCAGCGCAGCCACATAGTTTTCGAATGCTTCAATTCCGGCTGGGGTTATCTTGCAGGTTGTGCAGGGCATTTTCCCCTTGAAGCCTTTTTCGACGGATATGTAGCCAGCAGCACTAAGCTTGTCGATTTGCACGCTGAGATTTCCCGACGTTGCGCCAGTCTGCTTCTTGATGTAGCTAAACTCGGCACTATCGACATCGGCCAGAATGGAAATCACCGCCAATCTCAGCTCCGAATGAAGAATCGGGTCAAGTTTCGGAAACATAGCTACTTGTATTGAAATTTAATAATTAGACCTGTTACCACTAGAATAATTCCACCGAGGGTGAAAATGAGCAGTTGTGCCTCGTTGTGAACCATTGATGCAAACACGGCTCCGCCGATGCCAAGGATAAATCCACCGATGGTGATAGCCCAGTTTTTAAGCAGGAATCCCGAGATGCTTTCGGCAAAACCTAGGAGCACGACAATGACGAGCGAAATATTCATAGGTACCGCCAGCATTGCTATGACACTGATACTGACTGCAAAAATGCAATAGGTGAGCCATATCAGTCCAAGCTGCTTGTTGATGACATTTTGTGGCACATCGGTATTCTTCCTGTCGAGGATTCTCACGATGGGGAAACCCAATGCAGGCATGGCAAACCAGGCGCA
>DBYO01000014.1:93644-97069 GCA_002310235.1 Bacteroidales bacterium UBA1184
TATCAAATTTTAAATTAACCTTATTTATTATTTCTTTTTGTGACCTAATCACCACCGCGCGTTAGTTCTTAAATCACTTTGCAAAAATAAACAAGTTTATAATATAAACTAAAATATTTTTGAAAAATTTTTATTGCGAGATAATATGTTGATTAATAATGAGTTCTATGTCTATTTTTCTTTGAGAATGTGTCGTGTGACGAGAAAAAATTAAGAAAGGAAGATGAAAAAGCGTCATTTTTTGGGGGAGGGAGACAAAAAATGGCCATATCTCACGACACAGCCAGTTTTACTATGATTTTTTGTATGCCTTATAAAATTCAGTCTTTATTGAAATGAAAGTTTGTTCATCGTTTTTTGAGTTTGTGTAAATAAATGTAAATTAACTTTGGTTTTGCAAAGGTATAGCCGTTGCGATAGGTGTGCAATCCCGAAAAATGATGAAAAGAGATGTTGGAATTAACTATATGTTGTGATTGTGGGTGCTTCTTATTTACTCTCTCGGCAAATTGAATCCCGTCCTTTTTGTAATCGCCTTTGTCACTATGTAAAATGCCACTGCCACCGAGATGCCAAAACAGAATCCTACAAATATGTCGGCAGGGTAGTGGACTGCGAGGTACATTCGTGAATATGAGACGATTGTCGCCCAGCAAAGTGCGGTTATTGTGTACCATTTCCTGCGGATGAAAAGCATTGTGATTAGTGCAAGCCCGAAACTATTGGCAGCGTGACCAGAAAAGAAGCCGTACATTCCTCCGCGATAGTCGTTTACGATATGGACTTCGTCTTCTATTTCAAGATTGTGGGTGGGACGATAGCGCTGTACCGATTCCTTCACATTGTGCGAAACGACATCGGTAGTGGCGAAGCACAGCGTGGCTGCCAGTATAGGAATCCAGCACCATTTCCCGAAACGCTTCACCGCCATAAAGATGAATAGTGCAATCATCGGAAGCCAGAACCAGTTGCTGCTTATCGCCCACATTATCGGGTCGAGCCAGTCGGCGTGCAATCCGTTTATAATGAGCAGAATCTCGCGGTCGATAAGTTCAAGGCTTTCAATCATACAGCTATTCGTTAAGAGCCTTCCAGATTAGGTCTTTAAGTTTGTCTATGTTCTTGTGTGCCACCGACGAAATGAAGACTGTTTCAATCTTTTCGGGCAGTTCCTTCGAAAGCATTTCCTGAAGTTCGTCGTCGATGAGGTCGCACTTGGTGACGGCAAGGATGCGCTTCTTGTCGAGCAGTTCGGGGTTGTACTGCGTGAGTTCGTTGAGCAGCACTTCGTATTCGTTGCGGATGTCCTTGGTGTCGGCGGGAACCATGAACAGCAGTATCGAGTTGCGCTCTATGTGACGCAAGAACCTAAGTCCCAGACCTTTGCCCTGACTTGCGCCCTCGATGATTCCTGGGATGTCGGCCATTACAAACGACTTGTAGTCGTGGTAGGCTACGATGCCGAGGTTAGGCACTAGCGTGGTGAAAGGGTAGTCGGCAATTTCGGGCTTTGCTGCCGAAACAACCGACAGCAATGTCGATTTGCCTGCATTGGGGAAACCTACGAGACCGACATCGGCAAGCACTTTCAGCTCGAGGATTACGGTCTTTTCGATTCCGGGTTCGCCGGGCTGCGAGAACTTTGGCGCTTGGTTGGTTGCCGTCTTGAATTCTGCGTTGCCTAGTCCGCCACGACCACCTTTGAGAAGGATAATTTCCTGGTCGTTCTCGGTGACTTCGCAGAGCACTTCGCCGGTGTATTCATCGCGGGCGATAGTTCCGAGCGGCACATCGAGGGTAATGTCCTTGCCGTTTGCGCCAGTGCATAGTGCGCCGCTACCGTTAGTGCCGTTCTCGGCGAAGATGTGGCGGTTGTACTTGAGGTGCAGAAGTGTCCACACATTGGTTGTGCCGTGCAGGATTATATGTCCGCCACGACCTCCGTTTCCACCGTCGGGACCGCCTTTCTCCACGAATTTCTCGTGGCGGAAGTGCATCGAACCTGCGCCGCCTGCTCCCGAACGACAGTATATCTTTACATAATCTACAAAGTTTGAGGTGGTTGCCATAAGTTTAATTGACAGTTGAAAGTTGAAAATTGAAAATTACCGACCAGAGCGAAACTTAGTTTTTTGTGGATTTTGTAATCATTAGTATGCCCATAAATTTTAAAAAAGAACCTCGGAACCGAGATTCCGAGATTCTTAATATGGAAACAAATGTATAACTACTTAACCTGAGGCATCTGGTCCTTGAAGAGCGGAGTCTTCTTAACTTCGGCCTTTACCTTCTTGCCACGGATGTCGATGTAGATTTCAGTGCCTTCCTTCCAGAAGCCGCGGTTGAGGTATGCCATACCGATACCCTTCTTCATCATTGGCGACATTGCTCCCGAGGTAACATGACCAATCTCGTTGCCTTCTGCATCGTAAACGAGGTATTCGGGACGCGGAATGCCACGGTCAACGAGGATGAAGCCCTTCAACATCTTGCTGGTGCCTTCAGCTTTCAGTTTCTCGTGGTATGCACGGTTGGTGAAGTCGTTGCCGTCAACAAACTTGGTAATCCAGCCAAGACCTGCTTCGATTGGCGAAGTGGTGTCGTTGATGTCGTGTCCGTAGAGGCAGAATCCCATTTCGAGGCGGAGAGTGTCGCGTGCGCCAAGACCAATCATCCTGATACCGAATTCTTCACCTGCTTCGAGAACAGCCTTCAACAGCTTGTCGGCGTATGGGTTCTTTGCGTAGATTTCGCATCCACCTGCACCAGTGTAACCAGTTGTCGAGAAGATAACTTCTGGAATGCCAGCAAATTCGATAATCTTGTTGGTGTAGTATTCCATGTCGATTACATTAGCCTTTGTGAGCTTTTGCATAGCCTTCAGAGCGTAAGGACCCTGAACAGCGAGCTGGCAGTATTCGTCAGAAGCGTTAACTATGTCCTGTCCTACCTTCAAGCCCATCTTTTCTGCTATTGCGATGCACCAGTTCCAGTCCTTGTCGATGTTTGCTGCGTTTACAACGAGGAAATACTTCTTGTCGTTGATTCTGTAAACCAAGAGGTCGTCAACGATACCGCCGTCGTTGTTAGGCAGGCACGAGTACTGAACCTTACCGTCGGTGAGGTCGGCAACATTGTTCGAAGTAACCTTCTGTACGAAGTCGAAAGCCTTGTCGCCGGTTACCCAGAATTCGCCCATGTGAGAAACATCGAAAACGCCGATATGTTCGCGGCAGAAGATGTGCTCGTCGTTTATGCTAGTGTACTGGATTGGCATGTTGAAGCCAGCGAAAGGTGCCATCTGTGCGCCCTGTGCGATGTGAAACTGCGTGAAGGCAGTGGTTTTGATTTCTTCCATTATGTTATGTCTTTAAGTTTTTAATGAATTTTTTGAAAAATTTGGGGCAAAGATAAGATTTTTATTT
>DBYO01000004.1 GCA_002310235.1 Bacteroidales bacterium UBA1184
TTCTTGAAAACGGTTTGCATAACATATGGGATACACGCCGCTCATTACATAGCAGGAATCGGGAGAGGAAGCGATGAATTTATCGCATCCATTTTGCCATCCTGAACGCCCGTATATATGATGCCACATAATATTGCCTGCAGTATCTATCTTTGAGACTAACCACCGTAGATTATACAAAGAGTTTATATTCCCAAATGCTATGAGATTGCTGTCGTGGGCTTCTCTAATATGAAAATATTGGTGTTTAGAATTATCCAGATATAGGTTTTTCTTGTAGATTAGATTATTATTACTATCAATCTTATACAATATGGGATGCCAAAATTCCGTATCCAGTGTATCTATTTTTGTTGATGCGGGTATATACAAGTAATCATCAATATTTGTGAATCCTGGTATTTTTACATTTACCAAAGATGAGTCATTTGAAAAATATATAGTTCGGGAATTTATTATGTCCAAATATTCATCAAACTCACATATATATGCCCCTAGCCATTCTTTTACAAATATATACTTATATGTTCCATGATTTGTTATAACAATTTTCTGGTCAAAATCATTTTCATATACATCTGTTGTATTATCAGCAACAATACTTTTACTTATGCATGTCCCAGTACTATCTAATACAGCTATTAATGAGCATCGTCTATCATCTGGTTGTTCATAATTGTCCGTTCCGCAAACGATTATATAAACAGAATCATTAGGTGTCACTGATACTAATATATGATGAGCATTCCTATCCAAATCTACGATTTTGTTAAACCTTGTCTGCGAAAATGCAATGCTATATAGCATTACAAAAAGCAAGGCGAAAACATATTTCTTATAATAAGTCATATTAGTAATAATTCAATCTATTTCCCAATACCTTCATTTCTGTTGCGCTTCGCTACAAAGATAATAATATTATTTCATCACAAAAAAAATGTTCCATCCACCTTTCCGGCAAATGGAACATTTAAAAAGTCTTTTTGTTCACCTATTATTCCATATACGCAACCTTCTTGTCGTCGCGAGGCTTGGCATCGGGAGTTTCGTCCTTGTAGCCGAGGGTTACGGTAAGGTAAACCACATAGTTTTCGGGAAGGTTAAGCGACTTTACAAAGTCGGCGCCCTTCGGCGAGTTGATGTAGTCGCGGCAGCAGCCAACAGCGCACGAACCAATGTTCATCGATTCTGCAGCAAGCAAAATGTTCTGTACGAGCATACCGCAATCGCTCTGTCCCCAGTACTGGGTTGTGTCGTATGCAACTACAAGCAAAGTAGGTGCATGGAAGAAAACACTTGCATTCTCATCGGCAAAACGCTCCTTTGCTTCGGGACGCTTCTCAATCATATCGGCAATGATAGCCTTATTGAGATTATTGATAGCTTCTCTGTCTCTCATAACGCGGATTTCCCATGGCTGCGAGTTACGTGCACTCGGTGCGTTGATACCGCACTCGAGGATGGTCTGCAATTCCTCGTATTTTATCTGCTCGGACTTGTATGCACGAATGCTACGACGACTCATTATGCAATCAACCACTTGGTTCTTCTGTTCTGAACATTGCTGTTCGCACTTGCTGCCATCATCCACAACCTCATTTTTGTTATTGTTGCACGATACCATAGTAAAAACCAACAAAACGATTAAATAAAAACAATTCTTCATATACTTAAATATTAGTCATCATACACAAACAAGAAAAGGGAAAGCCCAATGGGTATTCCCTATCCTGTATTATTGCAAGAACGATACTACTTCTTTGCAGCAGCACGCTGTTCCAAATGCTTCTGGTAACGGCTGCGGAACTTATCAACACGACCTGCTGTATCAACAAGCTTAATCTTACCAGTGTAGAACGGGTGAGATGTGTTGGAGATTTCAAGCTTATACAGAGGATATTCAACACCATCAACAACAATGGTTTCTTTTGTATTAGCGGTTGACTTCGTAATGAAAACATTTTCATTCGACATGTCCTTGAAAGCTACTAAGCGATACTTATCAGGATGTATTCCCTTTTTCATTGTATTTTACTTTTTAATTATTCTTACTAATTTTTTGGACGGCAAAAGTACATGTTTTTTTTTAATCCACAAAATTCTGTTCAAAAATATTCCAATATTTTTATTAGCCTATCATTTTGTATATAACTCTCTATTTTACACGTATCTTACGACCCAGACTCAATATGGTATTTGGTGTAAGATTGTTGTTAAGCGAACAAATTTTGCTTACAGAGGTACCATAACGGCGTGCAATTGCGCTCAAAGTGTCGCCCTGACGAATGATATGATATGTACCTTCGCCAGTCTCGACAGTACTTGCCGACGACGATGATGACGATGATGAATATCTTGTCGTCGAGTTTAGCTTGTTGCGCGGCAGCACAAGAGTGTCGCATCGCAAGGTTGTGTCCTTCCAGTTGACAATAGTCTCCGGGTCGAACGGAAAGCCCTTATATCTGGTCTCGAAATGCAGATGCGGACCGGTGCTACGACCTGTACTTCCACCAAGGCCAATCACTTCGCCAACATCAACAGTTTCATTTTCGCGCACCAGAATTTTCGACAAATGTCCGTAATAAGTTTCAAGTCCATTGGGATGACGCACAACTATAAGGTTCCCATATCCACCACAATAGCCAGTGTATCTCACTTTACCTTCGAAAGCAGAATATACGGGATCGCCAACATTTAACGGTATGTCGCTACCTGTGTGTGCACGACCGTGACGCCAACCGTATTTCGAAAACACGAAACCTACACGTGGCATACGAAAGTCGGTTGAATCCTCGATAAGTGGCAGTACTATTGTGTCGGGAAGTGTTGTAATATCGAAATTTCTGTGTGCATTGTGGTCGGTTGTAACCCAATCGATATCGTATAATTCGGAATTAACATGCTTGGGTTTTGGCATTACAAGCGAATCCCAAGTCATATCGCTGAATATTACAATTTTGACATACTTATCATCAGTGGATAAAGTATCCACCGAAACCTTAGCCACGCCTTGTGCAAAGATTTCGGCGGATAGAAACAATAAAAACAAAAACAAACATCTATTCATGCCACAAAGATAAGCAAAAATGATGAAAAACAAGTTTCCTTTTGAATTTTCATATAGCCGCAACGATTTGAAAAACACTTCCAACACATTCTTCTCATCGGGCTGCATGTGCAATTTTGCGGAACAATAACAAAAAAGCCACTGAAATTCAGTGGCTTTCTGCAGTCCGGCGGGGAATCGAACCCCGATTACCAGAATGAAAATCTGACGTCCTAACCATTAGACGATCGGACCAAAATTCCCATCGTTTTGGGACTGCAAAAATAGTACATCAATACGACATGACAAAATGTTTTTTGATTTTTTTTCAAAAAATATTGAAGTTTGGACAATAATAACACATAAATAATTAATAATCAAAACGTTATATGCACAAAACAAAAAGGTCGAAAATCAATTTTCCGACCTCTCTATTTTAAAGAAATAATATTCTATTCTTCCATTGCTGCGACGATTTCGTCGGTCATTTCCATATTGTGGAATACGTTTACAACATCATCGTCGTCTTCGAGAACGTCTATAAGCTTCAAAACACCCTTTGCATCATCGGGAGAAATAACCTTGGTGTCGTTCGGGATTCTTCTGAGTTCGGCGCAAGTAGGAACAATATTCATTTCTTCCAACTTCTTGTTTACGTTGCCGAAATCTTCGAACGAGCAAGTTACAGTAATGGTTTCTTCATCCATTTCGATGTCTTCTGCACCAGCGTCAATAATTTCGAGTTCGAAATCGTCCATGCTAATAGAATCCGACATTGGAATCTCAAAAACGCCCTTGCGTTCGAAAAGGAAGCTCAAGGAACCATTAGTTCCGAGAGTACCGTTGAACTTGTTGAAAGCTGCACGAACCGATGATACTGTTCTGTTATTGTTGTCCGACAAGCATTCTACAAAAAGTGCTATACCATGAGCTGCATATCCTTCGAAAGTGATTTCCATGAAATTTGCACCATCCTGATCACCCTTCTTAATAGCTCTTTCTATGTTGTCCTTAGGCATATTCACACCCTTTGCATTCTGGACTGCAAGTCTCAATTTTGCATTATAGTTGGGATCGGTTCCTCCACCTTCCTTAACTGCTATTGTTATTTCTTTTGCTAATTTCGAGAAGATTTTTGATCTTTTAGCGTCCAATGCGCCTTTTTTTCTCTTGATCGTTGACCATTTATTATGTCCTGACATATAAAAAAATTTATTTTGTTAAACATAGTCCTCTAAGGGAGGTACAAAATTACAAAAATAATTTTTTACATATATATTTTATGGCAAAAAAAATTATCAAAAGCTTCAAAAATGCTCCAAGGGCAACCGAAAATGATACAATTTGCTATTATTTAATGAATCTATTCTCTCAAACATATACCTATATATTAATTAATAGACTTCCCAAACATTTTTGTCCGCCATGCCTCTGTTCTATTTTACCAATTGAGAATCGTAAATAAAATTGTATTTTTGCAAAAATTTTCAAAACAATGTCAAAAAAGGAATATGCTCCGCTTCTTCCGATTGAACTGCGGGAAAAAATTAAGGAATACCGAGCAAAAGGATACAAGATTCCACCACTGAGAATCATTCGCAGTGATGAGCAGATTGCAGGCATACGCGAAAGCGCAAAGATAAATACAGCATTGCTCGACTACATTTCGGAAAATATCTGTGAGGGAATAACAACCCAGGATGTTGACGATATGGTTTACGAATTTACCACCTCGCACGGAGCAATCCCAGCGCCACTCCACTACGAAGGATTTCCAAAAAGTTGCTGTGTTTCGCGTAACGAAATAGTCTGTCACGGAATCCCGAGCAAAAAGGAATTCCTGCGCAATGGCGACATTGTAAACGTTGACGTATCAACAATTTACAACCACTATTTCTCCGATGCATCGCGAATGTTTATGATTGGTGAGGTAAGCGAGGAGTGCAAACGATTGGTAAAGGTGACAAAGGAATGCCTCGAAATAGGTATAGCCACTGCTCAGCCATGGGCACGCATGGGAGATGTTGGCGCTGCAATACAAGAACATGCCGAAAAGAACGGCTATTCCGTAGTGCGCGAACTTTGCGGACACGGCTGTGGCGTGAAATTCCACGAACCTCCAGAGGTTCTGCACTATGGCAAACGTGGCACCGAGGAACTTATCATCCCCGGCATGACTTTTACCATCGAACCTATGATTAATATGGGTAAGAAGGAAATCTATATCGAAGAAAACGACTGGACCGTCGTCACCAAGGACCTCAAGCCATCGGCACAATGGGAACACCAGATACTGATTACTGAAACAGGAAACGAAATTTTGACTCATTAGGCTAGCAGTCTAACAGGCTCACAGTCTTGCAGTCTAACAGACTGACTGGTCTTCTGTTGGACAGGTCTTCTGCTCGACAGTTAGCCTTTTAGCCTGTCTGCCTGTTGGCCCTAGAATTGAAAATAAATGAATGCCTGCATGTCAGAGCAAATCGACTGATACACAGCGAATATCACTACGAGCACAACAATAGCATGTACCCAATGCGGCATATCGATGAATTTGTTGCGCCATTTGTCTTTCAACCTTCCACTGAACCAATGCGTCAGATAGCCGAAAAACATCAGTAGAAAGACTTTGTAGTATGCAGCAATCACGTCAGGGACATACTCGAAATGGAAATTGGTAAACACATTCTTAAACATAGCGATTGCCGTGTCGAAATCCTGAGAACGGAAGAACACCCAGGTTACCGTTATGAAAAGGAAGGTATTGAGCACCCTGATAAAATTCATAAATCCACCTTTGAACTTTGCAAACGGACTGATTTTCTGCCAGTACTTGTCGAAAATCAAACCCACGCCATTAAGTCCGCCCCACACGAGAAAATTCCAGCTTGAACCGTGCCACATACCACCGAGAAGCATGGTTATCAATCGGTTGATGTTCGACTTGATGCCATCTGCCACCGAAGGCACAAACCTTATCAGTAGGAACAACACGAGTGCAAATGCCAGTATTGCAACGGTAACTATCCAACTCGATGCCATTAGCATGATTACCAGTAAAATGAATCCGAAGTTCAGATAGGTTCCGATGGTTGCCTTGCGGTTTCCGCCAAGCGGAATATAGAGGTAGTCCTTGAGCCACGACGACAGCGAAATGTGCCAGCGTGTCCAGAATTCGGAACAGTTTTTCGACTTGTACGGAGAATTGAAGTTCTTGCTCAAACGGAAGCCCATCAGCAAGGCAACACCTATGGCGATGTCGGTGTAGCCAGAGAAGTCGCAGTACAGTTGCAGCGAATAGCCGAACATCGCCATAAGCGACTCAAAACCAGTGTACATGTCGGGGTTGGTGAACACGCGATCGATAAAGTTGACGGCAATGTAATCGCCAATCATAATCTTCTTTACCAAGCCTTTGAGTATCATAAACACTGCCGAGCCGAATTCGTAGCGAGTGAGCGAATATTTCTGGTAAATCTGTGGCACAAACTCCGACGCGCGGACAATAGGTCCAGCAACAAGTTGCGGGAAAAACGACACATAGAATCCAAAGTCGATTATGTTCTTCACAGGATCAAGCTTACGACGGTAGATGTCTATTGTATAAGACATTGTCTGGAAGGTGTAGAACGAAATTCCGACTGGCAGAAATATTTCCGACAGGTTGAACTGCGTGCCCACTATCATATTCGATAGTCCCGCAAGGTAATTTGTCGCCACCAGATGCGTTCCGAACATCGAGTTGAAGGCATCGACAAAGAAAAATGTGTATTTGAAGTACGAAAGGATAAATAGGTTTATGAAGACACTGAGTACCAGATATGTAGTTCGCTTGCCTTCCTTATCAGACCTATGGATTGCATTACCAATGAAATAGTTTAGTATAATGTTCACTACCAGCAGAATAAAGAAAAATCCACTCGACTTGTAGTAGAAGAACAAGCTTGCAAGGAAGAGGTACAGCGACCTAAGTTTCGGTCGGTTGCAAATGAACGAATATCCAAACAGAACCAACGCGAAGAATATCCAGAAGAACATCTTCGTAAAAATCAACGGTGAATTCTCATCGTACAAAAATATGCCTTGCAAAAATTCTGTCACAATCCAATTTTTGAGGGCGCAAAATTAATATTTTAGGATATTCGAAACAAAGGAAATATAAACTTTTGGCAATCTTGTCTTTATTCGACTGTAAATAGCTATGAATCAAAACTTATTAATAGTTTCTCGACCTCATCGAATCCATAAAGTCGCGAAGTACGGCTTTTTCAGAATCAGGCAAACTTACTTTCTGCAAATATGAGTTGGCAATGCAATAGCATTCCTCGATTTTTTTAATCGTTAGTTCTTTTATTTTTAAAGAATCATATATGGCTTTTACCGAATTGTATTTTTCGGCACGGTCGAAGGTCTCTTTCGAGATCCATTCCAACAATTCCCTTTTTGTGCTACCAGAAGCCAAGTTTATTGCATTTATGAGCAAAAAAGTTTTCTTATTTTCGGCAATGTCACCACCAATGGGTTTTCCAAACACTGCTGAATCTCCGTATGTATCAAGCAAATCGTCCTGCAGTTGAAATGCCAATCCAGCATATCGTCCATACTGGTAAATGTTTTCACAGTCGTCGGCAGAAGCATTTGCAATAAGCGCACCTATCTTCAAACTTCCGGCAAGCAAAACTGCCGTCTTCAAGTTTATCATCTTCATATAATCGTCAACCGTAACTTCGCTTTCAGTCTCGAAGTCCATGTCATACTGCTGACCTTCACAAATCTCTATAGCTGTCTGCAAAAAAGTTTCAAGAACTTTCTCCCGATTATCGACAGTTTTTGCAGCACACTTGCAAGCAACCAACGACATTAGGTCTCCCGAAAGTATGGCTATATTTTCCGTCCACTTCTTATGCACAGTAGGACGACCGCGACGCATATCCGACTTATCCATTATGTCGTCGTGCAGCAAAGTGAAATTATGAAAAATCTCAAGTCCAAGAGCTGCATCCACAGCTTTATCGGCACTAGTCCCGAACATTTCCGCAGACATCAGACACAACACTGGGCGAATACGTTTTCCGCCTGCCGAAAGTGCATATCTAACTGGCTCGTACAAAAATCTAGGCTCGGTTTCCATAGCATCAAGGAACGAAGAAAGATGCTTTCTGAAATAATCCAAATAATACTCTTGAGTTTTCATATACTAAATTATATAGGTATAAATCCTAAAAAATCGAATTATAATATACCACCTGCAATATTTGTGACACTATCAAACATACAAGAAGCCCATAAAACACTAGCCCCTGAACAACTCTCCGTCTGGCATTCACCACTATATTTGAAAGCAGATAGCATAATGGGAAAAACATAAGCCATATCGATTCGTTTGATGCAAGCGGCGACGCTAGATATAGACCGGAATATATCAACAGGAAAAGCATCGACTGGTAATATTTCATTTCGGCTGCCTTCCGGAATACCTTTAGGATAAAAATCGATAGTAACGAAACGAACAACGAAAAAATTACCGGAATAATGAAAACATAATTAAGATAGTTGTATTTCTCAGCGAACACAAATGTTGTAACTTCATTCTTGACAGATAGGAACATCTCGTTTAGGTCGCCATAGAGCCATACAAGACAGATTGCCATGGCGCAAACGAACATCACAGAAAGAAAAAATGAAAACAGATCGCGCCACGATACAGGTTTCACGATAATAAAGACAACAATCACTGCTGGCAGAAGTACGATATACTTGTATGCAAACAAAAGCGAAAGCCCGTAAAGAAGACCTACATCCAGACTACTTCTGATATCCTCGTACTTATTGTACATCGAAAAAATACGTAATATGGCAAGAGCCACAAACAGCGTGGCAAACATCTCGGGAATAAACCTCTGCGCATTTATCAAACATCCTGTAAGCATTGCAAAAAACAATGTGGGAAGTTGATAACCAGACTCTACTATCTGCAATCTAAAATTTGATACCGACACATAGCATGCAAAAGCAAAAGCCAATGCGAACGCAATCGCCGTATAAATATACTGAAACAGTGACGACTCATATAGAAATCTGAAAAAATACGACTGCATTCCACATGTATTGACAGCCGTAGGCATTACAACAAACTTGTAAGCCCACAGACAAAACATCAGTACGAATACCAGAACGTAGTTGAGCGGATTATTTGATTTTAATAGTTTCAGCATCTACAAACTCATTTCAAATCGAATCCTAAGTCGGTACGGTAATAGCACTTGTCGAACGATATGTTTTTCAACGAAGAATACGAAACTTTTAGTGCATCGAATATTGAGTCACCATAACTACTTACTGCAATCACCCTACCGCCGGATGTAACTACGTCGCTACCCGAAACAGAGGTGCCTGCATGGAAACAAATGCTATCTGTCACTTTTTCAAGACCACTAATTATTTTGCCTTTCTCGTATGCCTCGGGATAACCTCCCGAAACCAACATCACAGAAGCAGCTGACCGCGAATCAAATTCTATAGTCTGCCCCTTCAACTCACGCTTTGCTGCCGCTTCAAGCAATTCTACCAAATCGGACTTTATGCGAAGCATTACCGACTCGGTCTCAGGATCGCCCATACGCACGTTGTACTCGATAACATACGGCTCACCATTTACATTCATAAGTCCGAAGAAAACAAATCCGCGATAGTTCATGCCTTCGGAATGTATTCCGTCAATAGTAGGCATAACAATCCTTTCTTCCACCTTTTTTGCAAAATCTTTATCGTAGAAGGGCACCGGCGAAACCGAACCCATACCGCCTGTGTTCAAACCAGTATTACCCTCGCCTATACGCTTGTAATCCTTTGCTTCAGGCAAAAGTACATACGACTTGCCATCGGTCAAAGCAAAAACCGAACATTCAATACCGTCGAGGTACTGTTCGAGCACCACTTTGTTTCCAGCACTGCCAAATTTTCCTCCGAGCATATTTTTAAGTTCGCTCTTTGCTTCGTCAAGATTATCGAGAATCAACACGCCTTTGCCAGCTGCAAGACCATCGGCCTTAAGTACATAAGGTGGATTTACCGATTCAAGGAACTTTTCGCCCTCCGATAAATTCTCAGCCGTTATCGACAAATATTTGGCAGTAGGAATAGCATATCTCTGCATGAACTTTTTTGCAAACTCTTTGCTTCCCTCAAGTTGAGCCGAAAACTTGTCGGGACCGACCAACATAAGATTTTCAAATTCTGGCTTAGCCTCAAAATAATCCACAATTCCCTTTACCAGTGGATCCTCGGGACCAACAACCAGCATGTCGATTTTTGCCTTGCATACAAAATCTGCAATTGCATCAAAATCATCGACTTTTATGTTAACATTTTCTGCTATTTCACGTGTTCCAGCGTTTCCAGGAGCCACATACAATTTTTCGGTTTTCGGACTAGATGCAATTTTCCAAGCTATTGCATGCTCTCGTCCACCCGAACCCAAAACCAATATATTCATCGTCTTATATTTTCTAAAATTCAACTAAAATGTATTGTCAATAGTATGCTGACCGCTTCCACTACCACTTGTTGAACTTGTAGTGTCAACGTAACTATAATAAAAATCATCAGGAGTAATACGCACCAACTTATAGTCGGACTGTGCACCACTATTGTACAACTGCGAAACCAAAACCTCATTCTCAGCAATTTTACGAATATGTATCAGTGCACGGCTATTGTATTGATTGTAACCGATATTATACCCGCTAACCGCCTCCTTGTAGTATATATTTAACTGCTTACGGCGGATTTCCCATACCATTGTGTCGGTGGTTTCGTACTTATAATATTTCGTTGCCCCCTGAGCATCATCGCCGAAATGATAATATGGTATTGCCGTGTATCTTTCACCGCTCTCCTCATTTACAGGCTTCCAATACCCTTTAAGGGTTCCTTCCCATTCAAGGTCGGTAGCACTAGGACCGCATCCCGAAAATACCATCAGCAATACAGAAAATACTACCGCAGACAATATAATAACTCTCTTTCCCATCATTTATGCCAATTTATTTTACGTTCTTCATTATACATTATCTTCTTGTTGTCGAAAAGCCATTTTATCACATTTACACATTTGGCTTCGTCCTCGTCAACTTTGTCAATCAAATCGTTGTAAAGATATGGCGATTCTCCCAATATACGCTTTATTTTATCGAGAATAATATCAAATTCGTACTTACTGAGGCCCAGTTCGTTACGACGTTTACAAACATCACATTCCCCACATCGGTCAACATCGGTCTCTCCAAAATACGCCAAAAGTTGCTGACTTCGACACTTGTTGTCGCTTGTGGCATACTGCAACATTGCCTCCATTTTAGACACAACCCTATCCTTACGTGAATCGAGTGCCTTGCGATCGAAATACATGTCATTTTCGCGCCGGCGTTCCATAAGCAATCTTATAAGCGGCTTGTTAGTCTTGGGTATATAACTGATTATATTGCTTTTAGCGAGTAACTTAAAATATTCGTAAACCGATTGTTCTGATATCTGAGCTTTCTTGGCAATATATTCCTCGCTTATATTTACATAATCAGTAAACAAGCCTGTGTACATTCTGAGTATCAACCTAATAAACTCATCAACATTCTTATTTTCAAGCTGATACTGGTACAAATCGTCGCGACGAACAATAAACATTATCCTCGACACAGTATTTGTATCTTCTACATATTCGAGAAATCCTGCGAACTCCAATGTCTTTAGGCAGTTGTGTGTTGTAAGCACATCAATGTGAGAGTGCGCGGAGAAATCAAATATATCGAACGGAATATCCTGATTTGCACCGCCTTCGTATGGTACTCCAAGATAACTGCATACCGCAGAATACACTTCCTTAACCTTGGACAACTCAGGAAACGATGTTGTAATATTTTTCTTTATCTGCGCTTTGTCCGAATTGTTGGTAAGCAGGAATGCGTACGCTTTCTTGCCATCGCGACCGGCACGTCCGGCTTCTTGGAAATAAGCTTCTGGCGAATCAGGTAGGTCGAGATGTATCACCAGGCGTACATCGGGTTTATCGATTCCCATTCCAAAAGCATTGGTACACACCATTATACGAATCTGATTTTTCTGCCAAGCCTCTTGCTTTTCAGATCTTTCCTGCGCCGATAGACCAGCATGGTAAAAGTCTGCCGAAATGCCATTCTGCTGCAAAAGCATTGCATATTCGCGTGTCTTCTTACGGTTACGTACATAAAAAACACCAGAACCTGGCACCTTGTTCAAAATCGAAAACAGTTTACGAATCTTGTCCTCCGTATTTATTACGTAGTAAACCAAATTCTTGCGCTCAAAACTTTTCTGAAAAACGTTGCGTACAGGAAATTTAAGTCTGTCTTGAATGTCGTCCACCACCTCGGGAGTAGCCGTAGCTGTAAGCGCAAGCACTGGTACATTGGGCAAGATGTCGCGGATTTCAGCAATTTCGAGATATGGCGGACGAAAATCGTAGCCCCACTGGGAGATACAATGCGCCTCATCAACAGTTATCAAATTTACATTCATGACCTTAAGCCGTTCACGGAAATAGTAGTTCTTGAGCCGCTCGGGCGAAAGGTAAAGAAATTTGTAATCACCGTAAGTTACATTGTCAACCGCCACTTCTATCTCGTGCTGGGTCATGCCCGAATAAATGGCTACTGCTTTTATGCCTCGCTTCTGCAAGTTGGCGACCTGATCTTTCATGAGCGCGATTAGCGGCGTAATTACCAGACATACTCCGCTGTTTGCCATGCTGAACACCTGAAAAGTTATCGATTTTCCTCCGCCAGTAGGCATCAGTCCCAAAGTATCCTTTCCCTCCGACACCGACTTGATAATCTCCTCCTGCGGATAACGGAAAGTGTCGTATCCCCAGTATTTCAGCAATATTTCACGAAACTGGCTCATGATGTAGAAAAGGCAAAGATACGAAAATTACGTTTAAATACTGAACTTATATTACATAAAAAAACTTTTCATTTACTGCAAAAAAAGTCGTACCTTCGCACCTCAAATTTAATACTAAGAATCAATGGCTACAAACAGCAAAATCATCATGGACGGTCTCACATTCGACGATGTCCTGCTTATACCCGCATATTCGGAAATTATTCCAGCTCAAGTAACTCTTGGCTCGGTGTTTTCCAGGAACATAAAGATAAATACGCCAATAGTTTCGGCGGCAATGGATACTGTTACCGATAGTCGTATGGCTATCGCGATGGCTCGTGAAGGCGGCATAGGTGTAATACACAAAAACATGCCTATTGAAATTCAGGCTCGCCATGTAAACCAAGTTAAACGTGCAGAAAATGCAATGATTCTAAATCCTGTAACCATAGACGTTGCATGCACTGTAGGCGATGCTCGTAAAATCATGAATGAATACAACATAGGTGGCCTGCCAGTTGTTGATTCAGAAAAGCGTCTCTGCGGTATTCTAACAAGCCGTGATATGCGTTTCCAAGATGATGCTAGCAAACCCATTAAGGAAATCATGACTCCTGCCGAAAAACTCATCACAGCAGACCAGAATACAAAAATCGAAGCCGCAAAGGACATTTTCAAGAAATATCGCATCGAAAAGTTGCCAGTAGTTGACAAGGACAATAAACTTGTTGGACTTATCACTTACAAAGACATCACAAAGGCAAGCGTAAGCCCCAACTCGTGCAAGGATTCGCACGGTCGTCTGCGCGTTGCTGCTGCAGTTGGTATAACTGGCGACTCACTCGAACGTATGGAAGCTCTAGTAAATGCTGGTGCTGATGCCCTTGTAATAGACACAGCTCACGGACATACCAAAAGCGTAAACGAAGTACTGAAAGCTGCTCGCAAAAAATTCACCGACATCGACCTCGTAGTAGGAAACGTAGCTACTGCCGAAGCCGCAAAACTGCTCGTAAAGAACGGTGCCGACGGCATAAAGGTAGGTATAGGTCCCGGTTCGATTTGCACAACTAGAATTGTAGCCGGTATCGGTGTTCCGCAGCTTACTGCAATAATGAACGTATGCGAAGGCATAAAAGGTTCGGGTGTACCTGTAATCGCAGATGGTGGTATCCGCTACTCGGGCGACATTGTAAAGGCAATAGCCGCTGGCGCATCGTCGATAATGGCAGGTGGACTTTTCGCAGGCACCGAAGAAGCTCCTGGTTCAACTATTATCTACAACGGACGTAAGTTCAAGGAATACCGTGGAATGGGTTCGCTCGAAGCTATGCAACTCGGCTCCAAAGACCGCTACTTCCAGGATATGGAAGACGATGTAAAAAAACTCGTTCCAGAAGGTATTTCAGGACGCGTACCTTACAAGGGAACCCTCAACGAAGTTATTTACCAACTCATCGGCGGCTTGAAGGCCGGTATGGGCTACTGTGGAGCAAAGAATATCGACGAACTTCACGAAAAAGCTCAGTTTGTACGCATAACAGCAAACGGTGTGGTCGAAAATCATCCACACGACATAACAATTACAAGAGAAGCTCCCAATTATTCTAGAAATCAGTAAACTAATTTCAATATGAAAAAGACCATATTACAGATTGCTTTGCTGCTTTTAGGCATCGGTCTGTACGCTCAAGACAGAACTCTTCTCGAAATAGACAACGAAAAGATTGATGCAGACGAGTTCATACACATATTCAACAAAAACGCCAATCACAACGGGAATGCAACTCGCAAGGATGTTGACGAATATATGGACTTGTTCGTAAACTTCAAACTGAAAGTCCACGAAGGACAAGCACTTGGACTCGACACTTCGCGCAGTTTCAAGCAGGAAATAGCAGGCTACCGCAAACAATTAGCCCAACCATATCTCAGCGACAAAAGTATAGAGGACGAACTGGTAAGGGAAGCTTACGACAGAATGCAATACGACATCAACGTAAGCCACATTCTTATCATGGTTGGCTCCAATGCTTCCCCAGAAGATACACTGAAAGCATGGAACAAAATTAACGACATTTACAAACGTGCTGTTAAGGGAGAAAACTTCGCAAAACTTGCTGACGAATACTCACAAGATCCTTCAGTAACAAAGAACCATGGTGATTTAGGATACTGCACCGTTTTCGGACTGGTATATGAATTCGAAACTGCAATGTACAACACAAAACCTGGCGATATTTCTGCTCCATTCAGGACAAAATTCGGCTACCACATACTCAAGGTTAACGACAAACGTCCCGCCAAAGGCAGATACAGAATTGCTCATATCATGGTAGTATCGCCTCAGGATGCAACCGACGAGCAGAAAAAAGAAGCAAAAGAAACCATAAACAAAGTTTATGCACAACTGAAACAAGGTGCCGACTTCGCAAAAATGGCCGATGAATACAGCGCCGACCGCAGAACTGCAGTAAAAGGCGGTGAACTTGGCTGGATAAGCGTAGGCGGAAGAATGATTCGAGAATTCGAAGATGCGGCTTTCAACCTTAAAAATGTTGGAGACATTTCGGAGATAGTTTCTACTGGATACGGATACCACATAATTAAGCTTCTTGAGAAGGAAGACATAAAGTCTTTCGACGAATGCAAGACCGAACTTAAATCGAAAGTAAGCGGAAATATGAGATCGTATAAGGGTCGCGATGTGGTGATAGCTAACCTAAAGAAGGAATATGGAGTAAAGGATATGCAGAAGAAGATTGCTCCTTTCTACAAGTCTTATGTAACCGATTCCATCTTCAACGGCTCATGGAAAATCGATTCTACTCTGAAACTCGACAAGATAATATTTGAAATCAAAGACCAGAAATATACAGAAAAAGATTTTGCTCAATACTTGATGAAATTCAATATAAAGCAAGATCCAGTTGACATAAAGATGCTGGTGCTGAACGCATACAAGCAATTTGGCGACAAGTGCATTGTTGAATATGAAGAAAAGCATCTCGAAGAAAAATATCCGTCGTTCCGTTACCTGATGAAGGAATATCACGATGGAATACTGCTTTTCGCTCTTACCAACGAAGCCGTATGGAACAAGGCTATTGCCGACACTTTAGGACTCGAAGCCTATTACGAGACAGTAAAGGACAACTATAAGTGGGGCTATCGTTACGACATACATACATACAAGTGCAAAGATGCGAAAACTGTCAAGGATCTGGTTAAAGCCCTGAATAACGACATCGACAACACATCAATAATCGAAAAGTTAAATGCCAAAGACTCGACAACTGTGATAGTAACAGAATCGGCTCTTAGCGAAAAAGGACAAAGTCTATTTGCTGACAACGCAATCAGAGAAAGCGGTATTACTGAAACTGCAGGCACGACAAAAGTATATTCGGACGACAACAATGTTGTTACCACAATAAAGGTTATTCCGCCAACTATAAAGCAACTCAGCGAAATCAGAGGAATTGTCACCGCGGCGTATCAGGATTACCTCGAAAAGATATGGACAGACGAACTTCACAAAAAATATACAGTGAAGATTCACAAAGAAATGCTTGACCAGATAGTAAAGGAACTTTCTGAAAACAAACAATAATGTATAGGTCATTATTACTGATATTGCTTGCTTTTTTACTCTTCTCGTGCAATAAAAAGAGTGATTCTATCGTTGAAGAGAAATACGTCGCTAGTATTGGTCACGAAAAATTGTACGAAAAAGAGCTTATGCAGGCAATAGGGACATATGCAGATGCAACCGACAGCGCAAAGCTGGCCGACAAATACATCGATGGTTGGCTTACCGAACGAGTAATGTACAACGAGGCTATGAAGCTAATGACCGACACTGCTGAAATATCGAAGAAGATAATGCAATATAGACGACAAATATATTCGCACGAATACTGCAACAAGTATATCTACAGCAATGTCAACATGAATATAACCGAAAAGGAAATAACCGAATACTACGACAAACACCTCAACGATTATGTAATCAACACCACATATGTAAAGGCACATTATATGACTATTCCTCCCCAAATCACACGTTACTACGAAATTTATGACAAGTTGCGCAAAAGCGACCTCGACAGCGAGCAAGAACTTGCCGACTACTGCGACGGTCCCGATAAAAATGTATATTTTGTAAAAGACTGGGTAGAACTGAGTGATTTCATAAAACTGATAAATTACAATAGTACCATCGAACCTCACGAATTAAAATACAAGAATACTTTGGACTATATACGCGACACATTACACTATTTGGTAAAAATAGACGACTACATAATACCTGGAGATCTTTTACCCATCGAACTTGCCAAGCCACAAATAATACAAATTATCATGAACAAACGCAGGCATGACAAATACATTCAGAGTAAAAAAGAATTACTGAACAAATATAAATCAGACGGAACTATTACGATTGCGAACCAATAATCTATGAAAAGAATATTTTTTATCTCCATACTGACACTACTCATTGCCGCAAACGCATATTCGCAAGGAATCATCGATAAGATAGTAGGAATAGTAGGCAACGAAATCATCATGATGTCCGACATCGAAAACCAGTACATACAGATGCAAAGCCAACAAATGGAAATAACATCCAATACGCGCTGTGAAATACTTGAGGACATGATGTTTCAGAAACTACTGTATGTGCAAGCACAGAAAGATAGCATCGAAGTTACACCAAAAGAAGTTGACATGGAACTCGATCGCCGTCTTAGCGTATTCATAAACCAAATAGGATCGGAACAGAAACTTGAAGAGTATTTCGGCAAGACCATCAAGTCGATAAAAGAAGACTTGCGAAGCACAATAGAAGAGCAAATGATGTCTCAAAAAGTGCAGCAAAAAATAATTGGCGACACCAAGGTTACGCCTTCTGAAGTTAAGCATTTCTACGAAAGTCTGCCTGCCGACAGCATTCCAACCATCGAAGCCTACTACGAACTTTCTGAAATTGTCATAAAGCCAGAAGTAAGCAAGGAGGACAAAGAAAAGGTAATTGCAGAACTCAATAAGATTCGCGAACGCATACAAAATGGTGAAAGTTTCTCGACAATGGCTGTGCTCTACTCCGAAGACCCAGGCTCGGCAATGAAAGGTGGCGAACTCGGATTCGTTAGCAAAACGGACCTTGTACCTGAATTTTCGCAAGTGGCGTTCAATCTAACCAGTCCTCTTGACGTATCACCAGTAGTCGAAACCGAATATGGTTTTCACATAATACAGATGATCGAAAAACGAGGCAACATGATGAACTTCCGCCACATACTTATGAAACCCAAAGTAAGCATGGAGGCTTTGGAGGAAGCCGACAGAAAGGCAACCGAGGTTTACAACATCCTCAAAACCGACACTATAAGTTTCACCGATGCTGTAAAAAAATACAGCAATGGTGACAGCAAAGGTTCGGATGGGAAAGTGATGAATCCATATTACGGTGATGCTCATATGACCGACGATTTTCTTGACCCATACACAAAAATGGCATTATCGTCACTCAAAGAAGGTGAATTTTCAAAGCCTTTCCTATCAAGCGACAACAAGGGAATTCGCGTGATAAAAATAATTCGTCTCGACCTTGATGTTAAGGAACACAAGGCCAACATGAAAGACGACTACCTTACCATCCAGAAATATGCACTCGAAGACAAAAACAGCAAGCTTGTCGACGAATGGGTAACGGACAAGGTTAAGGGCGTTTACATAAAGGTTGACGACGAATACAAGGACTGCGATTTCAACGTTAAATGTTGGATAAAGAAATAAGGGCAATTTCTCTATTGTACAGACGCAAAATTTTGCGTCTTAATATAAACAAAACCTAAAGCACGGCCGTGGCACGCCGCGACTCAACAAAAAAACAACTTATAGCATGAAGATAGCAAAAATCAAAACCGAAGTTGGCACCATGAAGATGAACTTCTATTTCAACGACGCACCAAATACGGTGGCAAATTTCATTAAACTGGCCGAAGATGGCTTTTACAACGGACTGCGTTTTCATCGCGTAATTCCCGAATTTGTAGTTCAAGGTGGTTGCCCGTTCTCGCGCAACCTCGGTGACCCTAGGGTCGGTACAGGTGGACCTGGCTACAAAATCAAATGCGAACTAAACGGTGGCAACCAGTACCACGACCGCGGCGTTCTGTCGATGGCACACGCAGGACGCGACACCGGAGGTTCCCAGTTTTTCATCTGCCTTACGCGCGAATATACTAGCCATCTCGACCGCCAGCACACATGCTTCGGCAAGGTTGTCGAAGGATTGGATGTACTCGACAAGATTCGCCAAGGATGCAAGATTGAGGAAATAACTATTGAAGAGGAATAAAATTGATACTATGAAAAACAAACTCTTTCCCATAGTAATTATGCTTATGGTGCTTATTGCATGGAGCTGCGGATCGCCCAAGACAACCGAGCCTGCCAAAAGCGCCAACATAGAAACGATGTCAGAAACGGCCACCGATTTTGCTGCCTTAGTCGGACAATGGTGCGACGCACACAACACCAAAGATGTTGGAGCACTATCGAATGCTTACAACCAGAGCGTTATGTTTTATGGTTCGCCAATGGACAAAAACGAATGCATTGAAAACAAACTGGCATTTTTCAAGAAAAAACCCGACTTCAAGCAAGAAGTAACAGGAGAAGTAATAGTAGAAAATATCAGCGACACCGAAGTAAAGTGTAGTTTCGTGAAGCGTGTTACAGTAGGCGGACAAACCACCGACTATCCATCGTACCTACATTTTCGCAAAGTCGGTGACTTCTGGAAGATTTCGGTTGAGAGCGACCTTGTTACCGATGAAAATCTTGCAAAACGTGCCGAAACGAAAAATCTGACCCAGGAAATGGGCGAAAGATATGACGTTTCGGGCACATACGACTTTAATGGCGATGGCAAGAAGGAATCATGCTACCTACTGGAACCTAAAAAATACAACGACGAAGACCATTTTATGGAATGCGAAGGTGAATGCAACTGTCTTATCATGTTCTCCGATAGCAACATTCCGCCAATCGAGGTTGAAACCTGCATTGGCGGCAAACCAAAAATTTACGGTGATTTGGATGGAAACGGAACTATCGAAATTGGCATTTGGCCATGGTGGTGGACAAGCTGCTGGCATACCTTTTATATATATACACTCGTGAATGGTGAATGGGAATATTTCGTTGATCCTTTCTCGGTACACTGCAACCTTATGGAAGCACTCGAAGAATCTGGAGAACCTATCATCACTCCAGTAAAAGGGCAAAAAGATATGTTCCAGATTAACTACTCCTACTTCGATGACGAAGAAGGCATAATGGAAGGAATAAAAACGGTAAAGAAATTATAACAAAAAAGGCTGAGAGCTCAGCCTTTTTTGTTCAATAATTATCCATTGTACATTGTCAATTGTTAATTTACATTCACCACTTCCTTCACCTGTGGAACATCGGTCTTCAACTTGTCCTCAACACCGAGTTTCAAGGTTTGGATACGATACGGACATGAACCGCATGCGCCCTGCAATCTTACCTTCACAGTAAAGTCGGGAGTTACTTCAATAAGTTCAATGTCACCACCGTCCTGCTGAAGGAAAGGTTTTATCTCATCAATCGAGGCTTGGATTTTCTTTACTATTTCTTCCATATTGAATAAATTTACTTTGTTTCTACCATTTTTGTCGGTGGCAAGGTTGCATTGCGCTTTTCGACAGCCTTTACCAGATTTGCAGCAAGCTGAGCAAACAATTTTCCAACTATGCTTGCAAATTCCATCGAAGCAGGCATTCCCTTGTCGCCGCTATCGCAGATTGACTTCACGATAGGAATCTGTCCGAGAAGTTCGGTGTCCATTGCCTTTGCAAGTTCAACACCGCCATCCTTGCCAAACAGGTAATACTTGTTGTCGGGCAATTCGGCAGGTGTAAACCACGACATATTCTCGACGATACCCAAAATCGGAACATTGATATCCTTGGTACGGAACAGCGAAACCGCCTTGCGAGCATCGGCAATTGCAACCTGCTGAGGCGTACAAACAACCACTACGCCCGTAACTGGAACGGTCTGAACCAATGTAAGATGTATGTCGCCGGTTCCTGGAGGCATATCGAAAAGCAAATAGTCGAGTTCGCCCCACTTGGTATTCTGTATAAATTGTCTCATTACACCAGCAGCCATTGGACCACGCCAAATTGCTGCACTTCCAGGAGCAACAAAATAACCAACCGACAACAACTTAATTCCGTATTGTTCGACTGGCATAATAATTTCACGTCCTTCGCTGTCGGCTTCTGCCAAAGGCTGTGCGTCTTCGGTGTTGAACATCTTCGGCACACTTGGACCAAATATGTCGGCATCGAGCAAACCTACCTTATACCCCTTTTGTGCCAACGAAATTGCAAGATTCACAGCAACAGTTGATTTACCAACACCGCCCTTGCCACCTGCTACAGCAATAATATTCTTTACCTTGCCGACACCACACTCTACAGGTTGCTTCTTCGTTTCCTTCGGCTTTACCTTTGTTACAACATTTACAGCGACATCACCGAAATGAGCCTCCAAAGCATCTTTTACATCACGTCTGATTGATGCAAGAAACGGATCGGTAGCCTTTGGAAACAAAAGTGTTACATTTATTTCTTTTCCTTCGACTTCAATATCTCCAATCATACCTTCGGACTCAAGAGTATTACCCGTTTCTGGATAACACACAGCACCAAGGACTTCTATAATATCATCTCTATTCATTATATTATGTTTTTAAGAATTGCAAAGGTAAATAAATATTTACGATATTCGAAGGACGAATGTCTATTTTCGATTTTGCATATTCAACAAGACAAAACATTAACAGCCCCCAATTCTTGGCAAGAATCTTAAAAAAATAAATTTTGAATTGCATTAAAAAAAAATATAAATTTAGTGCCTTGAATTTTATCAAGCAATATTTTAACTAACTAATTGACAAACAAAATATTAAAAAGATTAGAGATATGTACAAAATTACCGAACATCCGATTTTGGACATTCCTCAAACCGAACAGACCACCTTTGAATACAATGGTCAGAAGGTTACAGGACAAAAAGGTTATACAATTGCTGCAGCTTTGCATCAAGCAGGTTTCCCAGTACACAGTCATAGCATCGACGGACGCGAGCGCAGCCTCGAGTGCGGCATCGGCAAATGCGGTGCATGCCAAATGCTGGTCGATGGCGAAATAAAGCGTATCTGCATAACTCCAGTCGATGGCGTTAAGTCGGTTCGCGAAATTCCGCAGGATTATTTCCCGCAGGTCATCGAACCAAAGGACGAAACCCGCAAGGTTTACAAAACTCAGGTTGTAATCATCGGTGCTGGTCCTGCAGGTCTGGCTTGCCGCGAAAAGCTCAACGAAATGGGCATTGCCAACATCGTTGTCGATAACAACGAACGAGTTGGCGGTCAGTTCAATATGCAGACGCACCAGTTCTTCTTCTTCGAGAAGGAAAAGGTTTATGGTGGAATGCGTGGTTTCGACATAGCAAAGTCGCTCGCTGGTGACGACCACAGCAATATCTTCCTCAACTCCACTGTTTGGGATTTGCTCGAAGGTAAGCGCGTGGCTTGCAAGAACCTCCGAGACGGAAGCATCTTCTACATCGATGCCGAACATCTTGTAGTTGCTACAGGTGCTGTTCCGTTTATGCCAGTATTCGAAAACGACGATCTTCCAGGCGTTTACACTGCTGCAGTTGTCCAAAAGATGATGAACGTAGAACATACACTTCTCGGCAAGCGCATTCTTTCTATAGGTGCAGGAAACATCGGCTACCTAACTTCGTATCAGGCGACACAGGCAGGCGCAAAAGTTGTGGCAGTCGTCGAAGCAATGGACCACGAAGGTGGTTTCCCAGTTCAGGCAAACCGTGTACGCCGACTTGGCATTCCTATCTACACTTCGCACACTCTGCTCCGCGCAATACCGAACGAAACCCACACAGGCATAGTAGGTGCAGTAATTGCAGAATGCAAGAACTTCCAGCCGATTCCAGGCACAGAGAAAGTAATCGAAGGAATTGATGTAATTAATATATGTACAGGACTTATACCCGACAGCCAGTTGCTCACAAAGGGACGCGAAGTCTTCGGAGCAAATGTATTCGGTGCTGGTGATGCAGTTCGCGTTGGCGAAGGTACATGCGCCGTTCTTCGCGGAAAGCAGGTTGCCCTCGAAATTGCAATGCAGATGAACAAGCGCGTCAACTATGACGAATACCTTGCGGTTTCGAAGGAATACATCGATGCACAACAGCGTCCGGTACGCATTCTGCAGAAACCAAATAAGCCGACTAGCGAGCGTATGAACACTCGCGGATTCGTCGTTGCCGACTGCCTCTACGGATTTGCCTGCAACCCATGCTCGTTCTCGTGTCCGCAAGGTGCAATCACAAAGGCTTCTACCTCATCGGTTCCCGAAATCGACTACAACAAGTGCATCGGCTGTATGGAGTGTGTTTCGCACTGCCCGGGTCTAGCACTCTTCGGCTACAACCTGCAGAAGAATACTTTGTTCCTGCCTATCGAATACCACGTTGACGTCAATTCCGAAGTCGTACTTATCAACGACAACGGCGAAAAGGTTGGCGAAGGCGTTGTTGAACACATCAAGATTAACGAAAACAAGACCAACGTTGCCCGCGTAAAGGCTACCGACGTAAGCGGTGAAAAGCTGACAGAAGTTACTGGCTTTATCCTGAAGAAGAACTTCGGCGAGAAGGTTGCAATGAACCCGACCAAGAAGGACGGCAAGGAACCTGCTTACATCTGCCATTGCGAAGACGTTCAGCTCGACAAGATACTCGAAGTCATTGGCGACCGCAAGGTTATTTCGGTTGACGAATTGAAGCACACCACCCGTATTGGTATGGGAACCTGCCGTGGAAAACGTTGTATTCCGCGCGTAAAGCAGTTGCTCCGCGGCTACGGCATCGAGGTTGTTGGCGACGCTACTCCTCGTGGACCTTTGTCGAACCAGGTTACAATAAACGACATGCAGCCGACGAACAAGCCTGTTGAATTTATCGCAGGAAAGAACACAAAGCGCGTCGAATGCGATGTATTTGTTGCCGGTGGCGGTATCGCAGGTAGCGCATTGTTCCGCTACTTCTCCGAAGCTGGCAAGAAGACTGTTCTCTGCAATGCAGAACGCGGTTCTTCATGGCGTTGCATCGGTGGTGGTCGTCCAGCATTCTCGGTTCCCGAAATTGCCGACATCGCAAACCACAACCAGGACATCTTCCGCGAATTGCAAAGCAAGACCAACGTGGGCTACTATCCGATTCGCTATGTAGGCTTCGCACACGACGAAGCAACATACAAGTCGTTGGAAGCATCGCTCGGCTGGTCGGACGGCTATATGGTTGACAGGAAGGACTTCCAGAAGGAAATTTCACCATATTTCAACCCGAATCTCGACACATATAGCGCAGCATGCGTAACCAACAACTGCTGGCAGGCAACTCCAGGCAAGGTAATCGACTACATCCGTCACTTGGCTTGCGAAAAAGGTGGCGTACTGCTCGAAGACTGCCGCTTGGTTGAAGTTCAGCGTACAGCAAAGGGATTCATGGCGTTGGTTTACACCCACGACAAGGAATTCGTTGAATACCACTGCGAACACTTTGTAAACTCGCTCGGTTATCAGGCAGCAAAATTTGCAAAGCAGCTCGGTATCGAGACTGGACTTTACCCAATCAAACATCAAGCATTTATCACAGGTCGTCTGCCAATGATGGGTAAGGACGGTGAGTGCTTGGATATGCTCATCGACCGCCGTCAATACAAGGGTTTCTCGGCAGTTTACGGACAGCAATTCAAGGAAACTGGACAAATCATCGGTTGTGCATCACCGGGCGTAGATGCTGCCGAGGCTGGCAAGAACCTCAAGTTCAACGCACAGAATTTCCTCGAAATTTGCTCCGAAATGTTCCGCGAATGGATACCGCAACTTGGTGCTGTCAGCTTCCAGGCATTCTGGGCAGGCTACTACACCGAACCGCGCTACATCATCGACCCGGGACACGGCTTGCTCGTCGGTCTGCAGGGACACGGCTTCATGCTCGGCCAGTACCTTGCAAAGATGTATGTCGACAGGTACATGGGACGTCCAGTTCCAGACTATGCCGACAGATTGTTGCTCAGTGGCGACGGTCTTTGCGAAAATGCGTTCAAATAGGATTTACGCAACTTTTAAAATAAAAAAGAAGGGCGAAAGCTCTTCTTTTTTTATTGCTTTTCAAACAAATTACATCTTATTCCCCCTACTCCAGATATAAATCTATCAGTCCTTCGGGAGCATCAATATAAACTTCCTGCTTGTCGTCGTCGATGCCAACAACTATATCTTCGGTGTAAGGGATAATTATTGTCTTGCCGTTGAAGTCGGTTTCAAAGACCGGATTTCCAGGAATTAGGTTGAAATCGGCAATCTCACCGACAAATCCGCGATGTGCATCGAAAACCTTGTAGCCCACCAGTTCAAGTTCCTCGTCGAATTCCTCTGCGTCCTGCACATCGTCGGCAAACACCAGCACCTTGCAGCCTACATATTTTTCGGCAGCTTCGGCACTATCGATGTATTTGAATTTTGTGGCAACATAACCACCAGAATATTTGTAGTCCTCTACGAAAAAAGGAACCGGTAAACCTTCGATAAGAAGGAATACCGGTATTTCTTCGTCAAGCAAGTCGTCGGAGAAATTATTTTCGAACTTTAGGCTGAGATGACCATTAAGTCCGTAGGTTTTGGCAACCTGAGCAATTTCAACCAACTCCTTGTTGTCAAACAGCATAGCTTATTCTGCTGGAGTTTCAGCTGGAGCTTCTTCTGCAGTTTCTTCTGCATTTGCTTCAGCAGCTGCTTCCTTTGCAGCCTCTTCGAGAGCTGCCATAGCTTCAGCGCGCTTCTTTGCGATAGCTTCTGCTCTTTGTTCCTTAACCTTGGTTTCAGCTTCAAGTCTAGCCTTTTCGTCAGCCTTCTTTGCTGCTGCGAGTTCGCTCTTCTTGTTGCTAACCTTGATGTTCTTTTCGTCCAACCATGCATTGAAACGTCTTTCTGCTTCTGCTTCGTTGAAAGCACCCTTCTTTACGCCTTCGAGAAGGTGTTTCTTCATCAAAACGCCCTTGTACGACAAGATACGTCTAACGGTTTCGGTTGGCTGAGCACCCTTCTGGAGCCATGCCAATGCAGAATCGAAGTTAAGATCGATTGTTGCAGGGTTTGTCATCGGATTGTAAGTTCCGAGTTTTTCAATAAATCTACCATCACGTGGTGATCTGCTGTCGGCAACGACGATGTGGTAGAAAGCTCTTGCCTTACGTCCGTGCCTTGAAAGTCTTAATTTTACTGACATAAAATAAATTTTAATAAATTAAATAACTTAAACTCGCAGTTACCCGAACTGCGGGCGCAAAAGTACAACATTTTTTTGAAACACAGATATTTTTGAAGAAAACTTTTTTCGACTATTTCCTCAACGCCTTAAACTTCTCGGCATTACTGCACAAATCTATATCTACGTATGTTTCAATGCCTTCCAACCTGCCATCCTCGCAGAACTGCCAGAAAACCCAGTCGGACGGTAGTTTCTTGGGATTCTCCTTCTCGGAATAGTGAGCTATCCAGATGGGATATTTCTTGAATCGCTTGTCGTCGGTGATGACTTTTTCGTAAAAATTACTATAGGTGTAAATTATCGGCACAACACCATAATGCGCCTCAACAATCGAAAGCCAGTTGAGCAGTCCGTTCTTCAAACTAGTGACACTCTGCACCTTGCTGTACTTCTCAATGTCGAGCACAGGGACAAAATCTCCCTTTTCGATGACAACAGTCTTTATGAAAAGATTGGCCTGGTCTGTGCTGTTTTCGTTGGGACGATAATAATGGTACGCTCCTCGCGGAACATTGTATTTCTTCAGTTGCCGCCAATTCTCAGAAAAATTTCTATCCTTGGTGTCGCTGCCAGCCGTAGCGCGGACAAATGCAAAATCAATCTTGTTCTTGTCAACCAAAGTTTCCCAATCGACATCGCCTTGATACTCCGAGACATCAATTCCAAACAAGTTGTACTGCGGATACATCTGACGATAGGTCTGCATAGGCACTACTGCCCCCATTTCGGCTTCCTCGCCGCTACCAAAGAAACGCTTGTAGTATTTCTGCAAGTAAGGATACGAGAAATAACCTGCGACAAGCAATGCCACAGCAGCCACGAAAACCGCGACGACTTTCCACCTCCTACCCTTCTTGTGCCTCGATGCCATCCGCCTACTTCGCGATGAATTTATCCTTTACATACTGTGCGATTTGCACTGCATTGGTAGCAGCACCCTTGCGCAAATTGTCGGCGACAACCCACATATTTATGGCATTCTTGCACGAATAGTCGAGGCGAATGCGACCAACAAAAGTCTCATTCCTGTCCTTTGCGTTTATAGCCATCGGGTAAAGATTGGTCTTGGGGTCGTCCTGAACTACAAGTCCTGGAGCTGCCTTCAAGTCGGCCATTATCTTTTCCAAGTCGGGCTTCTGCTCGAACTCGACATTTACAGCCTCGCTATGTCCGCCAACTACAGGTACGCGCACAACGGTAGATGTTACAAGCAAGTGCGGCAGACCCAATATCTTGCGGCTCTCGTTGACGAGTTTCATCTCTTCTTCGGTGTAGCCATTTTCAAGGAAAGCACCGCCGTGAGGCAGGCAATTAAGGTCTATCTGATGCGGATAGGCAGGTTTTTCAACAGGTTTGCCTTCGCGTTCGCACATAAGCTGGTTCACTCCCTTGAAACCCGAACCGCTTACCGACTGGTAAGTTGATATTACAAGGCGCTTCAATCCGTACTTTTTCAGCGGAGCAAGCGCAACCATAAGTTGTATTGTGCTGCAATTCGGGTTAGCAATAATATGGTCGTCGGCAGTAAGTTCCGAAATGTTTACCTCGGGAACAATGAGTTTCTTGTCGGGATACATTCGCCAAGCCGACGAATTATCGACTACGTAGGTGCCAGTTTCGGCAAACTTTGGAGCCCATTCGAGCGAAACATCCTTTCCTGCCGAGAAAATTGCCAGGTCGGGACGCATAGCAACGGCATCCGAAAGTCCTACAACCTTGTATTCCTTGCCTTTGCAAGTTATTGTACGTCCAACCGAACGTTCTGATGCAACAGGTACAAGTTCATCGAAATGAAAGTCGAGTTCCTCAAGAACCTTGAATATCTGAGTGCCAACCATTCCGGTGGCTCCAACTACTGCTAATCTCATTTTTGTATCATTTTTTAGTTATACAATGTTTTTATTTTTATCTGCTTCCAATGTTATCAATTCGCCACTTCGTCTGGCTCATGGTACGAATGGAATTTATAACCCCAACTTTGCCGAAACATCGAGCATCCTCTTTATCGGGCGATAGGCCTTTTCGCGAACATCCTCGGGAATGGTAATTTCGGGCATTTCGTATTTCAGACAGTTGTAAAGTTTTTCCAAAGTATTAAGTTTCATAAAGTTGCAATCGTTGCATCCGCAGGTTGAATCCAATGCAGGTGCAGGAATCAAGGTCTTTTCGGGAACTGCCTTGCGCATCTGGTGCAGAATGCCCGATTCGGTAACGACTATAAATTCCTTCGCATCGTTGTTCTTGACATACTTCAGCAAGCCAGCCGTACTTGCAACGAAATCGGCGACAATGACAACCGGCTTTTCGCACTCGGGATGAGCAATAATCTTTGCTCCGGGATGTTCCTCCTTGAGTTCCAAGATTGCCTCGAGGTCGAAACGACGATGAACATGGCAAGCACCATTCCACAGCACCATATTTCTGCCAGTCTGCGCGTTTATGTAACCGCCAAGATTCTTGTCGGGACCGAAGATTATCTTCTCGTCGGCAGGTAGACTATCGACAATCTGCTTTGCGTTGGAGGAAGTCACTGTAATGTCGGTCATCGACTTTATGGCCGCCGTGGTGTTGATGTACGAAACAACAGTATGTCCCGGATGTTCGGCAATAAACTTGGCGAACTCGTCGGCAGGACACGAATCGGCAAGCGAGCAACCAGCATTGAGGTCGGGAATTATAACTTTCTTGTCGGGGCAGATGATTTTTGCCGTCTCACCCATAAAGTTAACGCCAAGGAACACAATTATTTCGGCATCGGTCTTGGCTGCCATCTGAGCCAACTGGAGGCTGTCGCCAACATAGTCGCTGATGTCCTGCAATTCGGAATTTATGTAGAAATGCCCAAGAATTACGGCATTCTTTTCCTTTTTCATGCGGAGAATCTCCGATTTCAAGTCGATATTGCTGTCGATTGGCTGGTTTACAAAGCCAAATTTCTTTACATCTTCCTGTACTGTCATCTTAAAATTGATTTATCTGTAATTCTTTGTTTTCGAATGCGTTGCCAACCACAATTATGTCGGCTCCCGCCTCGTATTTTTGTTTTATCGTTTCAATATCCCTAAGTCCACCGCCGACAATGAGCGGAGTTTTCGTGCTTTTGCGCACCGCTGCCACCATCTTGTCGGGCACTGGATTCAGCGCACCGCTGCCAGCTTCCAAGTAAGTCATCGAAAGACCGAGCATTTCACCAGCCACGGCTGTTGCAACTGCAAGTTCGGGCTTGTCGGCTGGAATTGGACGCGTATTGCTGACATATTCCACAGATGTCGTTCTGCCACCATCGACAAGGATGTAACCTGTGCTTATGACCTCTATGTCCATCTGCATAAGCGAAGCTGCCGCAACCACATGGTTTCCAATTAGGAACTCTGGATTTCGTCCCGAAATAAGCGAGAGCAGCAAAATGGCGTCCGCCTTTTCGGAAATGTGGCTTGCGTGTCCAGGGAAAATTATCACTGGTTTCTGGGTGTTGTCCTTTATTGCTTCGATGCACTTGTCGAGGTTTCCGAGCATATAACTGCTACCGACAAACACATAATCGGCAGATGAAGCCTCAATTTCACGTGCAAAAGCCGCAGTTTCGCCCAGCGACTGCTTGTCGGGATCAATCAAAACTGCGAGTTGCCTCCTGTGTTCTTGACAGTTCCGCAGTATAGTAGCGTATATGTTACCGTTTAAAATCACAAGGGCGAAGATAGTAAAAATTTTGTTGACAAGGATTTTTATTTATGCAAAGAACTTTGAAATTCGCACCTACTTGGGGCTGGATTTCAAATGCCTGTGATTTCTGCACTTGCACGAGTGTATAGTTTCAGAAAATCTCGAATAATGGAGCAGAAAGGTTGGATTACTTAAATTGCTTAAATAACTACACTTTGACCTAGTTCACAGATATGAGACCAAGTTAATTTGTCAGACACTGTCTGACAAATTGGATATGTTAGATAAAACTAACGCTTGTGGCATAGGTTCACATTGGGTTTTGTTTACAACTCTAGTATTATATGATTTATACTTCTTTGTATACAATACATTTTTTTGTTTTATTATATTTATAAAACAAAGGGCTGATTCTGTGATTAAATTCAATAGTAGGGCTAAAATAAATTAGTTCTTTACCTTTTCTGAATGTAGATGCCGAATAATTTATACTATAATCAATCATCATACAATCAGAATAGAGAGCCTTGATTTCCTCCGCATCATCGTATGAAACTATCCAATTAACATTTTGCAAACCTTTTATTTTTTCACTAACAATTTCATGATGCCTTTTTTGATAATAGTTCATATACAATGATTGTCCCTTTAAATAATATGGTGGATCAAAATAAAAAAGCGAGCTATCACGATTGGGGTATCTTTCAAGAATATAATCAACTAAATCTAATGCATCTTTATTATATAGAAAAAATCTATTTCTTTGAGTAGCAATATGTTCTATCCGACTTATCAATTCTTTTTTATTGAAACGACAATCTAATTTATAATTCCCTAATTGATTATATCCACCAATAACCCCTCCTTTGATTACTCCCGACCGATTTGTTCGATTCAAAAAAAACGTTGAATATCCCAATTCCAGTAAACCAACATTATTTTTATTTCTTTGTATTTCTTTTTGTTTTTTCCATTCTTCTATTGTTACAGGAGTGTCTGCTATCATTTTGCAGAAAATATCCGTATTGTTCAAAACAGAATGCCAAAAAGCATAAATAGAACGGTCATTATCATTAATTGTTATTTGATTGACAAATCCTTCAAACAACAAAAACAAAGCAATAGCTGCGCCACCAGAATATGGCTCAATATAATGCTCTGTTATTGTATTATCAAGACATATTTTAGCAATAAACGGTGCTAATTTATTCTTTCCTCCAGGATATCTCAACGGCGAATAGGTCATTCTGCTTTATTTATATTGTTACTTAAATATACAAATAATGGTTCAAGATCAGACCAAGCCTTCTTATTGCTTTCAAAATCAGCAAAAAATTTGTGATTATGCACGCTCAGGTCAAGATTGTTTTTTATAAACTCAATCTGTTGTTTGACAACTTTATACGTTTGAGTATCCATATCATTTGCCAGTTTTGTAGTTAATACATAATCCAACATTGGCTTAAGAGAAGCAGATGAGTAATCAGACTTGTCATTATTGAATTTAAGAATGTTCATTATCTCGTCTTCAGAAATGGACTCTTGTAAATTGTACTTGCCTTTTAAATGTTTTATAAGGGTTTTTACTTTTGCCAGTCCATTCCTTTTTGAATCTTGTCCAACCTTATTTGAATACTCTTCAAATAATTTATTTTGCTCGATGAAATAATAGAGAGATTGTTCCAAATAAGTTCTTAATAAGACAGAGAATGCATACTTTTTATCGTTTGTAAGCCCTTTTAACTCCGCAAACAATGTATCCAATTTATCATTGTCGAAGAAAATATCTTTATCTCTAGGAATAACATAGTTATCAAAAGATGACTTTCTACTTTTTCTTCTTCTTGTGACATTGTTTTTGGCAGACTCTAAATCTTGTCGAGTAGTGTCATTACTTCTAGTATTGTTTTCATCAAGACCAACGGTCATGTCTACATCTGGAGATTTTTCAAGGGTTTGAATCAACTTTACAATATCTGCAGTGGTATTGTACAGTCTCGAAAAGTTTTCTGCGTTTAATAACTCATTAAAAGCGACTATTACTCTCTTTTCATACTCTTCTTCAGGCAATTTTATTGTAATATCACCATTGTCATTATTAAAGCTAACACCAAGGAACCGCTTTGCTTCTTCAACTACATAAAAACGTTCCAAATTAGTGAGATTAAAAGTATCTGTATTAATATGAATGCCTTCTTTTTCCATTATGGTTTGTCCTTCTTTGAACAGATTAAAAACTTTGATAGTTTTCAAAATGTTTCCCCTAGTCTCGTTAAGAACCTCACATATATCTTCAACCGACAAACCATCTTTCGTGTACATGTCTGCAACAAAAGAGTATTGATTTCCTGTTTCCCATCTCTTAACGGCATCTCCTTTATGTCTTTCATAAATGATAGGATTTGCTTGCAACCTATTTGGTGCAATATGACATCTGATTTTATAATCATCAATTGGAATCTTGTTTTCCAAAATATTTTTCAACAACACATTTGCTTTTGCCGTTGAAAGGTATTTTTTAGGATTCTGCAAAAGTTTTAATGATGCCACACGCCTATTTCCTTCTAGCACGACCTTTTTATTATTTTCAATACAAATAATAGGTTCTTCACCGACGAAGTAGCCCTCCTCGGAGATTTTCTTTGCCAAATCATAAATCTTTTCATTTTCAATGAGCAGTTTCATGATTTGCGACTGATTCAAATTGTCATTTGAATAGCGAATACGAGGATTGTTTACATCTAATTGCAACGAACTCACCTTGTATTCAAAACTTTCCCATGCTGAATAATCTATATACATAATTATATCCGTTTATTATTGTAAAACATAAAAAATCATTATTTTTTCACTTCGTGCTTTTTCTTCTAACAAATTCAAACTTGTAATGTGTCTTTTAGAAAAAATGTATTGCATTTCAATCATTTTTGCTTTGCGCTAATATAGACTAATTGATTTATCAGGAAAACAGATTTTGTTATTCTCATCATTTATTGTTTCCATTATCTTTTTTCCAACGACTTTCATTATCATACACATAAGTGGCACAATTGAGGAATATTCATCATAATTAATAGAAGTCATATGAAACTCTGATTCTTTATTATGAACTATAGAACATCTTACATCATATATGAATTTTGAAACACAACTATCAACTGCATTTGAATCTCTAATATTTTCGGGCTTCATATATGTACTACCGTCTTTATTTTTTAGAAAATATTTTTCACAAAAAGAAGAAATACTTGGAGTTATATGAATATCTTGAATCTCTCCATAAAATGAAGAAATCACCCCTGAAACTCCTTTTACAAAAGTATCTCTTTCGCCGTTAGAAAACTTTTTATCTAAACCCTTAATTTGTCTTACAAAAGATTGTTTTATTTTCGATCCTTTTACAATTGCAACAAACTCTTTTCGATAAACCATATACTCAAGAACCTGGTACATTTTTAGAAATGCCGTCAAAACATCGATACTTTCATTCCATTCACTAATTACATCATAAATATCAATATATTGCTCATATTTTGCATTGACATTGAAGCCAACTGTTGGATTATGTCGAGAAGATGCATAATTCAAAGCAGGATTTGTTTTTATGCTTTCTCCACTATTTATATGCATAAACAATCCATACATATACAATTTCCATGAATCCACCCCAGACCAACTATCGTCATAAATTAAATAATAATCATTTTTTCCATCATTATTTAAAATATAATGGAGAAAATCTTTTCTTTTGTCTTCATTAAAATTGATCTTTTCAAATGCCAACAATGTGTCATTTGTGAAAGCATTCCCAGTTGTGAATCTATCGCAATTAATGATTATTAGTTCTTGAGAATTCCATCCAAAATCCCTTTTTTTTAAGATTTGTTGATATGATTCTCTTTTTGCAATATACCTTTCATAGTTAATCAGTTCTTCATCGTTACAATTATTATTCATAGATTCCACAATGCTCCTCAACTTTTCATCTTGTAAATTATTTTTTAAGAGAGTTAAGGCATTTTCCAATCCATTTACATCAAGTTCGTCTCTGACATCTTCAACTTTAGTTATTAATCCAGAATATTCTGATAGAATGGTTGAGATAATGTCGGTATATAATTCTTCCCTATTCATAAAATCTCTTATTTGTATTAAAGGCTTCTGCCCATTTAATTATATTGCCTTGCAAAACAGATAATGTATATCTGAATATTGCATCTCTAACCTTATCCCCAATATTGATTCTTGTACTTGACAAATTATTATATTCTAGATAAAACTTATTTAATTGGAAATAGTCCTTCTTTTCTAATTCTTTTAATAGTTTTACTATTGTGCCAGAAAAAGAATCCATATTGAAAATACCAGTAGAAGCTCTTAAATAATATCCAACTGCACCCATAATACCTGATATTGTAGTATCTTTTACAAACCATTTCAAATATTGTTTATCATATTTACACAATTTATCATCAAATTTATATAGAGATTCCAAGTATAAATTTATAAATGGTTGATTGAAATATTGGTTTACTTCTTCTTCTGATATATAATCATCCTCAGAGTCTAATTCAAGATTATCAGAACTTAATCTCATGGGTTTACCTGCTATTAATGACTGTATTCCTATGATTGTAGTTGAGAAAATGAAATTGCCAACTTTTCTATCTCCGTTTTTTGTTTTTCCATAACACTCATCTTTTTCTCGTACTAATTTGACTTTATCAAACAGATTATAATCTTTATATATTTTCAGGAACATCAATTCATATTGATGGCCGATAGATACTTTTCGTTGTCCTGCATTTAGTATTAGCATTTTTTTTATAATATCTTTCTCTTCTAAACCGCACCAGATATACAAGTATATGTCAAAACCTTTGTAAAGTTCTTGTATTGTTGATACATTAACAGTACTTTTATTATCTAACAAGTTTTTTATAAAAGAAACAGATAGGACTCCTGGAATATAGTAATCAGATTCTTTCAAGCGAGATAATATATCTGAAATACTATACACAGAATGTCCAAATAAATCTTCACGACTAGTTTCATGAGCAATAATTGAAATCTGTTTATATAACCAAAGTCTGTATGTTCTTTGTAAACCATCCAAGATATTAAAAGAATTGTCATTAATAACAATATTACTTTCTTTTAGTTCAAATGTATGAGAAGTAATTGTTATTGGAGGGATAGGTTCTTGTCTTTGTATAGATTGTAATATATTATCTAAATATTTATTTTTTACAATACCTCTTTGGACATCAAAATCAAATTTTTCTTTTGACACCGAGGAAAGATAGTCCCAAAGAGTTATCTTACCAAGAAACCAAGATGATTCTTGTAATTTTTTGCTGTCTAAAACTGTAATTATCATAATAATTTGTATTTTATATTATCGTTGCTTTATACTCCTCTCTCGTTATCTTCGTTTCTGGATCCACTACTAGCACTTCATCATAAGTCAACCCATAAAGATGATATACAATTTCATCTATCTCCTTTTCCAACCCACTTGTATCCGCCTGCGGATTCTCTTTTTTCGCTACAAGTATTTTATCAACTAAATCAATAATGGGTTGCTGCTGTTCTTTAGATGCTTCAGGAATAGGAATAGAACTTAATTCATAACCTCCAATAGTTGGCATCTTATATTTATGAGGATACCAGTAGTTGACAACTTTTGAGTTCAATATACCACAAACAAATTTCAAAGAAAAGCTTTTATTCCAAGTCTTATAGTTTGAAACATTGGTAGTATCAAGAAAATAGTTCTGTTGATCATCATAAGCAGCTAGCAATTGCATAGAGCTATTAACTCTTTGAGTAACAATTTTTTCTGGTACTTCAAAAAACTCTTTGGTGTGAGGCAAGCATCCAACTTTTTCCCTCATTAGATCTGGTCTATACCATATATACTCATTAGCCCAATTCATAGAGTATGCCTTAATATTTCGACCTCTATAAACCTTTTTATAATCCTTATTTTCACATGTATTTGAAACAAACCGTTTGTCATTACTAGTTTTTATTCCTCGTGAAAAATCAATAACATCAGAAAGGCGGTATTTGCATTTCTCAATGGACTTGAATAACAATTTTTCTTCTAATGAAGATTCAGAATCAATTGCCCAATTGGAATCTGCTTTAATTTCATTTACATTGATTTTATATTTAAAATTTCCAATTCCATCAAAAACATCAATTTCATAGTCGTCTTGATACCTGTTTTTCAAAAGAATAATCATTGGATTAACGATTGCATCAAACACACCCATTTTTTGATTAACTATTTGTGTCAAACAGTGTTTCTCGAAAATAATTTCACGCAAATTTTTAAAACTATCTGTTGCTTTCCATGTATGAGGGACTATATAACATAGAATTCCATCTGTGTTCATTAAACTAAACCCTTTCTCAATAAAAAAAGAGTATAAATCAGATTTATTACGATTTGAATAAAAAAGAGATTGTAATTTCTTTCGATAGTTATCTGGTTTAATATTTGATATATTCACATACGGCGGATTTCCAATTACCACATCAAAACCGGTAAAGTTTCCTTCCTCGTCAAGCAATGCAGGGAACTCAAACCGCCACTCGAAAGCATTTTCGTACAACTTGTTAGCTTCAATATCATCGCGTTGCGCTTCCAAATCCTTAAGTCTGCCTTTCAGTTTCTTTATTTCGTTGGCACTGCCCTTCTGGTTTCCAAATATGTCCTTGTACTGCAAATTATCTATTTCGCCACGAGTATTCGAAATCTTATCCTTTTCCTTTGTGCTCAATACGGTCTTGAAGGCATGCTTTATCTCCTCAATCTTCTGGCGGAAATTGTCCTTCTGCGTGTGGTCGGACAGGTTGGTGTAGTCGTAAACCCACTGGCGGTAATCGTCAAGTGTTATGTTGGTCTTGTTCTCCTTGTTGTAGTGCTTCAGCACATCCTTAAACGGAGCATCGAGGGCAAAGCGGTGAATGAGCGAGTTGCCGCACATTATCTTGTAGTCGAGATTGGGCAGAGGCTGAGGCTCTTCCTCATCAACCACCAGCGCCAGCCAGAAACGCAAGCGTGCAATGTCAACCGCACCTTTCTCAATGTCAACGCCGTAAATGTTGTTCTGTATTATTTCGCGTTTTACCATAGCGGGCGAAAAACCTTGGGTGGGGCGGGTAAAAGCGTACAGGAGCATACGCGCGTGGTAAAGCACATTGAGCACACCCATAGGGAACGCACCCGAACCAATGGCAGGGTCGCACACCTTTACATTCTTCAACAAGGCATAAACGGCAGAAGCGGCAGTTTTTTCCTGCAACTCGCCAGCAACCTTCTTTTCCTTAATAAGTTCGTCAATAGCAGGATGCAGGGCTTCTTCGGTATGAGTTTTCAGGTACTGGGATATGCTCTCCTCGCTCATATACTGTACAATTTCCTTTGGAGTGTAGAACGCTCCCTTGTCCTTGTTGTCCTCCAGAAGATTTTCGAAGATATGTCCAAGCATTTCAGGGTCAACACCAACTTCGGCATCGTCGGGGTCGTTCTCGTAGATTGTGAAATTGTAACTAGAATAAAAGTCAAACAGATTCTTAAACATTTCGGCAGGGAACTTCGACTTCGGCTTGTCCTGCTCGTCGCGCTCAAACAATCCGCCGTTGAGATACGGAATGTCTTTCCACCCATCGAGCAAAGACAGGTTCCAACCCATTTCCTTGAAAAGTGCAATCCTTTCCGCTGGTTTGGTATTCAGCACACCGCAGAAAAGCGGTTCAAGGAAAGAATCCAAGTAATCGTCCTTGCAAGTAGAGTTCTTGTAAGCATTCTGCATATAGTTAAAATCGCCATTCATCCAGCCCTTGCGCTGCAGGAAGTAAATGAATGTGATACGCCCCATCATTTTTTTCACATAGTCGCGCAAATACTTGTCTTCCCACTGCGAAAACTTCGCACCAAAACATTCGCGGTCGTCTTTATGGGCAAACAGGTAATCGCAGAATGCCTTATACTGCTCCTTGTATTCGTTGAAGAAACTCTTGCTCAATGCTTCAACCGAGAATGCATCAAGCAGGTTTTGTGTAGTCTTCTCCTCGTTGGCCAATTTTGCAAAGCGTTCAGAAGCAGTGCGGGCACGGTGCTTACTGCCAAACAGATAAGTATATCTTTTGGCGGAAGTCATTCCCTTAATAGTTGTGTCCTTGTATGCGAACGAAAAACGCCAGTCCTTTCCTTCGGGCGTCTCGTTGTGGAACAACATGAAAGCATTGGTAAACGGGAACAGCGAACTGCGGATAAACTGCTGTATTCCAACGCGGTTGTACTGCAATTCCTTTTTATCGCTCAAGGTAATGTCGAACAAGTCTATAGGTTCCTCGGCATCAATGGTTCCAACCTTTATAATGCGCAGTATGCCGCTTTCGTTGGCTCTCTTTCGGTTTTTGTCGGTAAGGTAGTCTTCCGGAACCGAAAATGCTTCGTATGCATCATCGCCGGTAAATATTACATTGATAACTTTCTCTACAAAACATTCGTATCCGGGATAGTCGTTTTCGAAGACTTGGGCAAGTTGTGCTTTTATCTGGTTGGCATTCATTTATTTCGGTTTTTATTGGTTTTTAAATATGTTAAGCGTAAAATATTTAACCCCTTTATTCATTATCATTTTTATCATTCACCTGCAACATAAACATCTCCTTCTGCTGTTCAATTTCACGGCGCAGTTCTTCCTCGGTAGGCATCAGTGGCAAGTATTTGGCAGCAAACAGTTGTTCGCTGTCGTGCAATACAGAATAGCGGGCAATATCTTTGCTTGTCTCGCTACACAGCACAATGCCTACGGTTGGATTGTCGCCTTCGGTTCGCTTCAAGTCATCGTACATTCGCACATACATATCCATTTGCCCAACATCCTGATGCGTAATACGACCTTTCTTCAGGTCAATAAGCACAAAACATTTGAGAATGTAGTTGTAGAAAACCAAATCGATATAGAAGTCGCCCGCATCGGTAAAAATATGCTGTTGCCGTGCCACAAAAGCGAAACCTCTGCCAAGTTCAACCATAAAATCCTGCAAATGTGATATAAGCCCCTTTTCCAAGTCGGTTTCGGAGAAATCGGTATTTTGCTGGAAACCAAGAAACTCTGCCATAACAGGATTTTTTAATATTTCCAGTTTGTCTGGCGCCGTTTTGTTTTCGGGATTATCAAGAATTTGCGGTTGTTTGAAATGCCGTTCAAAATACTGGGTGCTAATATTGCGGTCGAGCGTACGCACACTCCACATTTCCTGCGACGCAGTCTGCAGATACCAACGGGCGGCAACAGGGTCATCAACGCGCAAAGATGTAAGAATATGAGTCCATGTTAAATTTTGCAATCGTGATTGCACAATTTGTATGTCGTTGTATGTCAGATAGAAAGTCCTGAAATACTGAAGGTTTCTTATGCCCCAGCCTCGTCCGTATGTTCTCGTCAGTTCAGCGGATAATTTTTTTATCAGTTGCTTACCATACTCGGCGCGAACATTGCCGTTCTGCTCCTGCTCAACAATGCGCCGTCCGATGTGCCAGTATGTTTCTATCATTATGGTATTTAATGCTCCATAGGCGGCATTCCGTCCTTGTTCAACGATTTTCTTGATGTCGTTGATAAAAGCATTCTCTGTTATATTAATCAAATTATTTTCCATTAACTTTCAGCAAATGTACATTATTCAATCAATTTATTTTCCCATCGATCTGATAAATGGCAATATATGGTTCTCCAAACTTTTGCTTTACCTCACGCGAAATCAGCGCAAAAGTTGACTTTACATATTCGTTTACATCCGAATCCATACCAAACAGGCTCTGCTGGCCGTGACGCAGTTCCTCGTAAAGTTTCGCAGTCATCTTTATTGCTATTGTATTCTTGCATTCAATGGCACGGCGCACATTCTTCATTGCCAGCTTTGCATCCCTGTCGGTTAGTCTGTCCAATATATACTTCCACTGCTCCAAAGGTTGCTTTATCCTTACGGCATCCTTCGCCCGCATCGACTGTGTAACAAATGTATTGAACGCATCAATTGCCAGTTGCGACTTTTCCTTGTATGCGACAACATCAGTTTTTCCTGCTTTGGTATTATTGCCATCCGTCATACCAAATGCCTGTATGAAACGCAATGGTGACACAACTTCGTATTTGCCGTTGTTGTCCAATATGTTCACAAACTGGTGGTTCTTAGCACCGACCAAGAATATGTCGTTTGTGAGATTGTCGGCACGGAAACTGCCCAACTGCCTTGCTTCGGTATTGCATATAAGTTCGTATCGGTCGGGATTGTCCTTTGCAAACTGCTTCAGTTCGCCAATGTATGGTGCAAACGGCGAAGTGTCGCCATCAACCATATTGTTGAGGTCTGCTTCGGAAAGTTCTTCCATTTCGGAGAAAACCTTGTTGTCTTCGCCGAACAGAATGTGGAACGCCTGCAACTTGGCGTATGCCTTCGGCAGATACCTGATGACTTTTTCGCCATCGTCCGACGGATAGAAATTGAACACATGCACAAAATCTTCCTTTGAACCGATACGGTTTACACGGCCTATGCGTTGCATAAGTCGGGTAGCGTTCCAAGGTGCATCGTAGTTTAGTATCACATTGGCGCGGTGCAGGTTCACACCTTCGGCAAGTACTTCTGTTGTGATAATGACATCGTAGTCGTCGCGTTGCTCCGAGATTGGCAGGTTGGCATCGAAGTTCGCCGCTATTTCGGCTTGCTTCTCGTCCCTGTTTTGTGCCGATATTACCAAAGGCCTGTGTCCTGCCGCCTTTACACAGGATTCCAATGTACGCAAGGTATCAATTGCTTCGGTAAATATTACCAGTCGCGGCTTGTCGAACTCGTGAGGATTGTTTATTGTTGGATTAAATAATTCTGAATCAAGGATTTCCTTAAACTTGTCGAACTTTGGATCATCGGTATTCTTTTCCCATCGTCTGCAAAGGTTGTCAATGAGTTCCAAATCCTGTTTGAGCAAATCCAAGTATTCGTCCTTTTTCATATCGCTGGCGCTGAATTCCCTGTTGTTCCCGCCTTTTTGTGCAATTTTCCTGCGGATTACGGGATTTGCCTGAACGATTCCGCCTTCCTTCTGTATCGTTTCATTCACATCAATGTCCGGACAGATGAAAACTGTATCGGCTTCCAGCATGTCAATCATATTCTTGGTGTTCTGCCGCAGGTTTTCCAACGACTTGCAAAAAGCGGTAAAACTGCTCTCTAGGCGTTTTACCAGAGTAAGTTGCATTATATGGGCTAAGCGTCTGGTAATGTCCTCAACTTTGAGGTTGTTTTTCTCGTACATCAGGCGGTCTTCCTTGTGCCTCAAATAGTTAAGCGCAGCATACCTATAGTAGCCCAAAGCCTGTTCACCATCGTCAACATCACCAACTATTGCCGACACCGTATCGTAGAATAGTCTGGAAAGCTTCATGTTCATCGTATAGCGTTCGGCCTTCGGACCTTTTATTGTAGGGAATTTCAGCATTTTGCTGTCGTCGGCATATATTGTTTTTATGTCGTTCCTTGTTCGGCGCACCATAAGGTATTGCAGGACGGCATCATGAATGTCAGCGGCAATTTTCTTTATTCCGTTGCGAGCCTCCTCAGTATCGGCATTCTTGTACTCATTGAAAAGTTTCTGCCTGTCGTTGAAATAAGTATCCAACTTCCCACCCGGAATATCGGGAAGAGTTGTAGAGTTGCGCGAACGCTGGAAAAGGAATATCTGGTTCTTCAAGTCCTGCGGCGAGTTATTTTGCGGAGTAGCCGACAGCAATCCGACAAACGGCTGGCTGCCAGTTTGCAATTGTATTCTGTCTATCAAGTCATTAAGTGCCGTATATTTCTGTGTATAGCTATTCCTGAAATTGTGGCTCTCGTCAATAAGTATAAGTCCGTAATCACTGCTTTTTGCCTTACCGTCGAAGCTGTCATCATCGTAGGAATCGCTGTCGCCAATAAGTTTGCCAATGCTTCCCGTCGTAATGAATTCTATATTGTCAGCAATCTTGAAATCTGAATCCTTGTCAAATGTTTCAATCGTATTCTCCCATGATTTTTTTATGGCTGGCGGTGAAACTATAAGCACTTTCGGACGACGGTTCCATAAATCGGCTTCTGCAATGAATTTCTTGATAATCAGCACGCCAACTACAGTTTTCCCTAACCCCACAACATCGGACAGGAAAAATCCGCCGTGATTTTTCATTATGTAGAAGCATTGCTTCACGGCATCAAGCTGATAGCCGTATGGAATGAAGTCCTTGGGAAGATATGATTTCAATTGCGCATTTACACTTTCATCGGTAATGTCGCCAAACTGCATTTGCAGATACTTGATGTAGATTTCGTATGGAGACAAGGTTTCGGACTCCTTCTTGACCTGCTTGGCAATAGGAGACGGCTGTAGAATCTGTTCCAGAAATATTTTGTTCCACGGCTGAGATTGCTGCCATTTTTCCTCAAACCATATTATATGGCTTTTCTGATTTGGATTTTTAGTGTCAGTGGATGTTACCTGATGCCAATTTGTTTCCAAATAATTCAGTTCAGCATTACCCTGCAATCCTTTTGCTGTAAAATTAGAACTACCTATGATGCCTACTGCATCGTTACCTCCAATAAAAATATAACATTTTGAATGTAAAAACTGAGCGTCACCATCTGGATCGGTTCTATATATGCGGATTTCAACTTTGGGATTTTCTTCAGTACAATTGTTTAGTAGAAATTTTATTGATTTTTTGTATTCGTCTTTAAATTCCAGATCGTTAATATCGGTTTTGATATAATCATCAGGGAAATGTGGGCTTTTTACTTTGGGCTTTTTCAATTGTGAAGCGAAAACAAACGGGTCTTTGCCTATCAATAATCGCAATTTTGTGCCGTCTTTTTTCAAAAAGGATTCCAATTCATCAACAACAAGAGAAAGACCTGGAATGTCCCAATATCCAGTTGCAATGCTAATAGTTTGAAAAACACCCTGCGCAAGACAATCCTTTAGAGTCTTTTGCATTGATAGTTGTTCACTTGAATTGTCTAATAGCGTACTATTCATATCCTTTTTCTAATATGTTGACCTACCAAAGAAAGAATTATAAAGGTTCAAAGATACAATTTTTTCAGTATAAGTATGCATAAATAAGCGATAAAAATAAGCAGATTTTTTCAACTGGTTACAATCTGTAACCGTTTCATTTTTGCTAAATATTTGCCCCAAATTACAACATTCAACAACGGGACAATTTGTCCCCTACCACAAATTCTCTTGTATGTATTATAGATTATTCCTGCGGATTGCAAACTGCCCTCACAGACATTCCATAAAAACGATATATATCGTATATGTAAAGGCTAGATGGACTAAAATTGAAAGAAGCTGCATAAGGCGGATAATCTCCAAGCGTGCTAGTCCAGTATCCGCCTTCATCTCCAACTTGATAAAGCTGGGTTTCATAGCGATGACCTGCGTACGGAAGGAAAATAGTATTGCCGTTTCGTCCCATAAGCAACAGCCCGTTATCTGTGAAAGTACGATAACAATTTTCTAATAATTCCTGCATTTCTTCCTGAGTCGGCATACGCCAACTTTCGCCCCAATTAGCAGTTGCAACATCGTCGCAAGCCTCCAAAACAGTCAAATTGTCGGTAAAACCGTTGCTGCCGTAGGTCGGACTATTGCAATACTTGGTCAGCGTATTGGCACTTCCGTTGCAATATCTGTAGTAATTCCAGTCGTAAATAGCCTTGGGTGCGACTTCGCCCCACGCATAATAGTTCCCATAACCTTCGGGCGAGAAAGCACCAACATTGCAGGTTGCCCAGCGCGTACCGGAAGGCAGACCGAGGTCAACCCAGTCGTGTCCATTCAGAGTCCCTTGTCCAGGATAATAAAAATTCAATACCAAATCCTCGTTTTCTTGCTGACGCTGCACAACCACGATACTCGGCACAGCTACACCGCCAATTGTCGCATAACCCACATAACGCATATTGTCGCCAATATGAAATTCATTGCTCGCAGTTAATTTTGTTGTGATATTGCCAGACAATCCAGCATATTCGATACCGCAGGAACCTCCATTACCGACATTTACCATTTTTATCGAATATGACTTCTCGCCAACAACTGCATTAAGGATATATGTCTGCGGTATAGTCACCGTAACAACAAAAGAGTGAGTTCCCTCATTCAACCTGCCATCGTACTGGGCATAAACTTTCCCTGTCACATCAAGCAATCGCATACTTACATTCTCACGACAAGAAACCGTAAGATCAACTCTTGTTTCGGCTTCGAACGGATTGGGCATGTTCTGACCTAATCCTTGGGTTTCGGCAATCACGGCATCACTTCCTGCTGTTGCAGCAAGAACAATGACCGAATCGGGATATACTACAGTTTCCGACCAATGGCTATCGAGGTTTGTAACCACAACACTATCCAAACGACAATATTCAATGCCATTAAGTTTTCCAGAAAAACGAACTATTATTTCCTGAGCAAATACACCAGCGCAAACAGATAGCAAAAGTATTATAGAATATAGTTTCCTCATCGCCATATTGTTTTCAAGGGCGAAGATAAAAAAATATTTTGAAAATGGTTGTTTTTGCCGAAATATCTTTACAGCGGCGTATTTCCCCTATCCTTCTCGAAAAGTTCAAGGTTTTTCACCACACCATTTTCAATATCAAACCGTACGCAAGTCATAGTACGATGTATTCCCATGCGACCTGCTGCGCCTGGATTTATGTGAAGAAGATTATATTTCTTGTCGTTTACTATCTTAAGGATGTGCGAATGTCCCGAAATGAAAAGTTTTGGAGGCAAAACTTTCATTATCTCGTTTATCTTGTACTCGTAACGACCTGGGTAACCGCCAATGTGAGTCATCAGCACGTCGAGACCTTCGACAGTAAAGCGTTCTATTTCTGTAGTGCGCATGCGAATTCCCCAGCCGTCGCAATTGCCGAAAACCGCACGTACAGGTCTGCGAGCTTCGAGAGCATCGAGCACATCTTCGGTACCAATGTCACCTGCATGCCATATTTCATCAACTGGCTCGAGAAAATCAAGCACATCATAGTCCAAAAATCCATGCGTATCGGACAGTAAACCAATCTTTTTCATATTAATACACAAAAATCGTGAGTGATACGGGGAATATCACTCACGACCAATTAAAACCTTTATTATGAAAAATTTATTAAGATCCTTATTCAGTCACTTCTTCAGCGAAAGGAAGAACCGAAACATACGACTTGTTGTCTCTCTTCTTCTGGAACTTTACTTCACCATCACAAAGTGCATACAAAGTATGATCTCTACCAATACCAACGTTGTTACCTGGGTGGTGAACTGTACCACGCTGACGAACGATAATGTTACCTGCGATAGCAATCTGTCCGCCATAAACCTTAACGCCTAATCTTTTACTTTCGGAATCACGACCGTTGCGCGAACTACCAACACCTTTTTTATGTGCCATAATTTTACTGTTTTATGCGTTAATACTTTCAATTTCAATCTGAGTCAAAGCTTGTCTGTGACCATTGAGGGTCTGATAGCCTTTTCTTCTCTTCTTCTTGAATACCAACACGGTTTCACCTTTGCAGTGCTTGATAACCTTTGCTGATACTGAAGCATTCTCTACTACTGGAGCGCCTACTTTAACGCTACCTTCATTGTCAACGAGGAGAACGCGGTCCAACTTGACACTGCTGCCCTCTTCGCTTGCCATACGGTTCACAAAAAGCTTCGAGCCTTTTTCTACCTTGAACTGCTGGCCTAAAATTTCTACTACTGCGTACATTTCTCTATTTCTTAAAAATTTGGACTGCAAAAGTAATGCTTTCAATCCAACTGGCAAAAATTTTTCAACACTTTTTTGCACAAAATACCGATACTGCATTTAACTTAATGAAATACACGAAGTTAAATACCTATACTTATTCGTCTGCTAATTTTTTCAGATGTGCTTCGTACTCCCTGAGTATTGCTCCGAAAAGCAGGTCTCCTTCGAGGAAATAACCGTCGCTAGTGAAATGAATCCTGTCGGTATTGGCTAGACCATGCTTCTGCCATGTGTATATAGATTTGCTTCCGCCCATTACAGAGTAAAGATTCCACAACGATGCGTGGTAACGATTACAAAGTTCCTTCATTGCCTCTACAACTAACGGCTGATTTTTATTATGCCCAGTGCGATATCCACAGAAGTCGTTGTTGCTGACAAAGATTATAGCACAGTTGGGATTCACGGCAAGAACGGCATCAACAATCTTGTGATAATTCTGCACAAACCTATCCTTTGTAAAGTTTTTTCCCGATGCATCGTTTACACCAAGCGCAATTATAGCAAGGTCGGGATTAACGGCGTCTATCTGCTTGAGTAGAAGTTTTTCCTTGACATACGATTCTGTTGATGCTCCGTTGGTTCCTATATTTACAAACCTTACATTTGGCAGAGAATCCTCGACCAGCACTCCATGTATGTGTATTGGATTTGCCGAACGAGAATCTACATTACGCACAAACTTTAAAACCAACGAATCAAACGAGTGAGAATACACCATTTCGGTATAACCCTCTGTAAAATCGGTCGTACAGTCAACCATTATCGAGTCCACATTTGTAAAAATGTCGTAGCACGTATCATTGGGATCATGAATCAACTTCACCTTGGTAAACTCGTGCATCTCCTTCATCGAGCGCTTAGGAAAGGCAAAAGTCAGGTTTGCAATGCTATCCTTTGTAAAGGCGACAAATCCAGAAAGCCCTATCGGTGTACCAGTTACATTCTTTATAATTCTCTCGAAGTCCCAGTTCCCTGAATTCCGCGACACATAATAGTAAGGATGATTGTTCTTTGGAACGATTGAAAGCGGTGCGAGCAGTCCGAAATCGCCATGCGATTCGTGACAGAGGCTCTCGAAATGTCTTCGCAGACACCATGATACAACACCGGCCTGAATGTGTGAGTCGCCAAGATGAAGCACGGTAAATCCTTCGTCGCCATCGAAATAGAACTTGTCGAGCTTAGCGAAGAATGTTTCGAGATTGGGATTACCATCTGGAGTGTAAAGAACAGACGAATCGTAGTTTACAAAGTCGTATTTGCGTTCGGGATAAGGAAACGACAGCGACTGAGCCGCGGCAGCAAGCGACATGCAGGCCACAGCAAGCAGCAAAACCGTCTTTTTCATGCAATCCCTAATTATCATACCTATTTATTTCTCTGCAAATAGTTGGTGTATTCTACAATTATCGCATTGTAGAGCATGTTCGAAATCACTTGCGCGCCCTGAGGCGAGAAATGTGTATAGTCCTTTGCTGCCAGTGGCGGATCTGCCTCAACCCACTTAGGCATGGAATTGCGACCTCCCATAGCCTTGTATGTATCCCAGAATGCACAGTTGTTGCGTGCTGCGGCATCGCGGAGCATTGTGACCATAGTATCAAGCATCGGGTATGTTTCGTAAACATCCTTGTTCTTCACCGACATGTCGTTTGGACCGACAATCATAATCGAAGCATTGGGACACATTGCCCTGATGGTGCGCACCTGCGACATGAAAAGGCTTACAAAGTACGATGCTCCCTTCTCGTCCTTGGTGTTTGGAACAGCATTGGCGCCAAACTGCAAGATGAACAAATCGGCACCGAGTTTTGCATACGACGCCGACAAGAGCGAACGGTCGGTGCCAGTGAAAACCTCTCCGCTGCAACCGCGCATGGCAATGTTGTCAACCTGTATTCCGTGGTCGTCCTCGAGTGAAATAGTGTAGAAATCGGGACTGTCAAAAGCCTCAAATTCCAAAGTCACATCACTGATATAGTCGGGCGACTTGTATGCATATACGCTCAAGCCTTCCGAAATCGGCATACGTCCTTCATTGACAACGGCACCGCCAACCTTAATGGTTACGTTTACTTCCTCGGTGCAGTTACCATAATATATATATACGTTCTTGAACTTGCGCGTGTTGCCGTATCCCATCGACGACTTTGTGAACTTCAGCCAGGCGGTGTACGGTTCTTCGGGACGCTCCCACAGTGAATCGCGTATTGGAGAAAAACGGTTAAAGGCCATCATAGGACCATATTTCCTATGGGTTACAGCTGGATTGCGCTTACCGAATCCAGGACAGCGAATCCAACCTTCAGAAGCCTCCTGCTTCATGCTGTACTGAGAGTAAACTGCCACAGGTGAGCACATTCCAACTCCACATCCGCCGAAACGGCCCTGCATCTTGTACCTTATGTATGCAGTGATGCGGTCGCCTTCGAGCTGACTGTCACCGTAATGCAGAACTCTAATTTTTTCAAATTCTCCGTGGTGCGACAGCTTGCGGAAGAAATTGTCGAGGGCAGTATTGTTGCCTGCCGGCATTTCGAGCAGATTTACGGCCGACTTTATCTCCTCGATGTTGTAGTTGGAAGCGTCGTCGCTGACGACATTGTCGGAAGTTGGGTCTGGTTGCTCAACATATTCGGGCATGTCCTTCAGTTTGGCAGGTGTTTTTTCTGCCATTTGTGCATCAATGTCAATCTGGCTCGAAAGCAGAGAATCGAGGTCAACCGAAGGCTCCGCCTTTGCCGACGACGGCCAGAAGTCGCTGAATGTTGGGCAGTGCAATACGAAATTGTCGGTAATTTTAATGCCATCCTTCGGGAAAACAGCCATTACTCCGGCGATGACTGCAAATATTATCAATATGAATATCAGTGTATTCCTTACTTTCATCTTTTTGAATTTTGAGAGTGCAAAGGTATGTTTTTTTTGTTAGGTTGGGGAGAAAAATACAAACAAAAAAGCCACGCCTAAGCGTAGCTTTTTTGTTTTTCTTCGAAATTTCGATTAGTCCTTGTGGTTCGGACATCCTTCGTGATGATGCTTGCAACCTTCGTGCTTTTCGCCGCACTTGTGCTCACCATCCTTGCAGCACTTATGTTCGCCTTCTTTGCAGCACTTGCCGCAGCAAGGCATATTGTCGAACAAAGCTTTCTTTTCATCAAGGCTCAGGTTGTCCCAGTTAGCCATTCCTTCTTCGAAAGCAGCCTTCTTAGCAGCCATTTCTTCTTCTCTGGCCTTCTTTTCTGCAACCATCTTGTCGAAGCATTCTTTGCGCTTGTTCAAGAGTTCTGCCTTCTTTTCATCGGTCTGGTTTGCCCAGTCTTCCCAAGCAGCCATATCTGCTTTCTGCTCTTCGCTCATTTCGTGGTGGCATTTGTGTTCACCATCCTTGCAGCATTTGTGTTCACCTTCTTTTTCGCAGCACTTGTGTTCGCCTTCAGCGGCTTCCTGCTTAGGTTCGTTGTTGCAGCAAGCTACAAGCAAAAATGCAGGAACTAATAGAAAAAATAATTTCTTCATATTCGTAATAATTTAAATTAGACTGGGCAAAGATAATGCTTTTTCAATAAGGCGATGGCGTATTTATCAATTTTTAGGATTTTTTTAATGAGTTATTATAATATTTGACGAATCCTGTGACATATTTTGACATAGCCAGAATGTTCATTTGCAAAAATTTAAAACATTACAATCATGAGAATTCTAAAGAGAAACTACACGCAACTTGAAAGATGCATTTTGGAAACTGCCCATGGACAATTTTTCATCGACAGGACAATTCTATTGGACAAAGTATTGGAAAAGGCAGGAAACACTGGCATAACAAAAGCCGATGTGGAGATTAGTCTGCAAAAACTTACCGAGCAAAAAGCACTATCTCTACATACTTGCTACGCGCTGGAGGACAGAAGCATTACAAATGAGATTCTGCTTAGAACGGCAAAAATCCTAACTCCTATTGTAATATTATTAGCAGTGCTGGTTCAGATATATTTCTGTTACATACGCTGATAGACCTATCTATGGTCGCACAACCAGTCGCAATGGCGTCTTTCGGTACTGACAAACTTAGTATTTGCGTACTCTCCTGCAAGATTCCGATAATACTGCCACCTGTGCGAATCGTCTAAATCGATTACCCCACGCATATACTGGCAACGAGCTATAAGTTCCGGATTTGTTGTATTTTTTTCGGCATTATCAAGATAGGAATATACCTTATTGTATTGGTCCTGTAGCATATACGAACGCGACGACAAATAGTCCCAACCATTGTCATCAGTCTGCAAATTATTGATGCTCTGGAACAATCCGCCATTCCAATCATCGCTACTCTTGGCATATTGTGTCAATGCCCAGCACCATCTTTCTGCCTGCACAAGACCGACTGCGTATGCATAACTTAGCAATGAACACTCCTCTTTATCAGTAAGGCTATGTATTTTGTCGTCCAACATCTTCATTATTATGCAGAATTGCAATTTGGTAGATGATGTTGCATACATTGTTGTAGGCTTAAAAGAGTTGTACAAGCATCCCTTTTCGTTTTTTGCCGCAATCCAATCTTCCATAAATGGGTTTCGCTTCAGGTAATCTGTAATATTCTGCTTCTTTAGGAAGGACGGATTAACATTCTGAAGATATTCGATTGCATTGACATAGTCGTGCAAACGCATGTACTTGGTGCCAATAAGCTCGTTCATCATACTTTCGTTTACGTAACCCATCGAGATAAGCGACTTTTCCAAATTTGTCTTGCCTCTCGACTTTACAAATGCGAGAAAATCCTTCACATTTTCCACCGAAGTGGTGTCAAGATAATTGAAGTAAAAAGTGGAATAGTCCCAGCTTCCTGTCTCGTTTGGATTTTTGCGCAACTCCACTCTATGCTCCTTGTCGTAGCAGAAAACTTCGTCGTATACATTGAGCAACGCAGCGGCCATGTTGTGGTTGCCAACATCGACATAATGGGGGAATGCATAAACAAAGACTACGCGGCGCAGAATATTGATGAAATGCGCGTAACCGTTCCCGTTTTTGGAATGATACTCATCGGTTTCGTTCACTTTATTCAACAGCCAAGGCAAATCGACATATAGCAGGTCGTCGTAGTTGGAGGCCTTAGTGTCGGCGGCATGATAGACAAGCCTGAGATAACGGGCATTCTCCTTGACAATCGGGTCACCATTCATACTGTTGGCTTTTTCTATCAATTCGTTTGCCTTTGCATAATCGCCGTCGATAAAGGCGATGTGTGCAAGAGCAGCCTGCCACAATGCAGGATTGTCGGTTTTCTTTTCCTTCAAAACTTGCTGGCAAAGCTCCGTAAACTTCTTTACATCGACATTTTTGCCTTCCTGATATGAGTTTTCGTAATTCTGCACAAAGAACAGCAAAGCCTTCGACTTTGGATTGTATTTGTACAAATCCTGCATGAAATCGACCTTATTCTTGAAAAAGCGTAGGCTATTCCAATCGCTGCACTCACCGTAAATGTCGGCAGCCTCGCAAAGTTCTCCTGTGTAGAACAAGGCACCAGCATAATACAGTCTTCCCTGTTTCCTAAGAATTGTATCCTGCCACTGCTCGCCACCCGACTCCCATGTCTGACGGCATTGCTTATATTCGCTCAACATAAACATAATGCGCATGTACTGGTAAGCGAAACGTTCCTTCAGACTGGCATCCTTGCATTTTGTTCCAGCGGTTTCGAGTGTCTTCGCCATCTCACGCATAAGTGCGCTGTCGATCTTTTCGGCATACCCCCACTCGTCGCCAGTAAGGTCCTGAAATCCTAATACTGTTTCCCAGTATGTTAGAGCATCGGAATCGTGCTTTTTCTTCAGATATGCAAAAAAGGCATTTTTGCCGTTTTCAATATCGATAGCATGGCATTTATTTAGTGCTGCCCATACTTCCGAGCGAGGCACTTCCTTGTTTGCATATTGATACCAGAATCCAACGTTGTAAAAATTTGCATCTTCCTTATACTGCAGGTACGAACTTATGTCGTAAGCCTTGAACATATAGGTGCCGGACGCATCGGGTTCGCAATATCCACATGCCAGGCACGAATAAACAGATGCAACTAACAGTGCACTAACGATATATCTTTTCCACATCATCGCTTGAAAATTTTGAAAGGTTAACAGAATCGAGCTGATACAAAACTATTTGCAAAGGTTTGTCCGACATTTCCGACACAATCATATCCTTGGCTTCAAGAATATCCTTCAGCGAAACTTCCTCGTGACGCACAAAGCATGGAGTCCAGTAGTCGTAGTACGAGTTGCGCTCCTTGTCCTTGTCTATTTCGTATTTGTTTTCCGAAATCTTGCTGAAACGTTTTGTATCTGAAAAATCGTAGCTGTCGTATTCGATGCCGAGCATATTCTTGTCAACACCATAGGTTATATCCCACGAGAAGCAAGGCAAAGCAACAGACAAAGGCAAATCGTAGCCACCCAACTTTTTTGCGTACGGCTTTACATCCTTGATGTCGAGTATAGAATTGTCTGTTTCCCACTTTTTGATATCGCCGGTATTGTAACACATAAGTACGCCATAATCGGCTACAGGAGCCTCGTAGTCGAGCTGGAACATACGAACTGTGGTCGAAAGTCCTATGCCCTTGGGTTCGAGCATTGTTTTGAATTCCTTCATGAAGGCGAAATATTTATCGGCACTGCTTTCCGTCCAGTCGCAATCGATTTGTATTTCGCCGTACTTGACACCGTTGGCCGAGGCCATATCTTCGATACGGGCAAGCATCTTGTCCTTGAACTCCTCGTACTTGGCAATCGCTTCCGACGAAATATAAACCGTAGGTACAATCTCGATGTCCTGCGGAACCTTGTCTATGAAAATCATCGTTCCGACAGGCATAATCTTTCCGTCCCAGTTTTCTACCACATCAAAGAACCTGACATACATCTTCGTGATGTTGTGTTCCTTCATAAAATTGCGTTCGTAGTCGTTCATCCGAAAAGTAGTGCGCCAGTAGTACACGGCATTGCCGTCAGGTGTATCAACAGCCTTTCCCTTACTCTTGCCGCATCCCGACAGAAAAATGCAGGCGACTGCTATCCCTATGCAAATTAGCCAGTTAAATCTTTTGTTCATGGTCAAAATATTCATTGTCAAACGAGACAAAGATAGACAAAAAAGATAATCTGTGAACCCTTGAATTTTCAAATTTTCAAATCATCAAATTATTTCTTACCTTTGCACCCTAAATTTTATCGGTATGATTGAGTACAAGGACAATGTGGAGGCTGCAAATGCCTTAAGGTCGAAATATGACGAGATGCTTGTCGAGATTGGCAAGAAGATTTACGGTCAGGATCAGGTTGTGAAGGAAGTGCTGATTTCGATTTTTAGCCGTGGACACTGCCTGCTGGTCGGTGTGCCTGGACTTGCAAAGACATTGCTGGTTAACACTATAGCCGAAGTTCTCGGCTTGAAGAACAAGCGTATCCAGTTTACTCCCGACCTTATGCCATCGGACATCATCGGTAGCGAAATTCTTGGTGAAGACCGCCAGTTCAAGTTCATAAAGGGTCCGATTTTCGCCAACTTCATCCTTGCCGACGAAATCAACCGTACCCCTCCTAAGACTCAGGCCGCACTGCTCGAAGCCATGCAGGAACGCTCGGTAACCGCATCGGGTACAATATACAAGCTGGACGAACCATTCTTCGTTATGGCTACACAGAACCCGATTGAGCAGGAAGGTACTTATCCGTTGCCAGAAGCTCAGCTCGACCGTTTTATGTTCAACATAAATGTTGGCTACCCGAGCCTCGACGACGAAATCCGCATTGTGAAAAACACTACCGCCGACAAGAATTTCGAAATCAAGCAGATACTTAGTGCAGAGGAGATTATATATTTCCAGAACCTTATCCGCAAGATTCCAATCAACGACAATGTACTCGAATATGCTGTGCGCCTTGTCAACAAGACTCGTCCCGATTCGGAGATTGCACCCGAAATCACACGCAAGTTCATACATTGGGGTGCTGGTCCGCGTGCTTCGCAATACCTTGTCATAGGTGCAAAGACCGTAGCTGTTCTCGGCGGAAAATATTCTCCCGACATCGAAGATGTCCAGGCAGTTGCAAAGATTGTACTGCGCCACAGGGTTGTGAAGAACTACAAGGCCGAAGCCGAAGGTCTTTCAATCGAAGATATCATCGACGAACTTGTGAAAGACTAAGTTTTACCAAACTTACTGCAGATGAAATTCCGTTTTGCGCTGACATTGATGCTCACTTTCGCGACTATGCTTGCATTGGCGCAGAAGAAAGTGGAGATTCTTCACGCAAACACCTTGGAATATAGCAAGAAGTCGGGCATCGAGGCGAAGCGTCTGCTAGGCGATGTGGTCTTTCGCCACGACGAAATCTACATGTTCTGCGACTCAGCCTACTTCTACGACGAAACCAACTCAGTACAGGCATACAACAATGTGCGCTTCAAGCAAGGCGACACCATCCTGCTCATCGGCAAGTACGCCGAATACGACGGCGACATCCGCATGGCCAAGATGCGTGACTCGGTGATTATGCAGCACAACAAGTCGTACCTCATAACCGACTCGCTCGACTACGACCGCGACAAGAACCTCATCTACTACTTCGAGGGCGGACGAATGTACGACGGAGAAAACCGTCTGCGCAGCCAGTGGGGATATTACTACACTGAGACTTACGACTACTATGCCGTCGAGGGCGTCGTGCTGAAAAATCCAGATTATTCCATTACTAGCGATACGCTGAGGTACAACACCGAAACCGAAATTGCCGACTTTTTCGGTCCTACCGAGATAGTTTCAGACTCGAACTACCTGTACTGCGAATACGGCCGCTACAACACAGTCACCGACGAGGCTAACCTTACACAAAATGCGTGGTTGCAATCGGGTAGCAACTATCTATACGGCGATAGCCTCTACTACGACCGCAAAATCCGTTACGGCGAAGGTTTCCGCAATGTGTCGATAATCGACACTTCCAACAACATGATTGCCAGCGGAAACTACGGATATTTCTACGAGGAACCAGAAAAGGCATTCATGACCGACAGCACATTGCTAACCTACATAATGGACGGTGATTCGTTATTCATTCACGCCGACACCATATTTATTACTACCGAGAAACAGGGCGACACATTGGATTTCAAGTTGATGCGGGCATTCCACAAGGTGCTGGCATTCAAATCGGACGGACAGGCACGCTGCGATTCCATAGCCTTCCACTCCAACGACTCCATAGCCGAGATGTTCTACAGTCCCATAATGTGGAGCGACAATATGCAGGCCACCGCCGAATACATTTCGGTAAAGTTCGTGAACAAGGAGCCCGATTCGTTTGTGATGAAAAATTCGTCGTTCCTGTGCCAGCACATTGAGGACGACTACTACAACCAGATAAACTGCAAGAACATCAACGGCTACCTGAAGGATAAGAAGTTGTACCGCACCGACCTTTTTTCCGACTGCCAGACCATATATTATATAGAGGACGAGAAAGAAAACGAATTTGTAGCGCAGAACAAGCTCCTAAGCAGCAATATGCGTGTATTCTACGAGGACAAGACCATAAAGGACATTATGTTCTTCGAGAAGCCCGACGGCCTTGCCCTACCTATGGACCAGATAACCGACGACAAGTTGTTCCTCAAAAATTTCAAGTGGTTCGACAGCGTACGCCCCAAGGAGAAGAATGATATATTTGTGTGGAAGGAGATAGAAGGCTCACAGGAAAAGGAAAAAGAAAGAGCAGAATAAAATCATAAAAAATATTTTGAATCAGAGAAATATTCAATGCATCCACGCACTTTGCAGAAAAATCAACTAATAATCAGCGCATTACAAAGAAAGAATCTTTTCCTGAAAAAATATGAACAAAATTTTGTGGATTAAAAAAATAGCAGTACTTTTGCAGTCCGATTTTTACGGAAAAGAAACTTAATTGTAAAACATAAAAATATTATAAGGCAATGAAAAGAACATTTCAACCTTCACAGAGAAAAAGAAGAAACAAACACGGTTTCAGAGAAAGAATGTCAACCGTTGAAGGACGCAAAGTTTTGGCAAGAAGAAGAGCTAAGGGAAGAAAGAAACTCACAGTTTCTGACGAACCAAGACACAAAAGAAGATAGTAATAATAGTTTTATTGTTTTTTGTCGAGCATAATTATCCATTCAGTTGGGTGATTGTGTTCTTTTTTGCATATACTCAAAGTATTGGAATAGATTATGGGAAATCTGAAGAAGCTAGTCGGCGACACCGCCATCTACGGGCTTAGCAGCATAATAGGACGGTTTCTAAACTACCTGCTCGTTCCGCTATACACATATAAAATTACAGCAGAATCGGGAGGTTACGGAATTGTAACTAATATATACGCATATACAGCCCTTATTCTTATAATTCTCACCTTCGGCATGGAAACGACCTTCTTCCGTTTCGCCAACAAGGAAGGTGTGAATCCGCTAAAGGCGTTCTCTACTTCGCTGATTTCTGTAGGTGTTGTTGCTCTTGCTTTTATTGCATTATGCTCGGCTTGTCTGCCCTGGATTTCCAATGCGCTTGGCTATGCCGACCATCCCGAATACATCGAGATGATGGCGATTGTGGTGGCAATAGATGCATTCCAGGCAATACTGTTCGCCTACCTACGTTACCAGAAGCGACCAATAAAGTTTGCATTCCTGAAACTGCTGTTCATATTTCTCAATATAGGTATGAACCTCTTCATATTCCTGCTTGCACCCAAAATGTGCGAATGGTGTCCGTCGCTTATGGGATGGTACAGTCCAAGCTATCAGGTAGGATACATTTTCGTAGTTAACCTAATATGTACTTCGCTGATTACCTTTGGATTCCTGCCCGAACTAAAAGCCCTGCGCAATGGTTTCGACAGAAGCCTGATGAAAGAAATGTGGAAATACACCTGGCCATTGCTGATTTTTGGAATCATAGGCATAATGAACCAGGTTGCCGACAAGATTTGTTACCGCTTCATAGTTCCCGGACAAGAAGGAGAAACCCAACTTGGTATTTATGGCGCTTGTGTGAAGATTGCAATGATTATGGCGATGATAACACAGGCTTTCCGCTACGCATACGAGCCGTTTGTTTTTGGCGAAAATCGTGAGGAAGCCAAGAAAAGCAAGGAAATGCAGGCAAAGGTTATGAAATACTTTGTCATCTTTACACTTTTGGCCTTTGTAGCAGTAATGTCGTACATCGATGTACTGAAGTTCATCATCAGCAGCGACTACTGGGAAGGACTTGACGCCGTTCCGATTGTGATGATGGCGGAAATTTTCATGGGAATTTATTTCAACCTGTCGTTCTGGTACAAACTTACCGACCAGACCTACTGGGGAGCAATAATTTCGGCAATCGGATGCGCCGTACTGCTGGCAATCAACTTCCTGCTTGTACCGCAAATCGGTTACATGGCTTGCGCTTGGGGCGGATTTGCCGGTTACGGAATATGCATGGTGCTTTCGTACTTGATCGGACGGAAGAAAAATCCTGTACCTTACAAACTTATGCCGATATTCGGATATTTTGCACTGGCAGTTGGAATATTCCTTGCCGAAAAGTATATGAGAGAGTTCCTGTATCCCGAAAGCACAGTTATTGCAATAATTGTCAACACGGTGATGATGATTCTGTATCTTGCAGTTGTAATGTACAACGAACGAGTGCTGGTAAAGCAGGTAGTCTCTGGTGTAAAACGAAAATTATTAAAACGATAATACAATGAAAATTAGAATAGTAAACAAATCCACAAATGCTTTGCCACAGTATGCAACCTCGCAGTCGGCAGGCATCGACCTTCGTGCAAACCTTGCAGAACCGGTTGTTCTAAAGCCGATGGAGCGCAAACTTATTCCGACAGGACTTTTCATCGAACTTCCCGAAGGTTACGAAGCACAGATTCGTCCACGCAGCGGTCTTGCTCTTAAACACGGAATCACTGTTCTCAACACTCCCGGCACAATCGATGCCGACTACCGTGGAGAAATAGGTGTAATCCTCATCAACCTCTCGACCGAAGATTTCAAGATTGAGCACGGCGAACGCATTTGCCAGATGGTTATAGCCCGTCACGAGCAAGCCGAATGGATTCAGGTTGAAGAGCTCAACGAAACCGAACGCGGAGCCGGCGGATTCGGCCATACTGGTAAAAAATAAAAATGGGCGAAAATATTTTCGCCCATTTTTATTTCGTTTTAACTACAGCCTAGAACAATCCGAGAATTGTGCTAAGTGCATTTGCTGCAGTCGTCAGTGTTGTTGCACTCGACGATGTGTTGATGTTCGACAACGCGTTCGATGAAGTTACCAAACCGTCATAAACATTCGAAGCGTTAGTTTCGGTAAGAAGACCAGCGCCACCAAGAAGCATACCTGCTATGTACGACTTGCGGTAGTTTGAATCCTTGCTATTCTGCTTCAAACCCGAAATGCTTGTTGACAAAGCGATAGCGTTGGTAAGAACAGAAGCATCGTTCATGTTAATCTTGTTGCCTGCAGCCTTGTATGACCTGTAAAGGTTTGCAAGTGATGAACCGCATGAAGTTCCGGCAGTCTTTGCAACTGAATCTGATGATGCAACATTCGACATCGAACTGCATGAAGCAAAAGCAAATGCAACTGCTAAAATCATAAAGAATACACTCTTTTTCATCTTATAACAATTTAAAATTTTACATACTTTTTTCACATTGCAAAAATAATCTTTTCATTGAAATACAAAACAAAAAAATTATTTTAATGCTTCTGTATAATACATCTCGCATTGTTCCACACTAACACCTATCTGCGTTATTATGTCGTTTACAAGATCGCAGACGAAGAGCGAATGCGTGTCGAAAATGAACATGTTGGCGTATTTTGTTACGTTGCTTTTTTGGATATCTATCGTGTAGTCCATTGTCTGAGTGGCATATTCGAGCGAAAGTTCGTCCTTCGAGAATACAAACAGCCCGAATTCGTGGAAACTTCCGTAAAAACCGTTTGCCACCTTGCACACCTTGCTTTCTATTATGCGCTTGAGCGGAATTGCCAGCGACCAGAATTCTTCTTCGACCTTACCCATCAGTCTGCGATGGATACCGTAGCTGTAGCCGTAACGCCTGATGCGTTCGATGTCGCTGTCGGAAATATCGTCGGCACCAGCCATGTCGCTGATGAGCGAGATTGCATCGTCGCGGCCAGTTACCATTGCACGGGTAACTTCAATACCGATGCCAGACTCATTGTCCTGCAGGTCGGGACGGTCGCGGTTGACGAGGTTTTCGTACTTGTCGCCGAGCAAATCAACAAGCACGATCTTGGCATACCTTTCGAAAAAAGTGGTGTCGAACTTTGGCAAAAGCGATATGATTTTTGTTTCGTTCATAGGACGGCAAAGATAAAGATTATTTGCGATTTTATAATTACGATTTATAATTGATGGGGAACTTAAAATTTCCTTAAATTTATTATTGCAAAAAAGCATTTATTAATCTATTTTTGCAATCGTTATTATTGCATTTGTAAAATGCCCGAATCGGCAGAAATATCGCACAAGGGAACAGTGAAGTCAATCGCTGGCAGTACAGCCATCGTTGAGATTATGGTGTCGTCGGCTTGCGCCACCTGCAAAGCTACATCGTTCTGCGGATCAAGCGAATCGGGCAGCAGAGTCGTCGAGGCCCAGCTTATGCAAGGACAGGAAATTTCCGTAGGCGACGAGGTAAATGTAAAGATGACGCAGACGATGGGCACCAAGGCCGTGCTTATCGGCTATGCGCTTCCGTTTGTGGTAGTAATGATTGGACTTTTTGTACTGATTGGCGTCGGCGTGAACGAAGGAATCGCCGCTCTTGTGTCGCTGGTTCTGCTCACGGCATACTACGTGGTGCTGTATCTGATGAGGGACAGAATAAAGAGGGTGTTTAACTTTAGAATTGAGAAATTGTAAGTTTTATATACGAGCAAGATAATAGAACGACAAACAACCATTTTCGGCAGCAAAAATCAACTTCTAATCCTACAATTATTAGTAAAATTTTGAAAATGTTGGCGCAATATATTGGGCATCAACATGTTGTGTTATTGTTTACAAAAACAACAACAAATGCGTATGTTATAATTAAAATTGTATATCTTTGTAGTATTGTGTCATGATAAAAATCATAGTATTATGAAAACATCCATAAAATTAATAGTTTTGTTTACGAGCTTACCATTATTTGTATTCCCCCAATTCACTTTTTCTGGTGGCAATGGCGAGGTGGATGCCCCGTATGTCATTAGCACGCTACAAGACCTTAAAGATTTTAAATTGGCAACAACAGGTGTAAATGCACACTCATATTATTGTTATAGTAATTATATTCTCTCGAATGATATTTCTATCCCAAATGCAGAAATTGGAGAAATACTGGCAGGTGTTTTTTATGGACATTTTAACGGGAAAGGTCATTCTTTAGTTTTCATTGCCGATGGAAGCGATTCGATAAGTAGCAATGTAGATAATAGGTATTTAATACATCAACTTAAAGGAACAATCGATTCGTTAGTTATATCTGGAGAAATTTACCATAATTTTTATTTAATTGGAGAAATTTGGGGAAATGGAAAAATATCAAACTGCATAAACTATAGTTATAGTCAACTATCTCCTATTTGGTCGGATAATATTCATACGGGTTATGTAAGTGCTCGCTTTGCCGATGCAAATTCAGGCACAATAGAAAATTGCATAAATTATGCCGACATATATGCTTCTTCTATTTGTGGCGGTGTGATTTGTCAATCATGTTGGGCTGGTGGTATTGTTAGGAATTGCAAAAATTATGGAAACATATATAATGCTGTTGTAGCAGCTGGAATATGCACAATTGTTGTGGGAAATGATGATGGGAATACATTAATAGAAAACTGTATAAATTATGGCAACATCTACACTCGCAACCAAAATGAAATAGCGCAATTAATGAATGCGCACCAATATGAAGACTTCTCCGTTGGAGGAATTGTTGCTTATGCAGAAACTTCCAACAATGTCATAAGAAATTGCCAGAACTACGGCACAATTGTTTCCGAAAAATTTCATACAGTCGGTGGCATATATGGCGGAAATCGCTACTATCCTAATCCGGCAAATGTTAATGTCGAGAACTGCGCAAATTATGGAAAACTTTATAATGGTGGCATAGTAGGTGGCATCGTAGGAAATGTATTTGGGATGGTAAATGTCCAAAACTGCTACAATGCAGGTGAGATTCAGGGATACGGCAATATATTAGCATCTGAAAATTCCTTAGGTGCCGAAGTAAGAAATTGCTTGAGCGTATATGGAGGAAGTAATATGGTACGCGCGGTTAATGGTGATAATATAACTATGTCATCAAATTATTACGACAAGCAAATGGTTAGAGACACTGTTGAAGATATAATTGGTCAAGCCGAGGGGCGTTTGACCATGCAACTTACAGGTGACACTCACGAACTCCGCGCTATGCTTGGTAATGGTTGGAGTTACGCCGAAGGCCGCTATCCTATTCCGCTTGGCTTGGAAAATGATTC
>DBYO01000027.1:0-57802 GCA_002310235.1 Bacteroidales bacterium UBA1184
TACTTCAAGTCGATGATGTGGTTCCAGTATGTTTCGTTCTGTCTTGATGATGATATTCAGTTCGGCAGGGCAGTTCTTAATGCCGATGTCATTAGGAAGAGTGCCGACTTGCAGAAAAGGTACAAGGGCATAGTTGAGCCTATTACTTTCATTGTTGGAGAGCCTGACAATGTGTCGGTTATGCAGCTTTCGCAGGAAATGGCTAAGTCGAACCTGACTGCCGAAAAGATTATTGGCAATGCATCCGAACTTAAGAAATTCCGCTCTGTAATTCAGAAAATTGCCGACCAGCAGAACCGTATTTCGCCAAAGCAACTTGTTTCGTGCAAGGATAAGATTAACCTTATGCCGCAGAGGTATCTTGCCGATAATGAGATACTTCAGGAGCTTGTTGATGTTACAAGCAAACCTACGCAGCGTGCATTACCCAAAGGTTTGGATGTGCTTGCAGCTTTCGGTAGCGACGATGCCTACAAGATTCTTATCGATGAATATCAGGAAGATAAAAAATGGTCGGATTATGTGCCTGAGTTTGAAAAAGTTAAGAAAACCATGAAGACAGTCAACTGGGACGCTTCTATGTACAACAAGTGGATGCAGTCGCTTAATACCTTGCTGGAGAAGGATTCGCGTCAGCCGTACTTCATGAAGACATACCAGTGGGCAAAGAAGAACATCAATGCTGCGCTTGCTTCGTGGAGCGAACTCAAGCACGACTGCATACTTTACGGCGAGCAGCCTATGGGTGCTGAGTGCGGCGGTGGCGATGAACTGCCAGAGCCAATTGTCGTTGGTTATGTTGAGCCGAATCTTGCTTATTGGAACAAGGCTCTCGATTTGCTCGATATGACCGAAAAGGTATTGATTGCCAACGATATGTACACTTCTAAGGCACAACAAATGACTGAAAGTATGCGCGAAAAGGCTCAGTTTTTGAAGTCGATTAGCGAGAAGGAGTTGGCTGGCAAGAAACTGACCGAAAAAGAATATCAGCAGATTGAAATAATAGGTAGCGACTACGAATGGCTTACACTCGATATGCTGAATTCTGGTGCTGAAGAAAGGATTTACGATTGGTACGAAGTTAAGGGTGCCGATCGCAAGGTGGCAGTTGTCGCCGATGTTTATACGGCCAATTCAGGCAACAATCCCGATAAGTCGGTGTTGTATGTTGCCACTGGTAATGTCAATACGATTTATGTCATTGTGGAGATTGAAGGAAAGCTTTGGTTGACACGCGGTGCTGTTCTGTCGTACAGGGAGTTTGATGTTCCGCTTGGCGAGCCAAGACTTACCGACGAGGAATGGCAGGAAATGCTTGAGCAGTCACCGAGCCATGGTGTTCCAGAGTGGATAAAGGAAATTATTGCTCCAGGTAAAGCACCAAAGGGCAACGAAATAATATTCTATAGCTCTGGTTGCTAATGAATATTTGCAGTACATATTTTGCAAAAGGAGGCACGGCTCGCTGTGTCTCCTTTGCTATTTGTGCGCTGCTGACGATTTTTTTGCTGCAGGGATGTGATGAACGAAAAGTTCAAGTAAAAGAATCTAACGCTCCAGTTTACGATACTTTACGGATTGCTTTTACAGGTGATGTTCTTCTTGACAGAGGTGTACGCAAGGTTATAGAGAGGCGTGGAGTTGATTCGCTTTTTGCACCCGAAATAGATTCACTTTTTGCAAGCTGCGATATGGTTGTCGCCAACCTTGAATGCCCTGCTACGAGCATAGTGTCTCCGATAAACAAGCGCTTTATATTCCGTGGTGAACCAGATTGGTTACAAGCTCTTTACGAGCACGGAATAACACATCTTAATTTGGCTAACAACCATTCTATGGACCAAGGCCGACGCGGACTTGCCGACACAGAAAGTCAAATTCGCAAGCACGGAATGATTCCCATCGGCTATGGCACTACTATTGCCGAATCCATTGAGCCGCAGTTGCTTGCAGAAACACCGCGCAAGGTATATCTGATAACTTCGCTACGTGTTCCATCCGAAAACTGGACATATTTGGACAGTGTGCCTTGTGTTTCCGAGAGTGGAATTTCTGTCATCGAATCGCAGATTGACAGCTTGAAACGCCTTGATTCAAAGTGCTTTGTGTTCGTAATGTTGCATTGGGGAGTGGAGCATGTGAAAGTGCCGTCGCATTATCAGGTTCGCGATGCGCATAGGTTGGTTGCCGCCGGTGCCGACTGCATAGTGGGGCATCATCCGCATTGCTTGCAGACGGTAGAAAACTACAATGGTGTTCCAATCTACTACAGCATAGGCAATTTCATATTCGACCAGAAGAAACCGATAAATACCCGTGCTGCAATCGTAACCGGCACAATAACAGCAGATTCGGCATCGTTTGAAATGTTGCCGGTGGAGATTGAAAACTGTGTGCCGAGGTTGGTGGAAGAATAGAAGGGGTTGCTTTCCGGATTTCATCTAATTTGTTGATAAAAATATTTCCAAAAGAATGTGGTTTTGTGTAAATTTGCAGAGTAAACATTGATTTTTATGCCAAACGAATCTGTAATAAAGGTTTTTGAAGGGAAGAATGTCCGCGTTGTATGGAACGAAGAGGAGGAAAAGTTCTATTTTTCAGTAGCGGACATAATACAAGTTTTAACGGATACGGTGAATCCTCGTGATTATATCAAAAAGATGTTGAGAAGGGACCCAGAACTGAAATCCAAGTGGGGGACAATTTGTCCCCCTGTTGAAATGCTTGCTCCAGATGGTAAGCATCGAAAGACACAAGCGGCTGATTTAGAAGGAATTTTCCGTGTTATCCAGTCTGTTCCTTCCAAGAAGGCAGAACCTATAAAGCAATGGCTTGCCGAAGTGGGCGCACAGCGTATCGACCAGATGATAGATCCTGAACAGACTTTCCAGATGGCAGTTGAGGATTACCGCAGGCAAGGTTACAGCGAGCGTTGGATAAACGAACGCATGAAATCCATACAGATGCGCAAGGAACTGACCGATGAGTGGAAGCGGTCGGGGATTACAGAGCAGCGTGATTTTGCTATACTCACCAACGTGCTGACAAAGGCGTGGAGTGGTTTTACAACTGGCGAATACAAGAAATATAAGGGGCTTACCAAAGAGAATCTACGCGACAACATGACCAACATTGAGCTTGCACTTAATACGCTTGCCGAAGTTGCAACAACCGAGTATTCGCGCCAGTCGAATCCGCAAACAATGGCAGAGAGTAGCCGTATTGCCAAGGAAGGTGGCGAGGTTGCAAAAGAAGCGCGTGAAACAATGGAACGCCGTCTTGGTCGCTCGCTTGTTTCGCCTGAGCGTGCCAGCGACTATATAAAAAGCATAGAGGCAAGCGATGATGAGAAGCCAAAACTTACGGATGGGGAATAAGCATAGTTTAAATGTTTTTGCTATTATCCAACACTTTTGTAAAAATATAACCATCTGCTAAACAATCTATCTATTTTCTTTCAAAAAATATTCACAAAAGTTTTCCTGAGATTAGGAAATAATATAACTTTGTAGCGTTCCAATTGAGGAACGACATATTTGAAATAGGCGTTTACTTACGCTTTGTTTTGACTTGCAGAAACTTCGCAAACTTCTGAATTCCTGTCGAAACAACAGCAACGGTAGATGTCTGCGTTATACGATATTTCCTTATCGTTATACAGCGTGGACTTCTGCGTTGCTCGTTTTACAGGGATGGGCAATGCGAAGGCCTCTGCAAGTGGAGCGGGCAATAAGTACGAACTCCACGCTTCTTTTTTATATGCCTAATCAAAGTAAAAACATTACCGATTCGGGAGTTTGGCGGAACAAAAATGTAATGCCGAAATGGATACAACAAATAACCAATGGAGCAATCTGTTTGCAGGAAACAATCCAGAAGCGGAACCTAACTTTACAAATATGGATGATGTCGCAGACATAGCACAATATCCTAACCCAATACCTGATTCATATTCATCGTTATATGAAGAACTGCTTTCTAAATGTGACTTTGGAAATTTCAGAGATAATCCAGAAAAAGCAAAAATAGCCAATGACATATATGCTAGAGTAAAATTTGCCGGCGGAGATTCATTAAATAGGCTTAGAGAAATAAGGGATGAAGCTATCGACAAACTTGACATAAAGATTTCCACAGAGAAAAAATATAATTTACTGATGGAATACTTCAATCCTATACAATACAAAGAACCATACGACAAAGACTTGGTTGCGCAAGCAATTGATTTTGAAAACAATGTAAAAAAGAATGCTGACAATATACGGCAACTTGAACAGATTGAAATAGAAGCAAAGCCTTTTATTTTGAAACGCTCAGTTTATTTTGCTAAAAAATCAACAGAATACGGAGATTGCAACAATGCGAGACTACATTGCTGTGAAGCGACAAATATCAACAAGGAGTTAGGCGCAGATAGTTACATTCAGAATCAAATAGAAGAAATTGAATCAAGAATAAATGAAATAGAAACCAATTCCTTAAAAGAAGAAAAAAAGGAAAATATTACTGCAATTGTGGGATTTTTTGTAGTACTTGTATTCATTATTCTTATTGTTTTTAGTATTGGTATGAATAAGTAGTGTTAATATTGATTTGTAATTAAGTAATTAAACATAGAAACATGATGTTATTAGTTTTATTATCAAGGTATTCAAGCGGCGGTGAAGCTGCTTTTGTCGGATTGCTTATAGGAATTTTAACGGCTGTGGTCTTTGCTATTATAGGCAAAGCAAAGAACAACAAGAAAGACTGGGACGATATGGATTAATAGTAGTTGATTTTCAAAAAATTATATAATGGGAAATACTGAAGGTGCAAATAATCCGTGGGGATATTTTGGCGGTAACAATGCCAATATTGACACAAATTTTGAAAATATGGATGAATTGGAAAGCAAACCCCAATATCCAAGCCCAATAAAAAGTCAATACCCCACTCTATATGATGAGTTACTCGCTAAATGCGATTTCACAAATTTTAGCGGTGATGAGGAAATAGCGACAAAGGCTAATAAAATTTATGGGCAATTAAGAAGAATTCAAGACAAAAATTCTACTGAATTGATTTCTATTAGGAATGAGGCAATAAGAGAATTGGGGATAACAATTTCTACAGAAAAGAAATATGATTACTTGACAAAGTATTGTAATCCGTCATTGTTCAAGAATCCATACAATGAGGAAATGGTAAATAAAGCGATACATTTTGAGTCAAGAATAAAACAAAATGCAGACAATATTATTGAATTGGAGCAAATTGAAAATGAAGCACAAGTGTTTATTCAAGACGCAAAATATCTATTAGTTAAAGCTATGGTAAAAGGTTATCCAGAAATAGGAGATTTTAACGATCTTTCGTATTATGTATCGCAATCTATTTTAAAAGATAAAATGATAATGAAATATCATATGCGAGATCTTTTTGACCTATTAATATTTCGAGTTAATTATTATACTGCAATCAAAATGTTGAGCGAGTCTTTCTTATATGACAATGCAGAGAAAGATTATTATACGAGAAAAATGATGGGGAAAGCTCTTTGGGGTACCAATATCTATGGCGCGATAGCGGCATTGACGGAGGCAAAGCATGCCGATACGGATAATGAGCAATGCTACAACATGATAATTCAAAAATTAAATGAAAAGGAAACCTCTAACAGAAAAACAAATTGGAAGATTTTTTTTGTGATAATTGGAACTATATTGATTGCAATTATTGGATTATGTATTTTCCCTCATTAAAATATGAATTATTATGCCACTAGCGAATTTATGGAATAGGATACTAAGTTGGTTTCGAGATAGAAACGACAGATTACAACTTGTAAACGACTTTAATATGGCAGCACGCCAAGCATGGGTCGCCGGCTATGTGCCATCGTGCTTGAAAGCAAGCATATCAAAGGGATATAGCGAATACAGACATTCTTTTTCGAGATGGATGGCATCTGGATTTAGGATATGCGTATTGAGCGGAGCTCAGCTAAGCAAGCAGGATATTAAATATATCGGTGAAGCTATATTAAGCAATGAGCAGCTTGTACGCCAGTTGGTTGTCCTTGGATGGGATACGCTTGAAATTCATTGCGATGTTGGCAATTATGGTTGTCGCTGGGCATTGAAAGACCACTTGAGATTAGGAAGTTAAAAATGAGATTATGGGAAGTGTAGATACATTAAAAACAGTTTCAGATAGTTTGAATGTGGTGGCACAACAAGTTGGAACATCAGATTCGCATAGTTGGATATGGATTGTAATTGTTTTAGCAATTATAATCTTACTGTTTGCTGTAATAGCGTTTAAAAGAACAAAATCAAAACCTGTTGACAATCTTGATATGCTGAAGCAATAAGCAAAAGAACAAGGCAATGTAGATTTTAGCAATGTAATAAATAGTGCGTTCAATTCTAAGCAGTTGTACGACAAGTTAAAAGTTAAATGTCACCCTGATAGATTTCCGCTTGACCCAGAGAAAAATGCCATTGCCAATGACATTTTTCAGAGAATCAAGAAAAATGAATACAATGTTGAAGAGTTGGAAAAACTTAAGGATGAAGCAATTGAAAGACTTGGGATAAGCATATAGTACCATATATATTAGGCGTATGATGAGTTTTTGACAACAGACAAATTCATCCAGTTACTATATTTGCTAATAAAAAAGAGTCCATTGTGGACTCTTAGCGGCTACCTAGGGAATCGAACCCTCATTAACATTAACATTCAACCACTTTATCTTGAAATTCTTTTTTTGTCAATACGACAATGCGCCCTGCGCTGATAGCCGCGAACGTTAATGCCAACGAAATTGTAACTTTCATATGAACAACCTCCTTCCTAATATAGTTAAAAATACTAATAATATTAGCAAAAAAATCAATAATTTGAAATATTGTCTGTTGAAAGATAACAGGCAATAGGCTATTACATAGAGTATTAACAAAATAAAAAAGAACGAGTAAAGTGCAAAACTTACAATGCAAAAATATTGAAATTTTTTATTAAAGAAAGACTAAAATCAAATTGTTTCATATATTTTCCGAATGTTGATAAGTTTATTATGAAACAAATAGGAGTTTGTGTAAATTTGCAGAGTAAATATTCGCTTGATTTAACGCAATTCGAAAAGGAAGGTGAAAAGGGAATAAAAAAGAATAGACAAAAAATGAACAGAATAATTCTCATCGGCAACGGATTTGACTTGGCATACGGCTTAAAAACGAGTTATGCCGATTTTATTGACTGGTACTGGGAGCAGAGGATAAATACTCTGAAATCCGAACATACGAACGAAAGCGACGATGGACTTTGCAAATTAATAATCAACTATGGTATATGGAGCAGTTATTATGCAGATGCTAGTGCTTTCAACAAATTGAGTATTAGTGATATATTGAACAATATTCAAAGCCAGAAAGATAAATTCAAGGTCATCCCTTCTAAATTATTCCAAGAAATAATAAAGGAACTAAATGACAAGAAATGGGTGGACATTGAAAATGAGTATTACAATTTGCTAACTTCGATTGATAATAGTGACGAAATAAAAAGTATCAACAATCAGTTGAACATTATCAAGAAATATCTGGCGGAATATTTGAAGAAAATAGAGAAAAACACATCGAATCTTTCTCTCAACTACGATATTGAAAGCATTTTGTTCAAACCGATATTGCCAAAGGATGTTGCCGTCGGTTCTTCTGATGTTTTCTGGGACATCATTGACGACAGGTTGAAATACAAAGAGCAAAAGTTAAACGAATTGATTGACGGCTATCATAAGATACAATACAGTGCAAGTCATGTTAAAGAATTTAAGGAAAAAGGCGGATCTGTTGATTGCATAAAAGACGAAACATCAGGATACCCGATAGAACTTTTATTGCCTGACAGAATAATGCTCTTGAATTTTAATTATACTGATATTGCTGACAAATATTTCCCCAAGAATTCGGATAAATTTATTGTCAATCATATTCATGGCACATTGAATAATTTTGAAAACATAATATTTGGATACGGCGACGAGCAGGACAAGACATTCAAGGACTTGCAGAAGAGAAACGACAAGGAGAGTTTAAAAAACATAAAAACAATAAAGTACCTCGAAGCTCCGGCGTATAGGAAACTGCTTGCGTTTATGGAGTCTTCTCCATATCAGATTTTCATAATAGGGCATTCGTGCGGCCAATCGGACGGGACTTTGCTAAATACTCTTTTCGAACACAAAAATTGTATTTCGATAAAACCGTTTTACTACAAAAATGGCGATACGGACAATTATATGGAAATAGTGCAGAACATTTCAAGGAATTTCACCGACATGAAACTTATGCGTGACCGAGTCGTAAACAAAACACAATGCGAACCAATGCCACAGGCTGAATGAAAAAAAGTGTTATATTAGCGGAGAAAAAAATGGACATGGAAGAGAAAAATAACAATACACAGGAAATAATCATTTACCAGACCGATGATGGCGCGGTAAAGATAGATGTTCAGATGGCGGACGATACGGTTTGGCTGACAATAGACGGAATGTCGAAACTATTTGAAAAATCACGTTCCACTATATCAATGAACATATTCTGAACATTTTTGAAGAAGGTGAATTAAACAAGGACGATGCTGTGAGAAAAATCGGAAATTCCGATTTTTCTACTAAACCGACAAACTTTTATAACCTAGATGTCATAATTTCAGTAGGTTGCCGCGTAAAGTCATTGCGAGGCACCCAGTTCCGCATTTGGGCAACCAAGCCATTGAACATGCAACCAACGAATACAAAAAGTACCAGCAACGTACACTGAGCCAAGTGGAGAAAGACTTCTTGGATAACATTAAAACACTGCCAAATAAATAATTGCGATTCCCGTCATCCCAACCTTTCAACACCACAATGTTGGCATAAAAGTTGAAAAGGATGCTTAGAGATGTGTGTTTTGTTTTGGAAAATGTTATTTTTGCATCGTAAATTTCATTGCTATGAAGAAGTCTTTTTTGCTAATAGCGCTTATAATCAGTAGCATGGCGTTGTTTTCGCAAAATGCCGAGGACGACGGATATGTTATTGGTTTTGCACCGTCAGATAGCGCATATATGGATTTTAAGGTTGAAAGAACCGAATATAGCGACTGGCATAAGATTGGAACAATCCTGAACGAACTTTACGGCTTGGAGCCTAAGGAATTGAGCGAAGCCATAGTTATTTGCGACAAGAAGTTCAAGGTTTACGAAGGCTCGAAGGCTGTCTCGGAAATCGACCTTGCAAATCCGCAGAGTACAATCGCAAGCGGAAAGGATAAATATATCGTGCAGGTGAAGTACCGCAAGGGCGGCAGCGAGGATTATGCCGACCAGTCGTCAACCACAACGGCTAACGTGATTATTATCAACGTCGAAACCGTAAAGGACGGCGTGGGAGAGAAGATGGCTACGATATGTTATCCGTCGTCGAAGTACGAATACGAGGTTGCCGGCGACCTTTCGGCAGAGCGAATCTATAACCTGCCTATACACGAGTATCCTATTTTTGTGAACATTTACGGCATTCCGCGTGGCTTCGATGCTGCAAAGAACTTGCATCAGCTTGATGTTCATTGGGATGCGCTTTATATGAACAAGGCAATCTTCGAATATTTCCAGAAGAAGGGCGCAGCGATAACTCCACAGGAATTGTCGATGATGTCCAAGGCCGCTTACAATGTCGGTCGCGGTTACTGCACCGTTGGAATGTACCATCGCGCATTGTACTATCTTGCTTTCGTATCACGTAATTCTGCTGGCGAAAAGTATGCGGTATCGTGCAACGTAAAACTCGCCGAATGCCTCGACAAGCTGAACCTCGACAATTCGGATGTGTACGACAAGATTATCCTTGCTCACCAGACAAATCCCAAGATGGATGCCCGCGACCTCGACTGTGTCATAAAGGCTTGCATCGCCCGTGGCGAAATTTATGCCGCACAGAAGAAGGTCGATAAGGCTAAGGAATGCTACCAGAAGGCAACTACGATTGACACGGCAAAGAGATACACCGCCAAGATTTCGGAGTGCATGGACAATTTGAACAAAATGTCGAACTAAAAATTGCTAACAATGAAGAAGTTATATATAGTTTTCTGTTTTTCGTTGATCTGTGCTTTCGCAAGTGCGCAGAAATATGATGCGGTTGACAAGTACTGGCTTCCGCAGGAATGTTCGTTCAATATGCAGGACGCTTCGTTGCGCTTTGCAGCCAATAGTTCGAAGGACGTTACCATTGGCGAGGTGCTCGACGTTTTGTTCAAGGGTAAGACACTGGAACTGAAAAAGATGTCGCTTCTCAGCCAGTCGAAGGTTACGACAATAGAGGTTGCCGACGACATTCGCAAGTTCGACCTGCTTTCGCCCGTTAAGATGCTTACTGGCGGCGATGTCCGCTTCGATATTGCCGACTACATGATTGTTGTTGAAGGCACTGTTGGTGGAAAGTCGTTTGGCGACATTATATTCTATGCTTGCAATGCTTCTGGCGCTGCCGGCAAGTCGATGTACAGAAATATAACTGTAATGTCTGATATGTTCGAAAAGGGCTACTCGACAAAGAATTTCCTTGTTGCCTACGACTATCAGGACAGGGCAGAGGCAGTGAAGAAATTCAACGAGATTTGCGCACCTATACTTGCCAAGCAGAACGAATCGACCGAAGGTTTCAGTGAGTCGGACTTTGCTATTCTCGAAAAGCGCAATGCCAACCTGCTTTACAGCCAGGGTCAGAACTATACCGAGTTCGACCAGAACCGTGATGCCATCGCTGCATTTGGTGGTGCTTACAGACGTCTGGTTTCCGAACTTAAGCAAAAAGGTTACAACGATGTCGAAAAGAAGCGTTTCTCGATGCAGCTTGCTTCCGAAATAGCAAAGAACTATATTAAGATTGGAAAGCCAGAACAGGCATACCAGTATTTGTATCATGCACATAATATTGGTCGCGAACTCAACGAGTACAAGTACGTTCTCGACTATGTAAAGTCGCTCAGTCCAGTCGAAAAAGGTGTTTACGCTTCGAAGATGGCAGCAGAAATGAAGTCGAAAGGTTTGGACGTAAGTGATGCCAACACCTATAAGACCATGAATGCAATAAAGTAAAGATAATAAGCTACAAAAACACAAGGGCAAAGATTATTCTTTGCCCTTTTTTAAAATGAAAGACATAGGCAGACTATTCGACAGCATTTCTAATCGTTACGATCGGTTCAACCATACGGCATCGATGGGAATCGACCGTTGCTGGCGTCGCCGTGCAATAAAGTCGTTGCCCAAGTGCACTTCGGTTCTCGATGTGGCCGCCGGTACCGCCGACCTATGTATCGAAGCTATCAGACGAGGAAAATCACAAAAGGTAATTGGCGTGGATATTTCCGAAGGAATGCTCGATGTCGGCCGCGAGAAAGTGCGCAGGAAAGGTTTGTCTGACAAAATAGAACTGCTTGTTGCCGATTGTGCTCATTTGCCTTTCGACGAAAATACTTTCGATGCAGTCACCTGTGGCTACGGAGTGCGCAATTTCGCCGAACTTGACCAGAGCCTCGCCGAAATTTTTCGTGTGCTGAAACCTGGCGGACAACTGCGCATCCTCGAGTTTACCTATCCGACAAACAAGTTGGTACGCTTTTTCTACGATTTCTATTTTACGCGCATTGTTCCGCGCATTGGGAAACGTCTTACCGACAACGGAGATGCCTTTGTGTATTTCATGCAAAGTGTGAAGAGTTTCGCCAAAGGACGCGATTTTGTCGCCTTTCTCGAAAAGAATGGCTTCTGTGATACGAGTTTTAAGAGTCAAACATTTGGAATTTCAACATTATATAAAGGATGCAAAAGATAAAGCTTTGGTTTGGCGTTTGTCGCCCTTATTCGCTGTTTGTGTCGGCTAGTCCGGTAATTGCTGGACTGCTGGCGTTCGGACAAGTTCTCGATATTCCGACGGCTGTGGTTACCTTGTTGTGCGCCATGTCGTTGCAGGTGTTTTCAAATCTCGTGAACGACTACTATGATTTTGTCCGCGGTTGCGACAAGGCTGGCCGTTCTGGTCCGCAACGTCCACTCGCCGAAGGAATTGTAAACGAAAAGCAGATGCGTATTGCCTGCATAATCGCTTTGTCGGTGGCATTGCTGCTTGGTGCTTACCTGGTTTGGGTAGGCGGCTGGGTGATTCTGCTCGTAGGTGTGTTGTCGGCTCTTTTTGCCTGGCTTTACACAGCAACGCGCTTTTCGTTGGCTTATCTTGGCATTGCCGACATCATTTGCTTTTTGTTCTATGGACCAGTAGCTTCGGCTGGAACTGTTTTCTTGCAGTGCCACGAGTTTTCGCTTGCTGCATTTTATGCAGGTTGCGCCTGCGGTTGCATTGCGGTTTGTGTGCTGGCATCCAACAATATACGCGACATTGAAGATGATCGTGCAGTAGGCAAGCGTACTTTCCCTGTGCGTTTCGGAAAGACGGCTGCGTTGGTCGGCGTTGCGCTGATACTTCTGGCATCGGTGGCTTTTGCAGTGCTTGGCTTCGGAACGTTGTGGCTATTGGTTTTGTTGGTTCCTGCTGTGCTTCTGTATGTGCTGCTGGTAAAGTCCGAAGGTAAGAAGTACAACAAATGTCTGTTCCGGTTTGTGCTGCTCGATGCGGTTTACGTCGTGGCTTTCGGGTTGACTTTTTTATTATAATTTGTGAAATTTTTTCGAAATTGCTTGTCGTTTTAAAAACTTTAATTATCTTTGTGCCACCTTGTTAATAATTTTGAGATATGAGATTTACGGAACACACGTTCAAGTCGTCGGATGACGCAATTATATTTTATCGAAGGTTTTTGCCTGATACAAATCCAAAAGCAGTTTTACAGATTTTTCATGGTATGGCAGAACATTCTGCCCGTTATGCTGATTTCGCCAAATTTCTTACCGACAACGGAATAGCTGTTTATATTAACGACCATCGTGGACATGGAAAGACTATTGCTAGTCCAGCAGACTATGGCGTGTGGCCGCATCGCGACGAGTGGTGGCGTATAATTGCCGACCTAAAGCAGCTGAAAGATATTGCAACTGACGAAAATCCGAATGTTCCATATTTTGTGTTGGGGCATAGTATGGGGTCGTTTCTGGCGCGTACATTTATAACAAAGTACAGCACCGAGATATCTGGCGTAATAATTAGCGGTACAGGTACTAATCCGACTGCCGTGCTGCGTTTCGGCAAGTTCATTGCCAATATTGCTTGCACTTTCGAGGGTTGCCGCTCCAATGCCAAGTTGCTCGACAAACTGTCGTTTGGCGGTTACAACAAAGGCTACAATGCTCCGTACCAGTGGCTTTCGCGCGACGATGCACAGGTAAAGAAGTATATTGCCGACGAACTTTGCGGTGGATTATTCTCCAACTCGTTCTACCGTGGATTTTTCAAAGGATTGATTTATATTAACAAACGCTCGTCGGGTGCAATGATAAACAAAAACCTGAAGATGTTCTTTGTTTCTGGAGAAAAAGATCCTGTAGGAAATTGCGGACGTGGTGTAGAGGAGGCTGTGGAGTTTTACCGCGACCAGCGCATTGCAAACATACAGCTCAAGTTGTATCCAAATGCCCGCCACGAAATTCTCAACGAAATCAATAGGGAAGAAGTATATAACGACTTGCTGAAATGGATAATTGATAATCAATGATTTGAAAATTATAAGCAAAGAAATTCTTCACCTGCCGCTGCCAAACTTTTAACTCATAACTTTTCCCTTTTACCTAAAATATATTTTCCGTAGTTTTGCCAAAAAATTGATTCAATGAAAAAGTACATTCTTTCATTTGACCAAGGAACTACTAGTTCTCGCGCAATTCTATTTGACAAGAAGTTCAATATTATTGGTATTGAGCAACAAGAAACAACTCAGTATTTTCCACATCCAGGATGGGTTGAACAGGATGCCAACGAAATATACCGCAACCAAATAGCGACAGCTCGTCAGCTTATAAATAAATGCGGAATTTCGTTTTCAGATGTGGCAGCTATTGGCGTTGCAAATCAGCGTGAAACTACTGTTGTTTGGAACCGTAATACAGGTAAGCCCATATACAATGCCATAATTTGGCAAGACAAGCGCACCGAGAATTTCTGTTCAACGATAAAGAATGGCGATTTTGGAAAATACATTAATGCTGTTACTGGATTAGTGGTGGATTCTTATTTTTCGGCTACCAAGCTGAAATGGATTCTCGACAACGTACAAGGAGCACGCGAAATGGCTCGCCGTGGTGATTTGCTTTTTGGTACTATCGACACCTGGTTGATTTGGAGGCTTACAAGCGGCAAGTGCCACGTCACCGACTGCTCAAACGCTTCGCGTACTATGATGTTCAATATCAAAACGCAGGAGTGGGATGAGAATATTCTCGATGAGTTTGATATACCATTGCAAATGCTTCCCAATATTGTGGATTCGTCGGGAGAAATTGGTATTACCGACAAGCTTGTCTTTGATGCCGAAATTCCTATTTGTGGTATTGCAGGCGACCAGCAGGCAGCTCTTTTCGGTCAGGCATGCTACGACGAAGGTTCTGTTAAGAACACCTACGGCACAGGCTGTTTTATGCTGATGAATACTGGCAGCAAGGAGGTTAGAAGCAAATGCGGACTAGTAACTACAATTGCATGGCGTATTGGCGGAAAGATTTCGTATGCTCTCGAAGGTAGCGTGTTTGTAGCAGGCGCAGCTATAAAATGGTTGCGCGACCAATTGGGTGTTATCAAGACTTCTGCCGAGACCGAAAGTATAGCCATGTCGGTAAACGATACAAACGGAGTATATTTTGTCCCAGCATTCGTCGGACTTGGTGCTCCTTACTGGAATATGAATGTTCGCGGAAGTATAAGCGGAATTACTGGCGGAGTGACATACAAGCACATTGTAAGAGCGACGCTCGAGTCGATGGCATATCAGACAAAGGATGTGCTCGATGCTATGGAAAAGGATTCTGGAATCAAGATTTCGGCACTTAATGTCGATGGCGGAGCGGCTGTGAACAATTTCCTAATGCAATTCCAGTCTGATATTCTGCAGATTGATGTGCAGAGACCGAAGATTGTGGAATCGACATCACTAGGAGCAGCTTACCTTGCTGCGCTTGCAATTGGATGGTGTACAATGAAGGACTTGGCTTCGACGCGAGAACTTGAACATACGTTTTCGCCTACGATGAAACCGAAGGATGCCAAAGATAAGTACAGCGGCTGGTGCAAGGCTGTTGCCGACCTCGAAAGGAATTGCGAAAAGTAGATACAAAAAAAGCGGATTTTCATCCGCTTTTTTATTTTTTACTCAAAACCGATTATTCAGCTTTTTCTTCCTTTGCTTCAGCTTCGGCGGCTTCTTTCTCGGCATTTGCCTTCTCTTCCAAATATGCCTTAATCGATTCTTCTGAGATAATACCCTTTTCCACAAGAAGATTGTACCATGAAACTATTTTCTTGATGTCGGACATATATACCTTTTCCTTGTCATAGTTTGGAAGAACCTTCTCGAAGAATGCTCCGAGTTCTGTGTTTGCCGACTTTGCTGTTACATCGGTAATCGCACCTTTGTACTGGTTGAAAATGTTTACAAAGACATCCTTAAGAGGAGTGTCGTTGTCGTATGTGTAAACGGTAATGTCTTCAAGTGTGCTTATGCGTGATGTTGAGAATGCCGGCATACGTTTGCCAGTGATTAACGATTCAACAATGACACTGGTGTTTTTTCTCGATACAAGCTTCAATAGTCCGGGCTGTCCAGCTATTGACAAAATTCCTTCTAAAAACATAGTTACAATATCATTTAAAATTTAGGTTGCAAAAGTAGTGCATGAATTTTTAAAACAAAGAAATTTTTTCTCAGATTTTTTAACAACAACGGTTAGTTTGCGCAAATAGAGCGATGTAGGAAATATTCTCATTATTAGAAACTGATAGTTACACCGCCCGAGAATGTTATCCCTGCCTGTGGAAAATATGTTGCCCACGATTTCTGTACTCCTTGTTCGTACCATAGTCCGCCGTAGGCGTTGTCGCTGAACTGGGAGTTGAACAGGTTGCTTATCTCGAACTTGAAGCGTAGCGACTTTACATATCGTCCAGCTATTTCGTAGTCGATGCCAAGGCTGCTGATGCAATATGGCTTTAGCATTCTGTCGATGCTCGATGTGTTGTCGATGTATTGTTTGCCTACAAATTTCACATTGTAGTACATGTCGAAGTTACCAAAGACGTTGTAAGTGATGTTTCCTGCGGCAATTATTTCGGGTGAATAAGCAGTGCTGGTTTCACCAGTGTGATATTCTTCGAGGCTTTCGTTCAAGTTTTCGTCGTAGGTATGAGCCTGGTAAACGTAATCTTTTATTCTGTTTCTGCTGAACGTGGCGTTGGCTTCGAGGCTGAGCTTGCGATGTGGTTTTACCAGTGCCGACAGCTCTATTCCGCTGCGGTAGCTCTTGTCGACGTTAGTCATTATGTAATATCCGTTTTGCGAAAATTCTCCAGTTGGCACTATCTGGTTTTCGAAATCCATATAATATAAGTTCAGTTCGCCCGAGAAAATCTTTGACTTGTACGAATATCCTAGTTCGTAGTCAATCAGAGTTTCATGCTCTATTGTCTTTTTTGTTCCAATAACATCCTTTATGCTGTTTCGCGACGGTTCCCTGTTTGCGCGGGCTACCGATGCATAAAGTCTCATTTTGGGCGTAATCTGGTAGTTTATACCGCCTTTAGGATTAAAGAAGTTGTAGTCGTTGTCCTCGTTCAGAAGTATCATCTGTTCGTTTGGCAACAGATTGCAGTCGTAGCCGTTCATTTCGTAGTTTATGATTCTGTACTGCAGGTCGGCGTACAATGTAATCTTGTCGATAAAGGTGTATCCTGCCTTGTAGTATGCACAGAATTCTGTCTTGTTACTTCGGTTGTGGTACCATTCGTAATCTTTGTAGCTGTTGCCTGCATATTGCGTCCATATCAGGTTGCCGAAATACTGACCCGACAAAATGCTACCCGAGCCGCCGAAGGTATTTACAAAGTTTCCGATCTTGTGGGTTGCGTATATAATGCCGTTGTAGAAGTTGCCGTTTGTCATCCTGCGCCTGATAAGATCTGTTTTTGTGATTGTCGTAGTAGTGTTGTAAATGTTTCCGTTTTCGACAATTGTGACCGGTAATGATAGGTCGGGAAGCATATAGCTCGAGAAGGTCTGTCCGTTCTTGTATTCCTCTACATATCCGTCGCCATGGTTGTAGTGCAGCTTGATGTTAAGTTCGACATTGCTCCATATTTTCTGCGAGTATATGAGTTGTACGTGCGTCTGAGTGTAGTTCTCGGCTTCGTCTTCGTAATATTTCTTTCTGCCGTTGATGTCGAAATATTCTCCTGCGGCATTGTACAACCGGTTGTTGTCGATTATGTTCGACGGACATCCCCACATTGTAATCCCGGATTTTTGCTTGCCGTAAATGATATTGGCGGCCAGCGAGTTGTTCTTGCCGCGCCAAATTGCACTAACCATTACGGTGTTGTGGTTTATGCCCGACCTGTCGATATATCCGTCGCTCTTTATCTTTGCCATCCTGAGGTCGATGGAAAAGCCGTTCTTCATAATTCCGGTGCCTGCCGAGATGCTGGCCTTTATTGTGTTGTACGAACCACCCATTACCGTTAAGTCGCCGTATGGTTTGGTGCTTGGCGATTCGGTGGTTATGTCGATGCTCGAGCCATAGGCGAGCGGTCCGTCTGTCGACGAGCCTGCGCCCCGTGTTATTTTTATATGGTCTGCCGAACTTGCAATATCTGGCAGATGATGCCACAGCGTGTGCCTCGATTCGAGATCACTGAGTTGAATGCCGTTGAGTGTGATATTTATAGCTTCGCTGTTCATTCCGCGGATACGCAGGTCGGTAAAACCGATGCCGAGTCCATTCTCCGAAAGCGCTACAAACGATGGCGTTTGTCCGAGGTTATATGGCATGTCGCGGACAATATTTTTTGTGGTTATGTATTTGTGGTCGTAGGTTTCGGTAGTCATCGGTGTGCGCTGGTCCGAAATCTTGTCGAGCACATGTAGGCTGTCGGTTGGCCTGTATTCTGGTTGCAATACTATTGTGCCAAGATTCATGTCGGTTTCGACAGCTATTTTTTCGTCGTACGGTTCACATCCGGTATGGCTGATCACAAGTCTTTGCGTACCTTTCTTGCACTTGACGGCAAAACTACCGTCGCTTTTTGTTGTGCAACTTTGGGTTGAGCCGCCAATCATGACTTTTGCACAATACAACGGGGTGCCATCGTTGTCGGTTACTACGCCAGTAATTTTTTGCGACAGGCATATTACTGCCACAAAAATCAACGATATTGACAAGATAATGCGTTTCATTAGGCGTAGATATATACTCTTTGTTTTATTAAATCCTTACAATACAGGGATAAAACGTTACAAACTCAAATTTATTTTTCAACAGCGAAAATAATGTTTTTTGCGAATACCAGCAAGTCGGAAAAAATTGTTTAAATTTGCCACTGCTTAACAAGGATTGATATGAAAAGAGTTTGTCCAGTATGTCATACGGAGTTCGATGGTCGTGCCGACAAGAAATTCTGCTGCGACCAGTGCCGTAACACTTATAATAATCAGTTGAAGCAGGAAGACAACAGCATCACATATAAGATTAACCGAGTGCTGAAGAAAAACCGCCAGATATTGTGCGACTTGTACACCAAGGCCGAAAAGCCGGAAAAGGAAAGGCATTCGGTACAGAAGGACAAACTGGTAAGAGAAGGCTTCAAGTTCGACTACATGACAAACATCTACCGTACAAAGACGGACAAGGTTTACTATTATTGTTACGACTACGGTTATTACATCGACAACGATTTCGTAGTTATTGTACAAAAGAAAGATTACGTTGATTAAGATATATGGTTACAAAGATTGAAAAATACGACAATTGCGGAAATGTCGCCTATATTGTCGCTGATGAAGAAAAAATAAAATCGTTAGGTTTCTCGGAAAAGGAAACCGAATATTTGTGCAAAACCCTTGCAAAGAAGAATTATGCCGTACTTAACCAGTACGACAGATTCTGCTTTTTCGTAATGCCCGATGCCGACAAGTCGGTCGACGAGCAGCGCGAGAAGATAAGAATGAACGGCTGTACGATTTCGGATACCCTGAACGCACAGAAATGCAATTCGGTAAGCATAGTCGATAATACAGGAAAAGATTTTGCCTACGATCTGGCCGAAGGAATAGAACTCGCCAACTATCGTTTCGATAAGTATCTGACTAAGAAAAAAGAGGTGTCGCTGACAGAGGTAAAGATTTGCGGCGATGTTTGCGAAAAGGCTATTGCTCGTCTCAACAGCCTTGTTAAAGGCGTTTTCGTTGCCCGCGACATTATAAACGAGCCATTGTCGTACATGACAGCCAAGAAATTGGCCGAAACGATAGAGGAGGTTGGCAAGTCGTGCGGTTTCAAGACCGAAATCCTCGACAAAATGCAAATCGAAAGCCTGAAGATGGGTGGACTTCTTGCTGTGAACCGCGGAAGCGTTGAGCCACCAACTTTCAGCATCCTGAAATGGGAGCCTGCCGATGCAATAAACGAACGTCCGTATGTACTTGTAGGTAAGGGCCTCGTATTCGATACTGGTGGCTACGACCTTAAGCCGTCGAGTTCGATGGATACCATGAAGAGCGACAAGTCTGGTGGTGCAGCTGTGGTCGGAACTATCGCTGCATTGGCGTTGGCTAAGGTTCCCGTAAAGGTTTACGGGCTTGTGCCTGCAACCGAAAATAGGATAGGAGCAACCGCCTACGTTCCCGAGGACATTATCACAATGTACGACGGCACTACTGTTGAGATCGCCAACACCGATGCCGAAGGTCGTCTGATCCTCGCCGATGCACTTTCGTATGCAAAGAAGTACAACCCCGAGCTGGTAATCGACATGGCAACGCTCACAGGTGCTGCCATTGTTGCTGTCGGCGACAAGAATACCGCTGTGCTTGGCAATTCGCCCGACGATATTGCAAAACTCAAGGAATGCGGCTTCAACGTGTGGGAACGACTGATAGAACTGCCATTGTGGGAAGATTTCGCCGAACAGCTCGAATCGCCTATTGCCGACATGAAGAACTGCGGAAAACGTTCGGGCGGAACAATTACCGCTGCAATGTTCCTCAAGCACTTTACCGACTACAAGTGGGTTCACCTCGACATTGCCGGACCGGCCTTTACCGAAAAAAAGGACTCGTATCGTGGCAATGGCGGAACATCGGTACCGACGAGACTATTGTTCAAATTTTTTAATAAATTGACAAAGAAAGGATAATACGATAATCAGTAGAGTCGTTGCATGCAACGACTCTACTATTCAAATTTTCAAATCTTCGAATTTTCAAATTATCAAATCATCGCAAATCGTAAATTAAATTATTTTTGCACCAAAATTTTTGAAAACATAACACTATGACTAAAATAAAAATAGGTTTTACCCCTGGTGATATTAACGGAATCGGCTACGAAGTGATTCTCAAGTCGTTAATCGACATAAAGAATATCCCAAACGCCGTGACTATAATATATGGTTCTCCAAAAATTCTTGCATACTACAAGAAAAATCTTGGAAGCAACGTGAATACAACTACGATAAATTCGGCAGAAGAAGCCAAAAATATCGGAATCTATGTCATCAACTGCAACAGCGAGGAAATTCGCGTCGAAGTGGGCAAGTCGAATGAAATAGCCGGTTTGGCTTCGTACCAGGCTCTCGAGAAGGCTGTCGCCGACCTTAAGAACAAGGATATTGATATTCTTGTCACAGGACCTATTAATAAATGGAACATCCAGTCGGCTGGCTTCAATTTCCCAGGTCATACCGAATATTTGGCACAGCAGTTCAATGCCGACAAGTGCCTGATGCTCATGTGCAGCGAGGCCTTGCGCGTAGGTGTGGCAACTGGCCATATTCCTATTTCGGAAGTTTCGAAGTGCCTGACAAAGGAACTCATACTCGAGAAACTTGAATTGCTCAACGATTCGCTAAAGCGCGACTTCACAATTCGCAAGCCTCGCATTGCAGTCCTTGGTCTCAATCCGCATTGCGGCGACCATGGCGTAATAGGCAACGAGGAAGAAAAGATAATAATTCCAGCCATAAACGAAGCCAAGGAAAAGGATATTCTGGCATTCGGTCCATATTCTGCCGACGGGTTCTTCGGCTCAGGCGACTTCAAGAAGTTCGATGCAGTACTTGCAATGTACCACGACCAGGGTCTTGCTCCGTTCAAGGCTTTGACATTCGACGACGGTGTAAACTTTACAGCAGGATTGCCGATAGTACGCACTTCTCCAGCACACGGAACCGCTTACGAGATTGCAGGCAAGAACCAGGCGAACTACTTGCCAATGTGCAACGCAATTCGCATGGCTGTCGATATTTTCAACAATAGGAGAAGTCTCGAAAACTTGGAAGAATCGCGCCATAATGTTGACGATTACAATATTAACGAAATAAATGAAGTTGACGAATAAATAATTATGAGTTTATACACAAAACAGGATGCTCTCGACTATCATAGCCAAGGCAGAAAAGGAAAGATAGAGGTTGTTTCGACAAAGGATTTCCGTACGCAGAAGGACTTGTCTCTTGCATATACTCCTGGTGTGGCTGAACCATGCCTCGAAATTAAGGATGACGTACAGAAGGTTTATGACTATACAGCAAAGGGTAACCTTGTAGCTGTTGTAAGTAATGGTACGGCTGTCCTTGGTCTCGGAGATATCGGTCCCGAGGCAGGTAAGCCGGTTATGGAAGGCAAGGGCTTGTTGTTCAAGTCGTTCGCTGACGTAGACGTGTTCGACATTGAAATCAACGAGAAGGATCCACAGAAAGTTGTGGAGATTGTTAAGTCTCTCGAACCTACTTTCGGCGGTATAAATCTTGAGGACATCAAGGCTCCGGAATGCTTCTACATTGAAACCGAACTCAAGAAGCAGATGAATATTCCTGTTTTCCACGATGACCAGCACGGAACTGCAATAATTTCGGGTGCTGCATTGCTTAATGCTTTGAAGATTGCAGGAAAGAAAATTGACGAGGTTAAGGTTGTGTTCAACGGGGCAGGTGCTGCTGGCATAAGCTGTGCACGTTTATTCTGCACCTTGGGCGTAAAACGCGAAAACATAGTTCTTTGCGACAGCAAGGGCGTTGTTCGTGCCGACAATCCAAAACTAACAGAACAGAAGCGCGAGTTTGCAACTACACGCGACTTGCATACTTTGGCCGAGGCTATGGTCGGTGCCGATGTATTTGCCGGTGTTTCGGTAGGCAATGTCGTTTCAAAGGAAATGATGAAGACTATGGCAAAAGACCCCGTTGTGTTCGCTATGGCAAATCCTACTCCCGAAATATCATACGAGGATGCAAAAGAGTCGCGTCCCGACGTAATAATTGCAACTGGTAGAAGCGATTATCCGAATCAGGTAAACAATGTGCTCGGTTTCCCGTTCATTTTCCGTGGTGCTTTGGATGTTTGCGCAACCCAGATAAACGAGGAAATGAAGATTGCTGCTTCTCATGCTTTGGCAGAGCTTGCTCACGAACCAGTACCAGAATATGTATGTAAAGCTTACAATGTAGATAAAATCGAATTCGGTCGCGAATACATTATTCCAAAGCCGCTCGATTTGCGAGTGATAGAATGCGTTGCTCCTGCAGTTGCAAAGGCAGCTATGGAAACGGGTGTTGCTCGTCGCAACATTACCGACTGGGAAGAATATAAGTTGCAACTCCGTGCACGAGTTAGGAGAGTACACGACAATTACGGAAAGACAAGATAATTAACGAATATTTACGTAAACTATAAGGTTTTAGAGTGACGATTTAAGATAAAGGGTTAGGTTATGAAGAAGATTTTGCTTGTAAGCCTTGTTTTGCTTTCATCGTTATGCTTTGCACAGACAAAGTCAATACTTTTTGTTGGAAATAGCTACACGCAATGCAATGGCGGGTTGGAGAATATGCTGAAGTCGTTGGCAGCCTCGAAAGGAATTGAAATCGAGGCCGAACAAGCTGCTATTGGCGGTTATTCGTTAAAAAAGCATTGCAATAATCAGCAGACTCTGGATAAAATCCGTTCAAAAAATTGGGATTATGTGGTTTTGCAGGAATTTAGCTTAAATCCGGCATATCCGCCAGAGGTTGTAGATACCCTTACATATCCTTATGCAAAGATTCTCAGCGACATGATACACAACCAGAGCATTTGTACCCAATTGTATTTCTATATGACATGGGGACGAAAGAATGGTTATTCGAACGATACAACATATATGCCATTGACTACTTACGACGGAATGCAGAGACGTCTTGCCGAAAGTTATTGCGAAATGGCTATCGATAATGACGGATCGGTTGCTCCTGTTGGTATGGCTTGGAAATACGTGCGCGACAATTATCCCGAAATTGAACTATATACTGAAGACAATAGTCATCCAAGTCCCCAAGGCACATATCTGGCTGCTTGTGTGTTTTACGCATCAATATTCAAGTCATCGCCCGAAGGAGCTAAATTCACGTATGGACTAAACGAAAAAGAAGCAAATATATTGCAGCAAGCTGCGGCTATCGTGGTTCTCAATAATATGGAAATATGGAGGCTCGATATAAAACCAAAATGTGAGGAATATGAAAGTGGAAAACGTAGTGTAGTTACATTCTCAACTATAGCCGTAGATGGCAAACTTATGTTTAACAAGAATATTATATCCGAATATACCATTTATTCATATACTGGAAAACTATGCAAGCAAGGTAAAGTCCATGGTTCTACTCTCGACGTATCTGACCTTCTCTCGGGTTTATACCTTATAAAACTAGGTAATGACGAAGCCCAGAAATTTATAATAGAGTAGTATATATTTACTTATTGTACAATAAATCCAAGTTCGGCATAATGGTGTTATAACCAAAATTGTATTGAAAATATTTGTACTTAGCTTTTTTTGCATATATTTGTGCAAATATTTTAAATACAAAACATTATGAAGAAAGTTCTTGTTATAATAGTGAGTTTTGTTTTGCTTTCGTCGTTATGCTTTGCGCAGACAAAATCGATACTTTTTATAGGCAATAGTTATACATATTATAACGGTGGTGTCGATGCGATGCTCAAGAATATTGCTTTGGCGGAAGGCGATACCTTATATACAGAATCGCTTACGGCAGGTGGCGCCTCTTTCAGTACTTTTTGCAACAATTCCGAGACGTTCAACCGTATAAGGTCGCGGGCGTGGGATTATGTAGTGTTACAGGAGCAGAGCCAGTTGCCGTCGTTTCCACCGTCGCAGGTCGAGACGGGGTGCTATCCGTATGCAAAGCGTTTGTGCGACTCTATACGAGCCAACGATTCGTGTACTCAGATTCTGTTCTTTATGACTTGGGGACGCGAAAATGGCGACCAGAGCAATTGTGCCAACTATCCGCCATTGTGTACCTACGACGGTATGCAGCAGCGTCTTCGCGAAAGTTATGTGCAGATGGCCGACGACAACAATGCCATTGCAGTGCCGGTAGGCTTGGCGTGGAAGTATGTCCGCGACAACTATCCCGAAATCGACCTTTATCAGTCGGATGAAAGCCATCCATCGTTGGCGGGAACATATTTGGCGGCATTGACTTTCTGCTCTGTAATATATGGTTATGATTATGTTTCAGAAATTTCATATTGCCCTGAAAATATTGATTTTAATACTAGGAGAGATTTAATCATTGGGGCCGTGGGTGCAGTAAGTAGGAATTGGGCTGAATGTAATATTAACGAATCGCTATTTGTACATTTCGAATCATTGTGGCTGACTAAGGCTATTGGAGCAGAATATATGAGTGTTCATGTTCCTGCGGATTTTGATTCGTGTGTATATAGCGGTAATGGAGTTACTTATACAGTTTTGCCAGAGGATGTTGGTTATAGTACATATTATAGTACTTTTTATTTTACGGTCGAAGATTTTCTAGCAGATCAAGATGATACCGTTGATATATGTTTTACACTATATCGTAGAGAATGCAGTTATTCCCTTTGTGAAGAATTTTATTATTGCGTCTTAGGTGGTATTAATAATGTTCAATCTGAAAATCTTTCTTTCACAAATCCAGTTGCCAATGGCAAAATCCAGTTCGGCATGGACGTAGTTGGCGATTACGAGATTTATTCCATGGATGGACGTTTGCTCGTCAGCGGTTGGGTTTCGGGCAGCGAGATTGATGTGTCGCAGTTAAAGCATGGAATGTATCTGTTGAGAATTAATGGGATAGGATATAAGTTTGCGGTGGAATAGGGGGCGGCTCGCGGAACGAAAAACATTTGTCCTAAAAAACTTTCCCTCTCATTAGAATTACCTACTTTTGCAATATGAAAAGAATTTCGCTTGCAATTGCATTATGCACTGTCTGCACACTGTCGTTCTCGCAGGCAAAAGTCGCTGTTGATACCATATCGCGTGGCAACCTGTCGGTAGTCATATTCGATGATAAGACTTGGCAATACATTGAAATACAACCTGATGTAAAATCGACAACAATCGACACCACAGACATTAAGGCGGAAAACTGGGTTACTACCTCGGTATATGCGCAAAATCCCGACTATGCACGAACCAAAGAGACCAGCGTCATCAACTTTGGCGATGCTGCTTCCAGTTTTCCTGCAAAAGGGAAGGTCATTTCGGGTTTCGGAATGCGTAGCGGAAAGATGCACACAGGAATCGACATTGCAATTAATTCTGGCGATGATGTTGTCGCTGCCTTTGACGGCATTGTACGTTTCGCAGGATGGAGCGGTTCGAAATATGGCAATGCTGTAGTTGTCAGACATTACAACGGACTTGAAACCGTTTATGGACACCTCGACGATGTAAAATGCAGGGTCAACCAGAAAGTCAATGCTGGCGAAACTGTCGGTTTTGGCGGAAAGACATCTAACCATCTGCATTTCGAAACTCGCCTAAAGGACAATGCTTTCGATCCCGAATTAATTTTCAATGCGCAGACAGGTGCTTTGGTTGCTGACAAGATTCCTATTTATGCAAGCAACTTCGATTATATGAAGTTTGTGGACAATTCTCAATATCATGTAGTTAAGTCGGGAGACACCTTGTCGGCCATTGCTCGTAAGTATCACGTTTCTGTAAAGCAGATTTGCGACCTCAACGGAATAAAGGAATCCTCGATACTTAGCATTGGCAAACGTTTAAAACTGAGACCGTAAAAAAACGATGTCATCCTGAACTTGTTTCAGCATGACTATGAAGAGAAAAAATTGAAAAATCACAATTCGCAACTCGCAAATATGTGTTATTTTTGCACAAAATTTTCGGAAAATGAAAGATTATAAGAGAATAACAATTACATCCGCTTTGCCGTATGCAAACGGACCTGTACATATTGGACATCTGGCTGGCGTGTATGTGCCTGCCGACATTTATGCTCGCTACAACCGTTTGAAACATCGTGACGTACTTTTCATCGGTGGTTCCGACGAACATGGAGTTCCAGTAACGCTCAAAGCACGCAAGGAAGGTGTAACTCCGCAGGATATTGTCGATAGATATCACAAGATTATAAAGGAATCGTTTGAGGAATTCGGCATTTCGTTCGATATCTACGGTCGTACCAGCGCCGAAATACACCACAAGACCGCTTCAGAGTTTTTCCTTTCGCTCTACAATAAGGGTGAATTCGTTGAAAAGACCAGCATGCAGTTCTATGACGAGCAGGAGCAACAGTTCCTAGCCGACCGTTACATTATGGGTACTTGCCCTAAGTGCGGCGCCGAAGATGCTTACGGCGACCAGTGCGAAAAGTGTGGTTCGTCGCTCAGCCCAACAGAACTAGTAAATCCGCGTTCTATGATTAGCGGAAATGCTCCGATAATGAAGGAAACCAAGCACTGGTATCTTCCTCTCGATAAGTATGAGGACGAACTTCGTCACTGGATTCTAGAAGAACACAAGGAGTGGAAACCCAATGTTTACGGACAGTGCAAGTCGTGGTTAGACTCGGGTTTGTACCCACGTGCCGTTACCCGTGATTTGAACTGGGGAGTTAAAGTCCCTCTTGAAGAAGGTAAGGATAAAGTTCTGTATGTTTGGTTTGATGCTCCTATAGGATATATATCAAATACCAAAATGTTGTATCCAAACGATTGGGAAAAATGGTGGAAGGACAAGGATACCAAACTGGTGCATTTCATCGGCAAGGACAACATAGTTTTCCACTGCATAATTTTCCCATCGATGCTTCGTCATGAAGGTTCGTATATATTGCCCGACAATGTTCCGGCAAACGAGTTCCTTAACCTCGAAGGCAACAAGATAAGCACTTCACGCAACTGGGCTGTATGGCTTCACGAATATCTGCGCGACTTCGAAGGCAAGCAGGATGTATTGAGATATGTGCTCACAGCAAATGCTCCGGAAACCAAGGATAACGATTTTTCGTGGAAGGATTTCCAAACTAAGAACAACAGCGAACTCGTTGCCATTATGGGTAATTTCATAAACCGTGCAGTTGTACTTACGCATAAATATTATGGAGGAAACGTTCCGCAGCCGGCCGAAGATACCGACTACGAAAAGGAAATCCGTGACGAAATCGTTCGCATAAAGGAAAGCCTTGAGAATAACATTGAGAATTATAAGTTCCGCGAAGCCTTGAAGGATGCTATGGCAGTCAGCCGTCTGGGTAACAAGTACTTGGCCGATACCGAGCCTTGGAAGCTTGTCAAGACCGCCGAAGCTCGTACACGTACCATATTGTACTATTCGCTTCAATTGTGCGCCTTGTCGGCAACTCTTGCCGAGCCGTTTCTGCCGTTCACAAGCGCCAAGTTGTTCAAGATGCTCAATATCGAGCGTCCTGAATGGGAAAGCACTACTAAGGTCGATTTGATTCCTGTAGGACACAAGATTGGCGAGGCCGAACTTTTATTCGAACGCATCGAGGATGCTGCAATTGATGCTCAGCTTCAGCGTCTTGCCGACATCAAGGTCGAGAACGAAAAGAACAACTACAAGCCGCAGCCAGTAAAGGAAAATGTTGCTTTCGACGACTTCATGAAGGTTGACATTAGGGTTGGTACCGTTTTGGAATGCTTCAAAGTTCCGAAGGCTGACAAGTTGCTGCAGTTCAAGATCGACGACGGCATGGGCGGACGTACAATCGTCAGCGGCATTGCAAAGTATTATACCGAACCCGAAAAGCTTGTTGGTACTCAGGTTTGCTTCATTGCCAACTTCGAGCCTCGCAAGTTGAAAGGCGTTGTTTCCGAAGGTATGATTCTCTCTGCCGAGGATGCCGACGGACGCTTAGTCCTTCTTCAGCCAAAGGATTTGGTAAAGAGCGGCGTAAAAGTAGGATAGGGATTATATAGATAAAAGAAAAGGAGGCTGTTGCCTCCTTTTTTTATTTTGCACCTGCTAGTTTCTTAATGTCGTTAAGTTTGTTTAGGGCTTCGAGTGGACTTAAACGATCGATGTCGAGATTCATGAGTTCCTTCTTAATCTGCGAAAGCACTGGGTCATCCAGTTGGAAGAAGCTCAATTGATAGCCGTCGCGGTTTTGTGCAATGGTATCTACATGCTTTCCCACTTTGGCATTACCATTTACTTCGTTTCCTGCAGATTCCAACTGTTCGAGTATCTTGTTTGCACGATATACAATCGACTTTGGCATTCCTGCCATCTTAGCCACATGAATACCAAAACTATGCTCACTACCTCCAGGTTGTAGTTTGCGGAGAAATATCACTTTGTTGCTAGATTCCTGCACAGAAACGTTGTAGTTGCGTATTCGACTGAAATCTTTTTCCATTTCGTTAAGTTCGTGATAGTGTGTAGCAAATAAGGTTTTAGCTTTCGAATGCTCGTGAATGTATTCTGCTATAGCCCAAGCGATTGAAATTCCGTCGTAGGTGCTAGTTCCGCGGCCGAGTTCATCGAGAAGTATAAGGCTTCGGTCGGAGAGGTTGTTCATTATGCTTGCGGCTTCGGTCATTTCGACCATAAATGTCGATTCTCCCATCGAGATGTTGTCGGAAGCACCCACGCGGGTGAAAATCTTATCAACAATTCCGAGAGAAGCTTTCTGTGCTGGCACATAACAGCCTATCTGCGCCATTATGCAGATTAGAGCCGTCTGTCGTAGCAGAGCCGACTTACCCGACATGTTAGGTCCGGTTATCATCATTATCTGCTGTGTCTTGTCGTCGAGAAATACGTTGTTCGAAATATACGGCTCGCCGAATTTCAACTGCTTCTCAATCACAGGGTGACGACCTTCTTTTATGTCGATAACGTTGCTTTCGTTGACTTCGGGACGACAGTAGTTGTTGCACACAGCATCCTTGGCAAACGACATCAGGCAATCAATCCGTGCAATAATGCCTGCATTTATCTGAACTTTACCAATTTGAGAAATAGCGTATGCAATAAGTTCGTTGAACAGACGGGCTTCGATTGCAGATATTTTTTCTTCGGCGCCAAGAATCTTTTCCTCGTATTCCTTCAGTTCCTCGTTTATGTAGCGTTCGGCGTTCACTAGTGTTTGCTTGCGAGTCCACTCGGGTGGAACTTTGTCTTTGTGAGAATTGCGCACTTCGAAATAGTAGCCGAAAACGTTGTTGTAGTTAACTTTTAGCGACGATATTCCTGTACGTTCGCTTTCACGGCGTTCTATATCCTCAAGGTATGACTTGCCATTCGACGATATGCTGCGCAGTTCGTCTAGTTCTGAATTCACACCGTTGTTGATGACGTTTCCTTTCGACAGCAAGTTTGGACAGTCAGGATTGATGTATTTGCCGATTTTTTCTCGCAGTTCGCGACAGTCGTACATCTTTTCGCCAATAACCTGCAGTTCTGGAAGTTCAGAGTTTTTGCATAACTCAATAATCGGCTCAATGGCATCGAGCGAATATTTCAACTGAAGCATTTCGCGCGGATTTACGCGCATTACAGCAACCTTTGAAGCTAGGCGTTCAATGTCGCCAACCATTGAAAGGTGAGTTGATATACTGTCGTTTATGTCGTTGTTTTTAATGAAATGCTCAACAACATTAAGCCTTTCATTGATTGACTTAACGTCTTTCAGTGGTAGTGACAACCAACGTTTTAGCAGACGTCCGCCCATTCCTGTCTGTGTGCTGTCGATGACATTTATTAGGCTTCGTCCGTTTTCGTATCCCGAATCGAAAAGCTCGAGGTTCCGGATTGTAAATTTATCGAGCCACACATATTTCTCTTCGTCAATACGAGCAAGGTTTTTGATATGTTCGCAGCAATCGTGTTTGGTGTAGTCGAGGTAGTCGATTACCGCACCAGCGGCCACAACACCGACTTTCAGATTCTCGACACCAAAACCTTTGAGAGATTTTGTGTTGAATTGCTTAGTGAGTTTTTCGAAAGCGTTTTCTTCGGTAAACATCCAGTCGGGAAGTTCGTAGGTGGCAGGAAGTTCACGGAAAGCTTCGGTGATGTCTTTTTTCTGGTTTTTCTCGAATATTATTTCCTTTGGGCGGAAGTTCTGGATTAGTTTCTCAATGTATTCCTTAGTGCCTTGTGACACAAGAAATTCGCCAGTGGAAATGTCGAGGAAAGATATACCGAAAATTTTCTTTTCGCAGTAGATGCTTGCCAGGAAGTTGTTTTCCTTTTGTTCGAGAACGTTGTCATCCATGGTTATGCCAGGGGTGACGAGTTCGGTAATTCCACGTTTTACTATAGTCTTTGTGGTTTTGGGATCCTCGAGTTGTTCACAAATAGCCACACGCTGACCGGCACGTACCAGTCGTGGCAGATAGGTGTCGATGGCATGGTAGGGGACTCCGGCGAGAGGCGCACCTGCGCGTTGGGTAAGGGTTATCCCGAGAATTTTACTAGCCGTAACAGCATCGTCTCCAAAAGTTTCGTAGAAATCTCCCACACGGAAAAGCAGTATTGCATCGGGGTGCATGCGCTTTACCTCGTAGTATTGTTTCATCAATGGGGTTTCGGTGTCTTTCTTCGCCATGTAGCCAAATATTTTGCTTGCAAAAATATAGAAAAAAACGAAGCCTTTGTTTAGACGTTATCAACAAATGGAGGAAGTTATGAAACATCAATATATTATTGTTGTGATTTGCTTTTTTGTGCTTTTGAACGCTGACAGACAGTTTATAGTATTGTTTTCCATCGTTGGCAGTTGTCAAAAAATCTTTGACAACTGATTTTTTTTTATCTAATTTATTGTCATTTAGTATATTAGTTATATGATAACTGATGCTTTGCTTCGAGGTGGTAAAAAGTTCTGCAATCTGCACTTGGCATTTTCAGTTGTACCCATTGGGGGTACAACTCAGATTTCTTAAAATCATTGTCTTCCATTTTTTCCCAGTCTCAGTCTGCATTTCTACATGGGGACAATTTGTCCCTATGTAAATCGCAAGGGATTCGTCTATTTATGCAATTTATTTAAATATTTCTGTTGCTTTGTCGAAAATTCCAGTCATATATGCGAGTGTCATTCCGTAGTTTGAGATCGGAATGCCGGCATCGACTGCTGGTTTCAGCCTGTTTAGCAGTTGCTTGCGTGTGACCATGCAGCCGCCGCACTGGATAAGCATGGCGTAGTCGGTAATCTTGTCGGGAATCTGGTCGAGCCCGGCGACAAAGGTAAATTCCAGGTTTTTGCCTGTGAATTTTCGCAGTGCGTTTGGAATCTTGACACGACCGATATCCTCGCACGATACATGGTGACTGCAACTTTCAAGCATCAGTATCTTGTCGCCGTCGCGAAGGTCGGCAATATGTGGCGTTCCTTTCAGGTAGTTGGCAAAATCGCCTTTACTACGGGCAAGCACAATGGAGAAACTTGTCAGCGGTACATCGCTGGGAATCAAGTTCTTGACTTTATAGAACACCTGCGAGTCGGTTACTGCAAGGCGCGGTTTTATTCCACAGCGGAAGAATTCTTCGACTTCGGTATCCTGTACGGTAATTACTATGCAATGGTTGTCGAGGCAGTCGCGGAGAACCTGCACCTGCGGCAGAATCATTCGTCCCTGCGGCGCTTCGCTGTCGATTGGCGTGATTAGCAGAACTATGTCGTTCTCGCCGACAATGTCGCCAAGCAACGAACCGAATGTCCATGTGCTTTCGGGGGCAATCTGCTTAATGGTGTCGAATACCAGCGGCACCAGGTCGCGGTTGGTGGTAGTAAAGTCAATTACGGGAACGTTGTATTCTGCCTCGAGACTTTGCTTCAGTTTGCTGTCGAGCGGGACAATGTCCGACTTGTTGTGAATGATGAAGAAAACGGTCTTGAGTTCCTTCAGCCGTTCTATGATTTTACGCTCGTAGTCACCGAATTCATTGTCGGAAATGACAATGATGGCAATGTCGATAATGTTGAGCGTTTCGAGCGAGCGTTGTATTCTTAGCTGACCGGTTTCGCCTTCGTCGTCGATTCCTGCCGTATCGATGAATATGACGGGAGCGTAGCCAAGTATTTCGTAAGAACGTTTCACTGGGTCGGTCGTTGTGCCTTTAAGGTCGGAGACTATGGAGATGTTCTGTCCCGACAGACAGTTTATCAGCGATGATTTTCCGGCATTGCGTCTGCCGTAGATTCCTATGTGCGGTTTGTTGTCTTTTCCTTGCTTCATAACAATTGATAATTAACAATTGACAATTAATAATGTATAATTGAAAATCAGTTTTTCCGCTCCATGAGCCTATGATTGCTGAGCTCCGTCGAAGTGTCGAAGGGGCGGTTGTGCGCTTTTATAATTCTATCTTTTCCATTTAGGTCTTTGATGATTTCGGCATCGTAGCTGAACGACTGGCATAATTCAAGCATTTTGTTGCCTAGATGTTCGTTTATCTCAAAGAAAACCAAAGGCTTGTGTTCTGGTTGATGCCTTTCGATGAACATCAGTATGCTACGGTAGAATAGTAGCGGATCGCTGTCATCGACGTATAATGCCAACGACGGTTCAAAATCCGTTACATTCTTGTGCATCATCGATTTCTCGCTATTTGTGACGTATGGTGGATTGCTTACCACAATGTCGAATTTCTCGGCAAGTGGAAATTTGTCGTCGGAAAGGATGTCGTATTGTGCAAATTTGACTTCCGCATGGTTGTCATTAGCATTTTGCCTGGCGATTTCCAATGCCTTTTCGGAAATGTCAACTGCAAAGACATTTGCTTCGGGATGAGTTTTCTTTATTGCAACTGGAATACATCCGCTGCCAGTGCCAATGTCGAGGATATTACCAGCCGCTTCGACTACGCTCAGCGAGCTGTCGCATATCGTTTCTATCAGCATCTCCGTTTCCTGCCTTGGTATCAGCACGTTGCTGTCAACCTTGAAATCCATTCCGCAGAACGATGCTATGCCCGTGACATATTGCACGGGTTCTCCGTTTGCCAGTCGGTTCGTTTTGCTGTTAAGTCGGTTGAGGTCTGCTGCGGCAAGTTCCTCGTCCTTGCGCATAAGCAGTTGTGTGTGCGAAAGTTTCAGTTCGTCGCAGACGAATATGGTAGCAATCGAGCGCGCCTCGTTGCTGTCGTAGAGGCGTTCGAGTTGCGTTGAAAGGTCGCGGATAAATTGAGAGACAGTCATTTATCTGATTACCTGAATGTCACCCGATTCGTCAACCTTTACAATGTCGGAATTCCTGTTCTTGCTTAGTTCGTCCTGACGAAGCGGAACGACGTAATCGACTTCCGACTTTATTTCGTTGGCAATGTCGCAGAAGCCGAGCGGAGGGTTGCATCCCGAGAGGTTGGCCGAAGTTGAAACTATTGGACGACCAAGAACACCAATTACTTCGCGGCAAAAGTCGTCATTTACAATTCTGATTCCTATTGATCCGTCCTCAGCAACAAGGTTTTTGGGTAGATTTTTTGCCTCAGGATATATTATTGTCAGTGGTCTGTCGGCGGCTTCTATTAAGTCAACAGCTATTTCTGGGATTGATGTTGTGTATTTTTTCATCATTTCCATCGAATCAACAAGAATAAGCATGCTTTTGCCCTTGTCGCGGTGTTTGATGTCGTATATTCTTGTGATTGCGTTTTCGTTGCAGGCGTCGCAGCCTATTCCCCATATTGTGTCGGTAGGATAGAGGATTGTCCCACCAGCTTCCAATACTTTACACGTGTCATCAACAATATTTTTCATAGTTTATTGTAAAAGGTCATAAGTTCTTCTGTTATAATATTCCTGTCGAAACGTTTGCTGCGTTCGTATCCACGTTCGATAAGTTTTTTGCGTTCTTCTTCATTGTCAAGCAAATATTTTATTGCTTCGGCAAGGTTGTCTTTGTGCGGGGCATTTATAGTGAACGCTGCATTTCCAGCAATTTCACCCGTACTTCCGTTGCTGTTGGTTATCACTGGCGTTCCCGAGAAGAATGCTTCGAGGATTGGAATACCAAAGCCTTCGTACATCGACGGGTAGATGAAAATGTCGGCCATCTGGTAGATTGCTGGCAGGTCGGCGTTGCCCAGTCGTTCGTACACATGCAAACGCGATGTTAGTCCGTGCGAATCGGCGTAAGCCTTGATTTCATCAAAGTATTCGGTCTTGCGGCCAACCATCACAATGTCGATGTCGATGTTGTGCTCGTGTACGGCTTCGAGGATTCGGTGCGTGTTCTTGCGTCTTTCTATTGTGCCTACCGAAAGCAGGTAATGGTCGGGTAGGTTGTTAGCCTTCCTTATTCGATCCTTTTCCTCGTCGCTGATTTTCTGAGCAAACTTAGGATTGCAAGTCTGGTATAGCACATCGATTTTCTTGTCGTTGATGCCGTAGAATTCCATTATGTCCTTCTTTGTCTGGCTGCTGGTAGCAATTATGCGGTCAGACTTTTCGCAGGCAAAACGGAATTTGTAGTCGTATATCTTGCGGTCAAAGTACTTGTACAAGTGCGGAAATTTCAAGAAAATAAGGTCGTGGATTGTGACAACTTTTATAGCCTTGGTCTTGTTGATGTCGCGTGGCAATTCGTTGCTCAAGCCATGGAAAATATCTATTCCTTCTTTCTCGATCAGTTCGCCCAGATGCATCGAACGCCATTTTGCAAGCGAAAATTTTGACGAACCTTCTGGTGCCAATATCAAGTTGTTACAATACTTTTCTTCAACAAGTCCATAAGGATTTTCGGTGCTGAAAAGCACGTATTTGTTTTCGGGATAAAGGTCTTGCAGCGAACGAATGACATCGCGGCTGTAGTTGCCGAGTCCTGCTCTGTTGACGAATGCCCGTTTTGCGTCGAATCCGATTATCATAGCGCTAATTTTTTAGACTGCAACATTATTATCTCTCAAGGCTTCGTTGAGCGAGGTTTTCTTGTCGGTCGATTCCTTGCGTTTGCCGATTATGAGTGCGCAGGGCAGGTAGTAGGTGCCTGCGGGGAACTGCTTGGCGGTGCTGCCTGGGATTACTACCGAGCGTTCGGGAACATAGCCCTTGTATTCGACAGGTTCGCTTCCAGTTACGTCGATAATTTTTGTCGATGCGGTGATTACCGTATTTGCGCCTAGCACAGCCTCCTTGCAAATATGTGCGCCTTCGACTACAATGCAGCGAGAACCTATAAAGCAGTTGTCCTCGATTATAACCGGCGCAGCTTGAACGGGCTCGAGCACTCCGCCTATGCCAACGCCACCCGACAGGTGAACGTTCTTGCCGATTTGTGCGCACGAACCAACGGTAGCCCAGGTATCGACCATTGTTCCTTCATCGACGTAAGCGCCAATGTTCACATACGACGGCATCATTATCACGCCTTTGGCGAGGTATGCGCCGTAGCGGGCCGTTGCCGGCGGAACTACGCGGACGCCTAGTTTGTCGTAGTCGTGCTTCAGGGCAATCTTGTCGTGGTATTCGAAGATGCCGGATTCGGTTTTCTGCTGTTTTTGTGTCGGGAAATAGAGGATTACGGCCTTTTTCACCCATTCGTTCACTTTCCAGCCGTTGCCGTCGGGTTCGGCTACGCGGATTTTTCCGCTGTCGAGAAGACTTATGGTTTCTTCTATAACCTTTATATTTTCGGGCATTTCGAGCATTTCGCGATGCTCCCAGATGCGTTCAATGGTTTCCTTCAATGTCGAATACATACATTTCTAATTAAGAGCATACAAACATAGTAAAAAATATGTTTTGCAATATATTTGTGTGAAAAAGAAATTAACAATGTGCTGGGAAAATATTGAAGGGGAAAATGACGACTTTTCCTTTCTATACAAACTTCTTCAGAAATTTTCCTGTAATAGATTCCTTGCATTTCAACAGGTTGGCGGGGGTGCCTTCAAAGACGAGATTTCCACCGTTTTCACCACCGTCGGGACCAAGGTCGATAATCCAGTCGGCAAACTTTATCACTTCGGGATTGTGCTCGATGATAATGAGCGTGTGTCCTTTGGTTCTCATACTTTCCATGGCTTTCAGCAGCTTGTTGATGTCGTGGAAATGCAGACCTGTAGTCGGCTCGTCGAAAATGAAAATCGTTGGTTCTGCATTTTCCATGCTGAGAAAAGTTGCCAACTTAATGCGCTGACTTTCACCGCCACTAAGTGTACTCGACGGTTGTCCCATCTTCAGGTAGCCGAGACCGACGTTTATGTAGTTCTGGAGCAACGAAACGATATTCTTCTCCAGTTTGCCGTCGCTCTGCGAGAAGAATTCCACAGCTTCCTCGATGCTCATTTCAAGAATGTCGTAGATGTTTTTGTCGCGGTACTTTATTTCCAGGATTTCGTCCTTGAAACGCTTTCCGTTGCAGGCTTCGCACACAAGGTGAATGTCGGACATGAACTGCATCTCGACTGTTATTTCGCCTTCACCCTGGCAGACTTCGCAGCGTCCACCTTCGGTGTTGAACGAGAAATGCGAGGCCTTCAGTCCGTTGAGCTTGGCGGTTTTTTGCTCGGCGAAAAGTTTTCGTATCTCGTCGAATGCCTTAATGTAGATGGCTGGATTCGAGCGACTTGACTTCGCAATTGGATTCTGGTCAACAAACTCGATATTCTTTATCATCCTGATGTCGCCCGAAATTTTGTCGAAGTCGCCGGCTTTGTCTGCCGACACTCCAAGTTCACGACGTATGGCAGGGTAGAGTATGCCTTTTACGAGACTGGTCTTGCCAGAACCGCTTACGCCTGTAATTACAGTTGCTACGTTGAGCGGAAAAGTTACCGTTATGTTTTTTAGGTTGTTGTAGCGGGCTCCTTCAATCTTGATGGAGTTGCGCCACTTCAACGGATTGTCGTTCTTGGGGTTCTGCAGTTCGCCGCGCAGATATTTTGCTGTAAGTGTGTCGGCCTTTTCAAGTTTCTTGATGTCGCCTTCGAATACTACTTCGCCACCGAATTCACCGGCAAGCGGACCAATGTCGATTACGTGGTCGGCAGCGCGAATTATGGCTTCGTCGTGCTCTACGACAACCACTGTGTTCTTCTTGTCGCGAAGTTTCTTGAGGATAGTTATCAGGTTTTGCGTGTCGCGTTCGTGCAGACCGATGCTCGGTTCGTCGAGTACGTACAGCGAACCTACAAGTCCGGAACCAAAGACAGTGGCAAGATTCATGCGTTGCGATTCGCCACCCGAAAGCGTTGATGCTGTGCGGTTTAGTGTAAGGTAACCAAGACCAACTTCCATCATTGCATCGAGGCGGACCTTTATTTCCGTCCTGATTCTTGCCGATGCCTCCTCGTCGAACGCTGAAAGGCTTAGATTGTTGAAGAACTTACAAAGTTCGCTGATTGGCATGTCAATCAGATCGCCGATATTCTTGCCGTCGATTTTCACGTACAAAGCTTCCTTTTTCAGACGTTTGCCCTTGCAGTCGGGACAGGTGGTCTTGCCTCTGTAGCGCGAAATCATCACGCGGTTCTGTATCTTGTATTTTTGTGTTTCAAGGTATTCGAAGAAATCGTTTATGCCATAGATGTCGTGCTTTTTATCTCCGTTCCATAGAATGTCTTTTTCTGCTTCAGTGAGCTGATAGTAAGGACGATGGATAGGGAAGTTTAAACTAGCACTTTTAATCATGAAATCGTGGTTCCATTGCTTCATGACATCGCCGCGCCAACAGAAAACAGCACCGTCGTAAACGCTCATTCCTTTGTTCGGAATGACTAAATCTTCATCGATGCCGAGAATTTTTCCAAAGCCTTCGCAGGTTGGGCAGGCACCGATAGGATTGTTGAAACTGAAAAGGTTTACTGACGGCTGCTCAAATGTAATTCCGTCTGCCTCAAAACGGTTGGAGAACGCATGCAACTTCAATTCGTCACCGTATTCATAAACAAAGCATTCGCCTTTTCCCTCGAAAAATGCAGTCTGCACCGAGTCGGCAATACGTCCTACAAGCGTGTCCTCGGGTTTCACTGTCAGACGATCGAGAACAATGTGAATCGTATCTCCAAGCGACCTTATATCAGTTATTTCGTCAGTTCTCTGCAATTTCCCGTCGCACACAAATCTTACATATCCTTGTTTGGAAATAAGCATGAGTTGTTCGCCTTTTTTCTGCTTGCTATTGAAGGTGTATGGGAAGCTTATTAGCACCTTTGTACCTTCGGGCATAGCTGTAATTGCATTGATTACATCATTGGTGCTGTGGCTTTTGACCTCGCAGCCTGAAATGGGCGAGTAGGTCTTTCCGATGCGGGCGAACAGAAGTTTCAGGTAGTCATATATTTCGGTGGAGGTGCCGACGGTGGAACGCGGATTGCGGGTGTTGACCTTCTGGCGGATGGCTATTGTGGGCGGAATGCCGTCGATGAAATCGACCTCGGGCTTGTGCATCTTTCCTAGGAACTGGCGTGCGTACGACGACAGGCTCTCGACGTAGCGGCGTTGCCCTTCGGCAAACAGCGTGTCGAACGCCAATGATGATTTGCCGGAACCTGATAATCCAGTGATTACAACAAGCTTGTTGCGCGGTATTTCGAGATTTATGTTCTTTAGGTTGTTAACCCTTACGCCTTTCAGCGTTATACATTCCTTGTCAGCCATTTCCTTCGCCAAAAATTTTGCAAAGTAAGCAATTTTTTTGCGAATAGGGAAGAAAATAATAAGGCTAAAAGGTTAGATTAGCCTATTCACCAGTCAGCTTATTTGCCTTTCTTCCCAATTAACAATCCATTAAACAATAATAAAGTTAAGTTAATCATTGCCTTGTAAAAAATATCTTTCGTGAAAATGCGTTAAATTTGCTGTTGATGAAAAATAGAAAGGATCTGAAAAATGAAAACAAAAACTTGGCTTGTAGGTCTTTTGTCTGGAATAATTGGAGGTGCAATTGTTTTCGCGGGAACTTTAATCTTTACTCCAAATAAGACTATCGAAAATAATGATTCACAATTGAATTATATCAACGCAAATACGGATGATGTTCAGGTAACAAAAGTCGGATATGGTAATAATCGTGCTTTAGGAGAAACGGATTTTTGCGATGCAGCCGAAAAGTGCATGCCAGCAGTTGTCCATATCAAGACAAGCTATAATCAGCCAACATATACCTTATATGATTTCATATTCGGCACCCAGTCGGCAATGCAGGTTTCGGCATCGGGGTCGGGTGTTATTGTTTCGTCAGATGGCTATATTGTCACCAACAACCATGTGATTGAGAATGCCGAAGTCATTGAGGTTGTGATGAATAACAAGAAATCCTACGCAGGTAAGGTAATTGGTCGTGATGCTACTACAGACCTCGCATTGCTGAAAATTGATGCAACCGACTTGCCGTACCTTACTTATGGCAATAGCGATGACTTGAGAATAGGCGAGTGGGTGCTTGCAATAGGCAATCCGTTCAACCTAACATCGACTGTAACCGCAGGAATTGTAAGTGCAAAGGCTCGCAACATTGATGCAAACTCAGGAAACCAGGTCATCGAGTCGTACATACAGACCGATGCTGCTGTTAATCCAGGAAGCAGTGGCGGCGCTTTGGTAAATGCCAAGGGCGAACTCGTCGGTATAAATTCAGCAATTGCCTCGCAGACAGGTTCTTATGTTGGTTATTCGTTCGCAATTCCCGTAAACATGGTGCGCAAGATTGTTGCCGACCTTGCCGAATTCGGCAGTGCTCAGCGAGCTTACATGGGAATTGAAATGATGGACTTGAATTCACAGACTGCCAAGAAGTTGAACGTGGACGATGTCGATGGTGTCTATGTAGCTCGCGTCGTTAGCGGTGGTGCTGCCGAAAAGTCGGGAATTTCTGTCGGAGACATTATCCTTGCCGTAGATGACACAAAGGTAAATTCTGCAACCGAATTACTCGAAATAATAAGTCTTTACAGGCCTGGAGCAAATGTAACGCTTGATGTAAAATCGAGTGGCTCTATACGTAAGGTCGATATGACTTTGCAGAATCGTTATGGCGGCACTGAACTTGCCAAGTCGGAAAGTGCAAATGCTCTAGGTGCGCATTTCGAGCCGGTAAGCGACCAGCTGAAGTCACGTCTGCGCATACGTAATGGATTACAGGTTACCGACCTTACAGCAGGAAAACTTGCCGCAAGCGGAATACAGAACGGCTTTATAATTGTCCGTGCCAACAACAAGAATATCAATTCGGTGCAGGATCTTGAGAATGCCATTAAGTCGTCGGGCAACGCGATTTTCCTCGAAGGCATTTATCCTAACGGCATGACTGGATATTATGCGTTGAAACTCAATTAATTTATTGCAATTGATTTATAATATTAGGAGCAATGCTAATGCATTAATTATCAATGCATTTTGTCATTGCTCCTATTTTTTTGCAGATTCCTATATAATTTATATTGCATTTGACATATTTTTTTTATTTTTGCATTGATTTAACTTACTAATTATAGTAAGTCAAATGAATTGTATATTTAATATAAGGGAATTAACTTTAACCGACTTTTTTATGGGGTCTGTAATTATACTAGCCTTCCAGCGGAGATCAAAATTAATCTGTCGTATCTTTTGCATGCTATGTTTATTTGCGATGTTTGTCTTTTCGTTGGAATCATGTAGGCGAGATGCTATTGATTATGGCAAAACTACGTCGTTGCAGTTGAAATTGACGATAAACGAAAAGCCAGGTGTTCTTGCAACCAAAGGAGCTATCGAAGATTTCTCCGCAGACGTGTATGTGATGTACGAAAATACCGAGACGAAATTTGTAACCTTCTTTGCAGATCCGTACAACGAGGGCGTATATACAATTGATCCGTTTCGTGGCGACCAGATATGTGCATCATATGGCATTCCTTTTCATATAAGGATTGAGGCCGAAATAGGTGGACTTAAATTGCGCGGAGAGTCGGAAATCATTGTCGTTGTGGACGAATCGGTAATTGTAAATATTGAGATGTATGCAGGTGCGTTTAGGATTTATACCAGAGCGCCACGCATTGTGGACATTTACGGTGACATAGTGCACACAGGTGGCGCAATATACGAACTTCAGCCAGAGCAGACAGCGACCTATGCGGGTGTTATATGCGCTCCGTCATCGTCGTGCGGATCGTTGACCGAAGAAACTTTTACCATCGACAACTTGCAGACTTTAAGTGGCTATCGTACCGATGGCCGAGCCTTTGGCGTTGACGACGGCGTCAATGGCAACGCTCTGTCGTACCTGCCTTTCGAAGTTATATTCAACGACCTGACACCGAATACACCTTACAAGATAAGAGCTTACGCTATCGTCAACGATTCGGTACATTACGGACAGATAGTCGAATTTTCGACCATGAGGGACGGTCCTATGACAGTAACTTTGTCGGCAACCGATGTTACAATGAACTCCGCCCGCGTAAATGCAGAAATACTTACGCTTGGTGACGACGTATATGAGAGAGGCTTCATTATTAGCCGCAATAAGTACCTTAGTAGTCCTGAGACAATACCATGTGGCAGTGGCAGCGGTACTTTCAATGCTGAAGTTGCTGGGCTTAACCCGTGTACTCGAATTTTCTATAAAGCGTACGCAACTACATCATACGGAACATATTACGGAGAACTATCATCGTTTGCAACCTACGATGTGATGATTGATAACCGTGATGGAAACGAGTACCTGTATGTTCCGCTAGGAAACCAGATTTGGATGTCGGAAAATATGCGCTATCTTCCGCAGGTAAATCTAATGAATGACGGCAGCGAGGACAGCGGTAGCGAGAACGAGCCACACTATTATGTTTATAGCTATTCTGGAACATCTGTCGATGAAGCAAAATCGCTTACGCTTTCGCAAGCATTGGGCGATGTCCCTGCAGGAACAAATATGTATTCGAGGTTCGGTGTGCTGTACGATTATAATGCGGCACAGTCGGCTTGCCCGGCAGGTTGGCATCTGCCAACCGATGGAGAGTGGACTCGGCTTGAAGTTTATTTGCAGAACAACGGATTCAACAGCAACCATAGTTTCGACTGTGACTATAATCGTGCAACCAACAACTACACAGCCAAGTCGTTGTCGTCAAACAGCATGTGGTATAGTTCCGACATTGCTGGTGCAGTTGGCAACCGTCTCGACCAGAACAATAGTTCGGGCATGGCTCTTTATCCTGCTGGCTACCGAAGCAGTACTGGAGGTTTCTACGGCCTTAGCAGCGACAGCTATTGCTGGAGCGCAACAGCAGGTGCTGATGGAAACGCAATAGGTCGTAGCTATGGTTCCGACAATGTGGGACAAATTTCTGGCGAATACTTAAATTCGGAGGGGTTAAGCGTAAGATGCGTGAAGGATTAACTATAAATAACAATGAATAATTTACAATTGATAATTGAAAATAGAAACATCCACAGAAAGTACAGACGCAAGATTTTGCGTCTCTTCTAACAGGCTTTGCCTATGAAACTATAAACTTATGAATATTAAACTTTTTTTACCGATTTTGATTTTAGGGCTTGTCCCAGCTTTTGCGCTAGCTCAGTCGTCGCCAGTATCGTGTGGAGGAAACGGAGAGGGTGCCGATGGAAGCTTTTCGTACACTTTCGGTCAGACATTTTATCATGAAACTGGCTGGAATGTAACATTTTCGGAGGGGATCCAGCAGCCATACGAGATTTCCATCACCAGAATCAACGACAATATTGAAAGTATAGACGCCAACATCAGCATTTCTGCTTACCCGAACCCAACTATGGGACAGATTTCTTTGCTAATCGAAGGAGTTGACCTGCAAGGACTTGAGTACAATATAGTAGATGTGCTTGGCCGTATTGTTATTTCAGGCGAAATAGTTTCAGCCGAAACGCTTATTGACATATCGTCGCAGCCGCTGGCAACCTATCTACTCAGAGTTATGCGCGACGGAAATGATTTGGGAACATTTAAAGTAGTGAAGAAATAAAACAACATGAAAAGACTTATAACAATAGCAATCCTTATCGCGCTGTCATTAGTCACTTTTGCTCAGCAAACCATCGGATTTCAGACGGTGGTCAGGAAGTCTAGTGGCGACCTTGTGCGTGATAAGCAGATTGCTGTGCGTACAAGCATAATTCTTGGCGATGTAAACGGAGAGAGCATCTACACCGAGACTCACAATCCATGGACAAACACCAATGGCACCGTTTCTCTTAATATTGGCGCAGGAGTTACCGAAGACGATTTCTCGCAAATAGACTGGTCGCAGGCACCATGTTATATAAAGGTAGAAATTGATACCGACGGAGGAGAAAACTATAAAGTTTTATCTGTAAACCAGATACTAGCCGTCCCGCATGCCTTTTATGCCGAAAAGGCTGGCAATGTGCCAGATGTTAGCGGTTTCATTACCGAAGAAAACGATCCTACGGTTCCTGACTGGGCAATGGCCGACACAAAACCAGCCTACGACTATTCGGAACTTGCCAACACGCCCGAAATGCCAACAATCCCGACAAACATCTCTGCATTTGACAACGATGCGCAATACATAACTATGGACGAAGTGCCAGCGCAAGTAAACGCCGACTGGAATGCAACTGACGGAGTGGAGCAGATTTTGGACAAGCCTACGCAGATTTCAGCATTTACCAACGATGGCGTTTATATAACTACATACACTGAAAGTCAGACTATTGCCAATGCTGCAGCCTTGGGCAATTCGGTAAATACTCAGCTGAAAGATGTCGCCAATCCGACCGATGCTCAGGATGCAGTTAACAAGTCGTATCTTGATTCAATTGCTGAGCGTTACAATTCCATTATTGCCGCGCATAATAAAAAAATAGACGACTTGCCTTTGCTTTTAAATGGCTTTGTCGATGAGAGAGATGGTACCCATTATAAAGTTATAAAGCTTGGCGACCAGATATGGATGGCTGAAAACCTTAAATATGCAGGAGATATTCCCTTGGGCGGCATTAATGATTATAGCGATACCTTACCATATCGTTACTATCCGAATGGCCAGGCAGATAATGTTGAAACATACGGATATCTATACAACTGGACAGCATCAATGAATGGAGAAAGCAGTAGTAATGCTGAACCAAGCGGTGTGCAAGGTGTTTGTCCTGCTGGCTGGCATTTGCCAGGTGATAGGGAGTGGTCAACCCTTACAAGTTCGACATGTGGTTATTACAATGCTGCTGCAATTCTATCTGGAAACAAGAACTTATGGGGAAGTGTAACATTGACCGAATCTGAATATTTCGGTACTTCTGGTTTTAATATTCTACCTGCTGGTTGTTATTGGACTTTTTATATGGATTTTGGAAGTTCAAACAGATTATGGTCATCGACAGAAGATACTGCCACTGGAGCATATAATGTAAATGTCAGTAGTAATGCAACCAATATAAGTAACGAAATAACAATGAAGTATTGCGGTTTTAGTGTACGATGTATAAAAGACTAAAGATGAAACGATTGATAATAATTATATTCCTTATAGCTACGGCATTTACATCTTATGCCCAGGCTCCGCAAACCATAAGCTACCAGGCTGTGGTAAGGTCGTCTAACGGAGAACTTCTGACAGATAAGCGGATTTCAATGCGTGCAAGCATAATACATGGCAGCACCGAAGGTACAAGCGTTTACTCCGAGATTCATCGTCCCGTGACCAACGCCAACGGTATAGTATATGTCGAAATTGGAGCAGGAGAGAGCGATTTTTCGCAGATAGACTGGTCAGCTGGTCAATATTTTCTGAAAACGGAAATTGATATAAATGGCGGCGAAAACTATAGCGTCGTCACTGTTGACCAAATACATGCCGTACCGTATGCTTACTATGCAGACAAGGCAGGTAATGTTCCAGATCTTAGCGGTTTCATTACCGAAGAAACCGATCCTACGGTCTCCAGTTGGGCAAAAGCCGACACAAAACCAGTTTACGATTATTCAGAAATTGCTAACACACCTGAAATTCCAACAATTCCGACAAATGTTTCTGCATTTGCCAACGATGCCAATTACATTACCTTGTCCGATATCCCTGCACAGGAAAATGCCGACTGGAATGCAACGAGCGGACCTGCACAGATCCTCAACAAGCCGACAGCTGTCTCTGCTTTTACAAACGACATAGGTTATCTGACATCCTATACCGAAACACAAACACTTGCCAATATGGCAACGAGAGGCAATTCTGTAAATGCCCAGTTGAAGGATGTAACAAATCCAACTGACACACAAGATGCCCTTACTAAGTCATATACAGATGCTTATGCATCACAGATAGAATCTGTTCAAGCCTCGCATGGTGCTATTATCGACGAGATTACATTTCTTGGAAAGGGCATCATTGACAAGCGTGATGGTAATCATTATAAGGTTGTGAAGATTGGTAACCAGGTTTGGTTGGCCGAAAACCTTAGATATGCAGGTGATATTCAGTTAGGTACAGAAAACGATTCCAGCACAACTATTCCATACCGTTACTATCCGAACGATGATGCCTCTAATGTCGCAACCTACGGTTACTTATACAACTGGCCTGCCACAATGAACGGAGAAAACGGTAGCGACGCCGTTCCAAGTGGTGTGCGTGGTATTTGTCCATATGGCTGGCACTTGCCCTCTGATAATGAGTGGACTATACTTTTCGAGGAGTTAATGGACGATGATAGTGGATATAGCAATATTCCGCCTATGCTTTCAGGGCATGCAGAATTATGGGGCGACGGTCCTTTAACGCAAGCAGAACATTTCGGAGAGACTGGATTCAATGCGGTACCAGCAGGTGGCTTTTATAAATCAAATTATGAAGGTACTGCATCTTTTCGATATTTTGGGATCCGCACCTATTATTGGTCATCATACGAATATTCAGCAACAAACGGCGATGCTTTTTATTTTATTATTGATGATACTAGTGTTCATTATGTCTCGGAACGAAAGGCGTTTGGAACTAGTATTCGGTGTTTAAAAGATTATTAGTTGTATCACATAAATTATCAACTCATAAACCATTAGCTCGGAGAAGTTAATTTTCAAAATATGAAACAAAACATGAAACGATTGACAATAATAGCAACCATTATAACCTTGGCTCTTGTATCTTTTGCCCAGTCTCAGCCGACAATCGGCTATCAAGCTGTGGTAAGAACAAGCGACGGCAACTTGATATGTAATAGGCAGATTACGATGCGTGTGTGGATTCTTGCTGGGAATGCCGATGGAAATGCCGTATATGTAGAGAACCACTATGCCGCCACCGATAAAAACGGGCTTTTCTCCATTGAGATTGGACGTGGAGAAACCTCAGATAACTGGTCGGCTATCGATTGGTCGCATGGACCATACTTCGTAAAGACCGAAATAGATCCTCATGGCGGCATTAACTATAGTATTGTGTCGGTTAACCAGATGCTGTCGGTTCCGTACGCAATGTATGCAGATATGGCTGGCAATATGCCCGATGTGAGCGGTTATATTTCTGAAGAAACTGACCCGACAGTCTCTGCATGGGCAAAAACAGATTCGAAGCCTGCGTACGATTATTCTGAAATCACAAACACGCCTGAAATACCGACGCTTCCAGCAAATGTTTCGGCCTTTGCCAACGATGCGAGATACATTACATTGTCCGATGTGCCGGCGCAAGTAAATTCCAACTGGAACGCGACAAGCGGAACGTCGCAGATACTTAACAAGCCGACTCGAGTTTCGCAATTTACCAACGATGTTGGATATCTGACATCTGTTACCGAAACCCAAACCATTGCCGATGCTGCTGCTCTTGGCAATTCGATAAATGCTCAGCTGAAGAACCTGGCAAATCCCACCGACGCACAAGATGCTATCACTAAGTCGTATCTGGATTCTATTACAGCGCTGCTGGATTCCGTTTTTGAGGCACAAAGCATAGCTCTTGACGAAATACCTCTGATAGTAAATGGTTTCGTCGATGAGCGCGATGGCAACCATTATGACGTTGTGAAGATTGGCAGTCAGATTTGGATGGCCGAGAATCTGAGATACGAAGGGGATATACCTCTTATTACATCAATAGACCCAAGCGAAACAGCCCATCGCGACCATCCTAACGGTGATGCTTCTAATCTTGCAACTTATGGCTACCTATATAACTGGATTGCTGTAATGAACGGGACTAGCAGTAGTAGTACAAACCCGAGTGGCGTGCAAGGAATATGCCCTAATGGCTGGCACTTGCCAAGCATTTCAGAATGGACTCAACTTTATAATGCAGAAGGAGGTCAATTAGTTGCGGGACCTTTTCTTGCAGGAAATGAAAGCCTGTGGAATAGCGGAGAGCTAACAGAATCTGAAGATTTCGGCTCAAGCGGATTTAATGCCTTGCCTCTTGGCTATGGCTATGGTTCATATCAACTTTTTGGAGAATCAGCCTGCTTTTGGTCTTCAGATTATAACGATAATAATAATCATCCGTGGAGCATTAAGATCAATTATAATTCATCAACCGTTCTCGAATCTACAACTAACTATATTTATTATTGCATTAGTGTTCGATGTGTAAAAAATTAACTTATAATATGTAAGTGAACATCTGCTTGATAGAAACAGACGATGGTTGTTCTGACATACCCATTTAATGACACTTTTGTCATACCTTGGCATACCCCTGCATGATACATATTTGAAGATATAAAAAAGGCTGCCAAAAGTTTTGGACAGCCTTTTTTTGTTTTTAGCAAGTTGGTTACTTAACTTTCGAGCTAATCTTGTCGTAGCCTTTAGCTTCGATAGCAAGTTTCATCGACTTGTTGTAGTTGTTTTCAGCATTGAGGATAGCGAAAAGTTCGTCCTGTGCATCCTTCTTGTCCTGATACTTGGTCTTGATTTCAGCATCAATGCTCTGGTATTCGCAGAAAGCATCATTTATCTTGGTAGCTTCTTCGTCGGTGATTTCGTTGTCGGCGATTGCTTCCTTGATAAGGTTTGCTATCGAATTCTTTGATTCCAAAATAGTAACTGCATCGTGTACAGGACAAATCTCTTTTGCGCACTCTTCCTTTGTTTCGTTATTTTCCTTTGCGTCTTGCTTGCAGCTGTAAAGGCACATTGCAAGAACTGATACGATTGCTAATAAAACTAATTTCTTCATATTATATTTATTTATTTGTTAGACTTAATTTCGCATATCCTTCGGTGTTTGCCAGCTTACCGTTTACATCGGCCATTCTTACCCAGACATCCGATGTGTACATCTGCTGCTCGAATTCGGCACGGTCGTTGGCGTTGCCAGCATAACTTTCGTTAATCTCCGCAATAAGGTCCATATAGGATTTTTCCGAATCTTTTATTGCATCAACATCGTTGTCGTCAATAAGCTCGTCGGCGATTGCTTTCTCTACATTGTCGCAATATTCGGCTACAGCCTTCACGACTTTTTCGGCATTGTCGGCCGGGGTAGTGGAGCATGCTGAAAGCATCATTGTCAATGCAATTGCTATTATCAACGGAATCTTCTTCATCTTATAAAACCATATTGAACAAAGTGCAAAGGTAATTTTATTTTGAACAAAAATGAAATATTGGACAGAAATTTTTTGAAAGATTTTTTCAGATATGTTTTATGGTTTATTTTTCTCTCTTTACAATTTTCTTGACCTCTTTTTTGCCGTCGTCATATACTGCTTGCAGGAAGTATGCACCACAATCAAATTTTCAAATTTTCAAATCTAGAACGTTGAACGTTAAACTAGAAACTTGAAACGCCGCAGGCATTCAAACCTTGAAACGGCGTCAGCCTTTACACTTCTCGTTTCAGTTCATCGAAGTTCTTGCCAAAAACGCCTTGAACCTTGTCGATAGAAATGAACGCATCGGGGTCTTCCTGGTTGATTACCTGCATAATGTCCTGCTTGTCGGTGCGGTGGGCAAGAACCATAAGCACGTCCTTGTCCTCCTTCGAGTACCATCCGTAGGCTTTCAGCACCGTCACGCCTCGATGCACCTCGTTGGTAATCCGGTCGGCAATCTCCTTGGGCTTGTTGGTGAAGATGATAATCTGGAAGGTCTTTCGGTAGCCGTCCATAACCATGTCGGAAACGTACGAGTACGAGAACATGTAGATGTAGCAGTAAATCAAAGTCTGGATGTCGTGAACTATGAAATACGACGAACCGATTATCAATACGTTGATGTACATTGAGATACGTCCGTAAGGTATGTTCTTGTACTTGAGAATCATAAGGATAATGATGTCGGTGCCACCAGTGTTGCCGCCGTACGAAATTGTAAGTCCGACACCTATTGCCGAAATTGCAGCACCAAGAACTGCATTCGACAGCAAGTCGTTAGCGATCAGCGGTTCGGTTATTATCGACTGGAACAAGCCGAATAAAGCCGAGCTTATTGCCGTGCAGAATATCGTGTTTATGGCGAAACGCTTGCCCAAAGTCTTTGCACCTATAAGAATAAGTATTGCGTTGAGCACGAAGTTGCTGATACCTACAGGACAGGATGTTCCGTAGTACAATATTGTCGAAAGACCGGCAATTCCACCGCCTGTAAGCTTATTCGGAAGCATAAATGCCGAGTAGCCAAAAGTATATATCACAAGTCCGATGAGCATTATGAAATAATTCTTCACCGGATTTTTCAGTTGTTTCAGTTTGCCTGTTTTCATATTGCGATTCGCTTTAATTTCTACACAATTCCTTCTCTCATAAGGTCATGAAGATGAACAACGCCCATGTATTTGTCACCATCAACTATAAGAACTTGCGTTATGCTGTTTTTCTGCATCATCTGCAGTGCATTTACAGCTAGTTCGCCGTCCTGTATGCACTTGGGCGACTTTGTCATTATATCGGCAGCCTTTATATCCTTGATGTTGTCGTAGTTGTTAAGCATACGGCGAATATCACCATCTGTGATGATGCCGAGAACCTTTCCGCTGTCATCGACTACGGCTGCGGCACCGAGACGCTTGCTCGAAATTTCTGATATTACATACTTTATGCTTGCATCTGGCGAAACCTGAGGCCTCTCGTTCTGCACATAAATGTCATTTACCTTTAAATATAACTTTTTGCCAAGCGAACCACCTGGATGGAACTTTGCGAAGTCGGCAGGGGTGAAGCCTTTCATTTCGAGCAGGGCAACCATCAGTGCATCGCCGACGACAAGTTGTGCTGTTGTGCTAGATGTTGGTGCAAGATTGTGCGGCGAAGCTTCCGAATCAACAGTAGAACGCAAAACAATGTCAGCAGACTTTGCCAAAAAAGACTCTGTGTCGGAAACAATTGCAATGAGCAGATTGTTATTGCGTTTAATTAAAGGTATAAGCACTTTGATTTCAGGTGTGTTTCCGCTTTTCGATATGCAGATTACCACGTCGTCGTCCTGCACAATGCCGAGGTCGCCGTGTATGGCGTCGGCAGCGTGCATGAAAATAGCAGGCGTGCCTGTCGAATTTAGGCTGGCAACAATCTTCGTGCCTATGGCGGCGCTTTTGCCGATACCTGTTATTACTACACGGCCTTTCGACTGCGATATTCTCTTTACTGCTTCTGCAAAACTGTCGTCAATGTAGTCGACAATCTTCAGTATGGCGTTCGCTTCGTGTGTTACAGTGCGTTTGCCAATGCTAATTATTTCATTGTTGTCTAACATGAAAATTTTTTTTGCAAAATTAATATTTTAATCACAAAAAAAACTTATCTTTGTTTTCGTATCCTATTGGATATTTCGGTGGGGTACCTCAAAAAACAATTTCATATGGATGCTAGAGAGGAAAAAATATATGAACTTTTAAAGAAATATTTCGGATTCAATGACTTTAAGGGTCAGCAGAAGGAGGTTATTCTTAGCCTTCTTGATGGTCACGACAGTTTTGTCCTGATGCCTACTGGCGGAGGAAAATCGTTGTGCTACCAGCTGCCTGCGCTGATGCTCGAGGGTACAGCCATCATCATTTCTCCACTTATCGCTTTGATGAAGAACCAGGTAGATGCAATGCGAGGCTTCAGCATGGAGGAGGGTGTTGCACATTTCCTCAATTCAACTCTTAGCAAAACTGAAATTTCTGCCGTCAAGGACGATATAATGTCGGGCAAGACGAAACTTCTGTACGTCGCACCCGAATCGCTCACCAAGGAGGACAATATCGAATTCCTCAAAAAGTTCAAGATTTCGTTCTATGCAGTCGACGAGGCACACTGTATTTCCGAATGGGGTCACGATTTCCGTCCCGAATACAGGAAAATCCGTTCGATAGTAAACGAAATCGGCCAGGCACCACTGATGACGTTAACAGCTACTGCAACGCCAAAGGTTCAGCACGACATCCAGAAAAACTTGGACATGCTTGATGCAAATGTATTCAAGTCGTCGTTCCGTCGTCCTAACCTTTACTACGAAGTACGTCCAAAAATCAATGCTACCAAGCAGATTATAAAGTATATAAAGGATAATCCTGGCAAGTCGGGCATCATTTACTGCCTGAGCCGCAAGAAGGTCGAGGAACTTGCCGAAATGCTTGTCGTAAACCAGATAAAGGCTTTGCCGTACCATGCAGGTATGGACGCTGCTACACGTTCCCGCAACCAGGACATGTTCCTAAACGAGGAAGTCGATGTCATTGTCGCAACCATCGCATTTGGTATGGGAATCGACAAGCCTGACGTACGCTTTGTCATCCACTACAACATTCCTAAGAGCCTCGAGGGCTACTATCAGGAAACTGGTCGTGCCGGTCGCGACGGCGGCGAAGGAAAGTGCATCGCTTTCTATACCTACGACGATATCCAGAAACTCGAAAAGTTCATGCAGAACAAGCCGATGAACGAACAGGAAATCGGCAAGCAACTTCTTGCCGAGACCGTTTCGTACGCCGAGTCAACAACTTGCCGTGTTCGTCAGCTACTCAACTATTTCGGTGAAGAAATGGAAGAAGACTGCGGAAACTGCGACAATTGCCTCAACCCGAAGGAACGCTTCGAGGGCAAGGAAGACGTGCAGACAGTACTCGAGACCATTATCGCTGCAAAGGACGGCTTCAAGGTTGACCATATCATTAATATATTGATAGGTAAGGCTACGTCGGAAATAACCACTTACCAGCACGACAAACTTCCGACTTTCGGAATTGGCTCCGACGAGACTCCTCTGTATTGGAAGGGCGTTATCCGTCAGATGATTATTGCCAAACTGATCGAAAAGGGAATCGTCAACTACGGATTGCTGAAGGTTACCGACAAGGGTTACGAGTTCTTCAAGAATCCTTATTCTATAATGCTAACCCGCGATACCGACTACGAGGCAATCGAAGACCAGGAACGCGAGTCGGAATATGGCGGAACAGCGGCTGCTGACGAGGAACTTTACACCATGCTGAAGAATCTTCGTAAGGACATTGCAAAGAAACTCAAATTGCCTCCATACGTAATCTTCGACGATGCTTCGTTACAGGACATGGCAATACAGTATCCGATAACAATCGACGAGCTGAAGAATTGCCAGAAGGTTGGACAGGGTAAGGCCCAAAAGTTTGGAAAGGAATTTGTCGAACTCATCAAGCAGCACATCGAAATCAACGGCATCGACCGTCCCGAAGACCTTGTGATAAAGTCTGTTGGCTCAAGTTCCGAGTCCAAGCGAATGATAATCAGGAATATCGACAGCCGTATGTCGCTCGACGACATTGCCGACGGCATGAAGATGACTCTCATGGAACTCATAGAGCAACTCGAATCGTTTGTCGATTCTGGAACCACCATCAACATCGACTACTACCTCAACACAATCCTTGACAGCAACGATATCGAAGATATCTACACCTACTTCCGTGAGGATTCCGAAGACGGTACAATCGAGGAAGCTTTGCGTGAGTTCGGCGAGGATTACTCGGAGGAGGAGATTCGCCTTGTAAGACTGAAATTTATCTGTGAAATGGGAAACTAAATTGGATTTACGATTTACGATTGATTTGTTGGGCTTAAAGGCAAACAGAAGTGAAAATAGAAATCAAAAAAAGGCTTTAAGCCTGTTAGCCTTCGAGCCTGCAAGCCCATCAAACTTAGAAACATTCACTCCATGTCACAAACTTCCTCAAATACTCGTCTCAACTATCTTGCAGGAATTATTTCGATAATTGCCAACACTCTGTTGTTCGCCATAAAATATTGGGCTGGCATAGTGTCGGGTTCTGTAGCTCTGCTTGCCGATGCATGGCACACCTTGTCTGATTCGCTCAGTTCGGTGGCTGTGCTAATTGGCGTTAAGATGTCGTCGCGCAAAGCCGACAAGAAGCATCCTTTCGGTCATGGACGTATCGAAAATCTGATAGCCATTCTGATCGGTGTCATGCTTGCTGTTGTAGCATACGAGTTTATTACACAAGCAATTGACAAGTTGAGGAATCCTGACACTAAGGCTATTTTCGGCACTTTGGCGATTGTCGTCACTGCTGTTTCGATAGTCGTGAAGGAGGGCATGGCGCAGTTTTCGTTCTACATAGCACGCAAGACCGGCAACACTTCGGTAAAGGCTGACGGCTGGCATCATCGTAGCGACGCTCTTTCGTCGATTGTAGTGCTGGCTGGAATTTTCCTGCAGGACTATTTCTGGTGGATAGATGCCGTGCTTGGAATTTGCGTGTCGCTGATACTTATGGTTGCCGTATATAAGATTATCCGCGAGGCCGTTGACAAGCTGATGGGAGAGAACGTCCCCGACGAAATAATTACCCAGGTCAAGACAATTATCAACGAATCGGTTGACGAAGACCTTCAGGTTCATCATTTCCATATCCACAATTATGGCACTCACAGCGAGTTGACTTTCCATATCAATCTGCCGCCAGAAATGACGATTCTCGAAGGTCACGGCATTGCCGACAGGATAGAGAAGGCTCTGCGCGAGAAAATGGGTATAGAAAGCACGATACATCTTGAGCCGAAAAAGGCCGACTCCAGCAATCCATGCTACAAGTCCACAGACTAGAAATAGTGTCGTGTCTGTTTGAAAACTTGTTTATAAAACACCATTACTGAAAACTTACCTATTAATAAAAAGGCTTAACTTTGCCATCTAATTTTTTAATCATTGTATTTTGAAAACTATAAGGATTAGAAAAGGCTTGGACATTAAGATGCAGGGTGCGGCAGAAGAGTTGCTGTCGGTAAAAATCGCACCCAAGCGATACTGCATAAGGCCAACGGATTTTCATGGTATAACTCCCAAGATGGACTGCAAGGAAGGCGACCGTCTGAAACGCGGAACAATTGTGTTCCACGACAAGGACGTGCCAGAAATCTGCTTTGCATCACCATGCTCGGGCGTTCTCAAAAACATTGTGCGTGGCGAAAAACGCAAGATTCTACGTGTTGAAATTGAAGCCGACGGCAGCGACGAGGCCGTAACATTCGACACCAACGAAGACTATAGGACCCTATTCTCGAAAGCTGGTATTTATCCGCTTATAAATCAGCGTCCTTACGGAATTGTCGCCAATCCTAACGCGACACCACGCGATATTTTCATATCTTTCGTCGATACGGCTCCGCTTGCATGCAATTTGGAGTTCGCCCTGAAGGATGATGTTGAGTATCTGAAACTTGCAATACGGTCGCTGTATAATTTCACTAGCGGAAACGTTTATCTGTCGTTCGGTAAGGATTCGCGACTTGCGATGCTTATGCCCGATGACCCCGAAATCGTTAAGAACATATTTGCAGGCAAACATCCTGCAGGACTTGTCGGTACGCAGATAAACAAGCTGAAGCCAATAAACAAGGGAGAAACTGTGTGGACAATCAGTGCATCTAACTTGCCAATCATTGGTCATCTGCTCAAATATGGTGAATATCAGCCGGAAAAGACTGTTGCAGTATGTGGCGCAGAAGTAGTTGCACCGCAGTATTACAAGCTTCGCATAGGTGCCGACTTGTCGCAGTTGCGTAGCGGAATGCTCTTGTCCGAAAATGTGCGCATAATCTCTGGCAATGTGCTCACTGGTATAAATGTTACTGATAATCCGTATCTTGGCTTCAACGAAATGCAGGTTTCTGTAATTCCAGAAGGCGACGAATACGAAATGTTCGGTTGGATGTTGCCGGGGGCAAACAAGTTCAGCAACTCGCGGACTTTCCTGTCGATGCTTACTCCGTGGAAACGCTTCAACCTCGACACCAATATGCATGGCGAAGAACGTGCATACGTCGTTACCGGTCAGTACGAAAAGGTTTGTCCGCTCGACATTTATCCGCAACTGCTTGTCAAAGCTGCAATGACCGATGATATTGACAAGATGGAAGAGCTTGGTATTTACGAAGTTATAGAAGAGGACTTGGCATTGTGCGAATTTGTTTGCACCTCGAAGATTGCAGTTCAGCAGACGATTCGTCACGGCTTGGATTTAGTACGAAAAGAAATGGAATAGTTGATTATGAATCCTATACGAAAAATTATTGACAACATAAAGCCTAAGGTACTAGGGAAGATGCCTTTTATGACCTCGACTTTCGAGGCATTCGAGACTTTCTTTTTCGTGCCTAAGGATGTTACCGAAAACGGTTCGCATATCCGCGATGCAATAGACATGAAGCGAACGATGATTATTGTCGTTTTTGCTTTAATTCCTTGTTTATTGTTTGGTATGTACAATGTGGGCTATCAGCATTTTAACTCAATGGGAGTGCTTGCAGAAACTGGCTTCTGGACAGTCTTCTGGTATGGCTTCCTCAAGGTGTTCTGGATGTTGCTAGTGTCGTACCTTGTCGGCCTTTCAATAGAATTTGCCTTTGCTCAGGTACGCAAGCACAAGGTCAACGAGGGCTTCCTGGTTACAGGAATGCTCATCCCATTGATAATGCCCGTCGATACACCATTGTGGATGGTCGGTCTGGCAACGGCTTTTGCTGTGTTGGTGGGAAAGGAGTTGTTCGGTGGCACTGGAATGAACATTGTGAATCCAGCCTTGCTGGCGCGTGCGTTCCTTTTCTTCTCGTATCCTTCAAAGATGTCTGGCGACAAAATTTGGATAGCAGGAATGACCGACGGAAATGCTGTGGACGGCTTTTCGGGAGCAACTCCATTGGCTCAGATAGGCGAGGGTAGCGATGTGATAACAAACGGATTTGGCGAACCTACTTCAATTCTTGATTTAGTTGTTGGCTTCATTCCGGGTTCCATCGGCGAGACATCGATAATCGCCATTGCCTTGGGAGCATTCATACTTCTATTTACAGGTATAGCAAGCTGGAAGATAATGTTTTCGGTATTTGCCGGCGGTGCAGCAATGGCGTTTGCACTGCATTCGTACACACCGATTGACTGGTACTGGCATCTGTGCCTGGGAGGTTTCGCATTTGGCGCTGTATTTATGGCTACCGACCCTGTAACTGCCGCCCAGACCGAAAAGGGAAAATACATTTACGGCTTCCTTATCGGCGTGATGGCCATGCTGATACGAATCCTGAATCCTGCTTTCCCCGAAGGTATGATGCTGGCTATACTGCTGATGAATATTTTCGCACCGCTTATCGACTATTGCGTCGTAAGGGCTAACATTAACAAGAGGTTGAGACGCGTGAAGGTAAGACGTGTCAGACGTAGAAAAAACAGATAGGCTATGGACAGGAACAAGAATTCATACATATTTATATACTCGATAATTTTGGTCGTCGTTGTGGCTGGCGCTCTGAGCCTTGTCGCCGTATTGCTTCAGCCCAAGCAGGCTAAAAACTACGAGATAGAGCAGAAAAGGAACATTCTGTCGGCTCTTAAGATAAACGTCGAGACCAAGGAGGTTGAATCGACCTACGCCAAAATCGTGACCGAAATCGCTGTTGACGAATCGGGCAATGAGGTTGAAAAGGAAGATGCACTGGTTTTGTACAAAGCTCAGACAGACAAGGGTTTGAAATTCGTTTTCCCGCTTTCGGGAAAAGGCCTCTGGGGTCCAATATGGGGTTATCTCTCTTTGGATGAAGACCTTAATACTGTTTATGGTGCCTACTTCGACCATAAGTCGGAAACTTCGGGACTTGGTGCTGAAATTGCTACAGAACATTTTCAGTCGCAGTTTTCTGGAAAGAAGATTTTCAATGCTGATAACCAGTTTGTTTCGGTAAAAACTAACAAGCGAGGTGCACAGAACGAAAACGAAGTTGATGCAATTTCTGGCGCGACAATAACTTCAACATCGGTAAGCGAAATGATAGAGTCTTGCTTGAACAAATACTTGCCATACATAGAAAAATCAAGGAAATAAATGTTATGGAAAAGAATAGGAAAGAAAGAATATTTTTAGATCCGCTAATCAGGAACAACCCGATTAC
>DBYO01000027.1:57810-58018 GCA_002310235.1 Bacteroidales bacterium UBA1184
TACAGATATTAGGTATATGCTCGGCGCTGGCAGTGACCGTAAAGTTGCAGTCGGCTGTGGTTATGGCGCTGAGCCTCACATTTGTAGTGGCACTGTCGAATGTAATTGTGTCGCTGTTGCGAAAGACTATCCCAAACAGAATCAGAATAATAGTCCAGCTTGTGGTTGTGGCTTTCCTCGTGATTGTCGTTGACCAGTTCTTGAAGGC
>DBYO01000044.1 GCA_002310235.1 Bacteroidales bacterium UBA1184
ACGACTTCGAGAGCCGACTTGTGTTCCTTCTCGTGCATTCCGACAGGAATACCACGGCCGTTATCCCTGACAAGTATCGAATTGTCCTTTCCGATGCGGACATATATCTCGTTGCAGTAGCCTGCCATAGCCTCGTCGATTGAGTTATCAACAACCTCATATACGAGATGGTGCAGACCTTTTTCACTAATATCACCAATGTACATGGCCGGACGCTTACGCACAGCCTCCAAACCTTCCAGAACCTGAATGCTATTCGCAGAATAGTCTGCGCCCGTTTGCTGGGCATTTACAGCACCGTTCTGTTCCAAGTCTTTATCTTCTGCCATAAAAATTATTTATTTTCTAAAAACGTGCGCAAAGGTAACAATTTTCCATCGGAAAAACGAAGTTTTTAAAGATAGTTATTAACCGAATTTGATGGTAAAAGTTGACAAAAAAAAGGCTAAAAGAAGAAAAGGCTAAAAGGCTTGAAGGAAAAGGGGCTAAAAGACAAAAAAAGGAATGCAAATCGTGCACTCCTCTAAATCGTCATATTGTTATCTGGATTTGCGACCTTTAGCTCGTTGCTTATGGTAAGGAGCAGAACTCAAATTGCAACGCACAAATTTACATATCCTTTAGACTCAAGCCCTTGTACTCTTTTTTGTATCTTTTCAATTTTGGATTAAGCGACAAAAAGTACTCGGCCTTTTCTTTAAGAGTGTTGTAGCGAATATGCTCCTCGTTGCGCTTGACTTCGGCAAACAGAATTTGCTTCTTGTTGTCATCAATTGCTATAAGGTCCATTTCGTGAGTGCCTTTTCTGTCCCAGTAGCTGCCAATCCGTGAAAACTGCTGGCTTTCGCGCAGTTGCTGGCGGAAATACCTTTCGAGAATATGTCCGCTGAATGTTGCGTAGTCGCGCTTTACAATGTCCTTCAAATCATTAAAATTTGCCGACTCTATGTAGTATCCGTATTTGTAGATAAAACGGAACCAGAATGTCAGGAAGTTGTCGGCGACACCGTAGCGCATATTCTTTGTCGTGCTTTTTGAAAGTATCGGTTGTTCCTTGGTTATCAAGCCATAATCCCTTTCAAGCTTGGTCAGATACCCACCTATTTCGCCACCAATTTCGGCTTCAATTTCCGAACGGGTATTTTTGCCCGATGATATGTACGACAAAATGGAAAAATATGTAGCATAATCTTTCCCGAACTCCTCAATCAGCATATTTTTCCCTTCATCGATGAAACGGGAGTCCTCGCAGATAATGAAGTCAACCATTTTTTCAAAGGTTGTCGCGTGGTTATCAATAAGCAGCTGTATATATTTGGCAACGCCACCTGTAAAGAGGTACAAGGCGAGCAGGTCTTCATTAGTATATTGCGGATTATGGTCCTTGAGTATGGCTTTTATTACATCTATTCTGAACGGCTTAACAGTGATTTTTGCTGTCGCCCTGCCGAAAAGCGGTTCCTTGCTGTTTTCGAAAATCTTGTGCATCAGCGAATTTATCGAGCCGCATAGGACAAGGTTTATCTTACTTTTTTCCTTGTTTACATCCCAATAATGCTGCATCTCGCCATATACAGAATTGTTCACATTGTAGAATTCCTGAAATTCGTCTATTACAAGATTAAACTGCCTCGATACAGAAACTTGCATCAGAAAATTGAACACATCGGCAAATCTGTTCACATTGCCCAAAACCGGAACATTCAGTTTGCGCTGTATTTCCGAAATGAAATCCTGGCACAACAAATCCTCGGATTTTCTAGCCACAAAAAAGTATAGCGTATTTTCTTGCGGCAATGCCTTGAGCAACAGCATTGTTTTTCCGATTCGCCTTCGCCCTACCACAAAGGTCATTTGTGCATTTTCGTTTGAAGAAGAAGCAATTTTTCTTAGCTTTTCCGTCTCTTGTTCGCGGTCATAGAAGTTCATAACACAATGTTTTATCGTTAATTACAAATAGAAATACACATTTCCGAAATGCACATTTCTATTTTGCAAAAATACAACTTTTCAATTAAACGCAAACATTTTGTCATTTTTTCAAACAAACACACTTTACACTCATGATAATACCCTAAACCACAATTTATTACAAATAGAAACACACATTTCCGAAATGACGATTTCTATTTTTGCTTTTTTTTGTATTAAACAAAAAGGAATGCAAATCGTGCATTCCTCTAATTCGTCAATCGTAAATATTCCTTTACCATTTCACCTCTTCCCTATTTATCGGCATGGTCATGCACCTTGCACCACCACCGCCACGGGGAAGTTCGCTGCCGGCAAAGGTTACGACAAACTTTTCGTAGTTGTGCATATCAACCGTACCCTTACAGACATCAGCCGCCTTAAGCACTGCGAAACCAGCCTTGTCAAGAGCTTCGATAGTCTTCCAGTTGCGCTCGTAGCCGATGACCTTGCCTTCGCCCAAAGCGAAGAAATTTGCACCACTATGCCACTGTTCGCGCTGCTGTGTCCATGGGTCGTCACCACCGCAAATGACAGGATTCAGGTCGAAGCCCAAATCGTGTGCACCTTGCAGGAAATTCGGCTTCTGGTGATATGTGATTTTCCCGTTATCTATCTCAATATGGGTGGTCTGCAAGTGCGAATACTTGGCATTCTTGCGGATGATAGGTTCAAACATCATGCAACGATCCTTGTCGAGGAAGGTGAAAACCATATCGAGATGAATGAACGACTCGGGCGTTTCGGGCAATTCCTGAACAAGAATGTTGAACTTTGGCTTGCGAGCCTTGAAATATTCGGCAAGGAATTCAATACCTTTCTTGTTGGTTCTGATGCCATTACCGATAAACAAGGTGTCGTCGCGTGCAATCAGCACATCGCCGCCTTCAGTGCGAGCAGTAGGCTCCCACTCGCCAGCATTTATCGACTCGCAACCGAAATAGTTCTCGAAAATAGCACGGTAGATAATGTTTTCGCGCATGCGCACCTTGAACGACATTGTGTTCATCAGAAGCATATTGTACATCGACGATGCAGCATCGCGGGTAAAGAACAGGTTGTACAAAGGTTTCAAAATGTAGCGTTCTTCTTCGTACTTTTGCGGGTCAACTCCTCTCCTATATTCGAAGCCTTCAACGAGCTCTCGAGCCAAAGTCTTTTCGTCGTGCGACAAAAGTTCGTCGCATAGGAAACCGCAATCGTCGAGACGGCAGGAAGTTTCCACGAGATTTTTCTTTACTATCTCATTTTTAAGCACTTCGGCAAGCAAATCGACGACCTGGTAAGTCTTAGTCCAACGCGAGAGCACGCCCTCAAAATTGGCATATTCGCCATCGACCAACTTTTTGTTTAAAATATCGCTGTACAATGCTTCGTGTGCATTTTCGGGAGTCATACGCTCTATCTCGATTCCCGGACGATGAAGCAGAACCGCATTGAGTTTTCCTATTTCAGAATAAAGTCTAACCTTGTTATCCATAAATTATTTTTTAGACCACGGAAAACATAATCAAGATGTTGTCCGTCAAGCAGAAGCATCGTTTTTAGGCAACAATTCTACTCGGTTGCAAAGATAAGACAATTTTCGGAATTCGGAAATTAGGGCGAAAAATATTTGTTAACCGCCACTACCTCTCCACCAACCTATCCCACAAATCTTCGGACAAAAATTCCTTGAACTGATATGTCATTCCTCTTGGGATTACTATTGAACGAAGAGAATCACATTCAGCAAAGACATCTTCACCAATTTCGGTTACAGAATATGGAATAATCACGGTTTCAAGTCCAACACATCCCCAGAAAGCCGTCTTTCCTATCCTCTTCACTGAATCAGGAATAACCACAGTTTTTAGTGACTTGCACTGCCAAAACATATTGTCGCTGATTTCGGTCAACAAATTGGGAAGAGATATCGATGTTAATCCAAAACAATCGTTAAAGGCATCCTGTCCGATTTCGGTTACCGAATTAGGGATTACAAGCGATGTAAGCCCTTCGCAGCAATAGAATGCCATTTCGCCGATTTTTGTAACAGAATCTGGAATATTTATCGACTTCAACCCACTACATTTCATAAAGGCACCAATGGCTATTTCTGTCACAGAGTCGGGAATTACTATATTTTCGCTACCTGTCAAGAGTATGTCGGTCTGCGTTTCGATTAAAGCGTTGCAGTTTTCGCGAGAGTCGTAATATGGATTATGGTCATCAACTACAATGGATTTCAGACCGCCGCAACCCATAAAAGCAGCTTCGCCGATTTCTTCCACATAACGTGAAATGTTCAATGACAACAAGTTATTGCAATCATAAAATGCTGACACTCCGATTCTTCTCAACGATTCAGGGAAATTCAAATTTCTCAATTCACTGCATTTTGTAAATGCGCCATCAGCAATTTCGGTCAAATTGCCTAAAATTTTCACATCCGTAAGGCTATAGCAAGAGCAAAAGGCATTTTCGCCAATCCTCATAACCGAATCTGGAATTTTAATAGTCGTAAGTCTATCGCAACCACCGAAAGCGCCTACGGCAACCTTTGTAATGCCTTCTGGTATAAACGAATTGACACAGCCTGCAATAAGTTCATTTGTCCGTGTTGCAATTATGGCGTTGCAGTTTTGGCGCGAGTCATAAACGACATTATTCAGGTCAACCACAATAGAATCCAGCATGCAACATTCATAAAAAGCGCCATTACCGATTCTCGTTACAGATGACGGGATAACAATAGATTTCAGCCCATAACAAGCGTAAAATGCACATTCCCCTATCCTTCTGACAGAATCAGGTATAACGATAGACTTCAAACCTTCGCAACAATAAAATGCGCCATCTTCAATTTCGGTGATAGAATTTGGAATAAAAGCGTTTTTACAGCCGAAAAGAAGCTTGTTTGTCCGAGTCTCGATTATGGCATTGCAATTTTCGCGCGAGTCGTAAACAAGATTCGACTTGTCCACCTCAATGGAATTCAACTTTGTACAATTCAGAAAAGCTTCAACGCCAATTCGTTCCACCGATGCAGGAATATATATCGACTTCAATTCATCACAACCATTAAACGCACCTTCGCTGATTTCCGTCACCGAATTGGGAATAACCACGGATGAAATCACCGAATAAGCGAATGCCCCCATTCCGATTGTTGTAATCGCATTTGGAATTTCAACGGAAACAATGTCAAAACTTTCTGTAAAAGCGCCTTCTCCAATCTCCGTAACGCCATCTTTCAGAACAATAACACCTTCGTTGCTTTCGTAGTCATAGTCGTTGCTGACAGAATTTTCGTCAATCCATTCCGATTCTACAAGATAATGAGCCTTATAGCGAATGACATTTGCTACATTTTCGTTTTCGTCCCTCATATCCACTATTTTATTTCTTCACAAAACCTTTACCATCAAACACATACCAGGTTTCTTCCATTCCACCTTCCGACATTCCAAAACCTTCGGCATCGAACTTTGTCGGCCAACAATCCTGATTGAAATATACGACCTCGGTTCCACTAAGCTTTGCTAGTTCGTCCCAATCCGACGAATAATTTTTGTCAACAAATTCAGAAAACGGCGGGAAACTATTCTTCAGCCTCTTCAACTGTTTGTCCTTGTAGTTGAAAACAGCAAAAATCTTGCGTCCCCACTCGGAACCATCATAATACCAAAGCACAAGGCAACCGCCATCCTTGAGCGGATAGCAGGCAAAAGTTTCGAGAACCGTCGGTGGCAAAAACTCTTCTTCCGGGACTTCCAATGGTGCATTCGCCTCGTCGAGTTTAAGCGAGGCAACATTTGCGCCTTCCCTAACAACTTGGGTATGTGCCTTTTTGACATCGCCTGTAATATCGCAGTAATCCGACTTGATATAGGCATCCCAGATTTCCATTATAACATTCTCATCCATTTGCACTTCTACCGTTTCCGAAACAGGCGCTGCAGTATCTTGCTGTGTAACTTCTGTAGAATCGACAACAGGAGCCTCTTCCTCAACTTTTGTTTGCTTTGCTTCTCCGCAACCCCAAACCAACAACGCAGAGAGTGTGAATGTAATAAAAGTACGCTTCATAACTATTTAATTATTAATATTTTCTATTCAGGAGCCTGATAAAAACTTGCCGTCACCTTGCCTTCGCAAAGCGAATCACCCTTCACTACGTAATTCTGATAGTTTGTGCCTTCTGCTCCGCTATTGGCGGTATAGAGTGTCAATTCGCCGTTCTCCTCGGTCACAAGGCACAGTCCCAGACCTGCAAATTCGCCCATGTCATCAACGCGCCAGACAGAGCCAGATTCATCATCATCACATTCGGCAGGAAAATCCTTGAAATACATCTTGCCATCGGGACAAACAATGCCAGAAATTGCCAATGCCTTATTGCCCTTGTTCTTAAACTGGACATTAATCAACTGATATTCATAATTTTCACCGAATTCATAATCGACAAAACTAATCTGCACCGCCCAACCATATTTTGCTTCAATCTTAGATTTCAACTCGTCGGAAATCGGGTCGCCACCTAGAGGTCTGAAAGGAAGTATTTTTGTCGAATTCTTGAAATTTTCGTCAACAAGAAGCGGTGCTTCCCAGATTGCATCGTACTGATTCTTAGGACTTGTCAGCAGCTTGCCATATTCCATTTCGTACAGCCAACCGTTAAGATTCGCAAAATTGTAATAAGCCTCACGATAGTTGTTTTCCTCCTCGTTCTCCGGCTGATAGCCATTGAATGCTACTGCATAATACTTGCCGTCATAAATGATGTACTTGTAATTTTCAAGGCTATCGGGGACTGGCGCACCATCATCTTCATTAAATTCGGAGAGAAGCAGAAACATCCTGCCCTCCTGGTCGGACAAGACAAATGTTGGCGACAATGGTCTTTGTGCAACTTCCGTTGTATCAGAAACACCAATGTCATTCGCAGAACAATTTCCGCCTTTGTTTCCTCCACAACCGAAAAGCAATAGAGCAGAAACAAACAATATTACAAGTTGCGTAGTTTTCATATCATTAATTTAAAATCCTATCAGCAGTCCCACCAATCCAACGACCAGTCCCACAACCATATTTATTGCCTTGGAGACAAGGAATCCCTTCTTGGTTTCGGCAAGAAGTGGAAGCGAACCGTGTCCGTCCTGCACAATGCTGTTGGCCAACAAGATGCTGAACGGAATATAGCCTTGAACAAACAATACTACAAAAATCAGATGCGGACCCGATTCGGGCAAAATTCCCACTGCAACGGCAATCAGCAGAAGTATGTAGGTATTGTTGTATATCCAGTCACCAAAGTTAGTGTAATTCAATATTATAGCCATAAGCACCAACACGCCGAATGTCCACCAGAAAACTCGTGGCAAGTGCTTCTGCACAACGTGCTGAACAAGGTGCTCGCTTACAAAATGCTCGTTGGAGAAGAATATTATGAGCAGCATAAGTGCCGACAACGACACTATTATTATGTTCACGATGTCCATTGCTCCGTGATGGTGATGATGATGCTCGAAACCTTCGGGCAGGTCGGAATCGTGGTGATGATGCTCGCAACATTCGTCGTGATGGTGATACTCGTCAGCCTCAACGACTTCGGTTTGCTGGGGAAGACTGAAAATGAGATTTTCGGAATGCGAATGTCCGATAACACCGACGCAGCATAGGATTATTATGCCAGCAAACACGCCAATCAGTTTCAGTCGCGACTTGGACGGAACGAAGTTTTTCCATGCAAATAATTTTCCTTCGCCCGTGGTTTCGTGTTCGTGAACCTCGAATGGCACATCGTCGAAAGTAGGCGTATAATCCTTGTTCTTAAAGATTTTATCCACAACCACGCCGGCTACGATGGCAATGACCGCCGAAATGCCGAACAGCCACAGCGACTGCACAGGCATAGTTGCCAGCATCACAAACGACTCGTCGCCCGAAGTTGCAATAAGGCAAGCCACCAGCGCACCAAGCGACAGAGCCTTGTGGGTGTAGAGCGACACCGCCGTGAATGTTCCCATACAGCCAGGAATTACGCCGAGCAATGTTCCTATCAGTGCCTGCACAAAGGCGTTGCGGTTCATTCCTTTGATGAAGCGACCCTTTGTCCACACATTCACATATTCGATGAGCGACATCATTATTACCACGAAACTGGTAATCATCAGCGCATTGCTGAACAGGTCAAAATAGTCGATGCTATGTAGAAATTCTATGAAGTTCATTGTATAAATCGCTTTGCAAAAAGGACTGCAAAAATACGACTAATTATCGGAATAGAGAATGGCGGAGACGAAATAAAAAAGGACGGCAGAGAACCGTCCTAATATCGTATGTTTTGTGGCCTATTTCTCCCCAAACCAATACCTATACAGCGGAGAATCCTGGTTCAGACAAAGCTTCAATGCTTCCTTGGGAATCTCAATATCGATGCCACCGGGGATGAAATAGACGCTGGAATTGTAGCAGACGAAAAACTTGTCCTCGCTAACATAATAGTTGCCATTAAACACTTCCTCGTTTGTAATCTGCGATGCGTCATCCTCGTCGCCGTTCTGCCAGGGTTCGGTTTGCTCCCAGATAAACTTCTCAATGATATTCTTCGCCTTGCGCGTATCGCTGAAAATGTCCTTTTCCGTCATTCGCTTGCCAGTAGCAAGGTCGTACATCTTATAATGGTATTCCAGTGCGTTGCGCGGAGCAGTTGAAATTTCGTAGAATGAAAAATACGCCATTGCAATAAACCCATCAGCCACAAATACTGGATAAATGCTATCCAAATCGTACTCCTCAAAATATTCGAAGTACTCGTCAGTTGAATCGGCAATGGCCTCCTGGTACATGCTTACCGACTTGGCAGCACTACGCTTAAAATCAGCAGTCACATCCACGCCATCGGAAATTTCGCCAAGCACATCGTCACGAATGGCAAGAATCGCCCTGTTGTCGGTATCGGCAGGCAAAACAGCATGGTAGGTAAACGAACAACCCTTTGCCGACTTTACAACTCGGTAGGTCTTCATTTCAAGTTTAGAAGCATCCTCTACTGCTGCCGTATCCGATTTGGGAAGGCTGTCGTTTACAATTTCTTCTGTTGTTGCTTCATTTTCCTCTACCGATGGTTCTGCTGTCTTGCTTTTGCAGGAACAAACAACAGCCGATAGCATGATTGCAAAAAATATGTAATGTATGTTTTTCATGTTCAAAAATTTCTTGTTGAGTCGTGGCGCGCCGCGACTGTACTTTCTATATTTCCAGGTTTAAAGGCTCTCTGGCTGTTAGCCTGTGAGCCTGCTAGCCTTTTATTTTTTCTTCTTCTCCGGGAACCAATATTCATACAGCGGACCATCCTGCTTCAGAAACGGCTTGAGCGATTCCTTCGACAAGCCTACTAGCGGTGTTCCCATTGCATACGGACCAATCTCGTACGGCGAGTACTGGTAGTAGAGAGAATCGGCACCAATGCTGAAGTTGCCGTTGATGAAGTTTATGCCTTCGTTCCACATGTCGTCCTTCTCGTCGGAAAACTCTACAGCAAAAGCCTCGACAATCATTTCCGACAAAGCCTTTTCGTTCTCGTCGTTCATCACAAAGATGTCGTCCTCGGTGACGCGACGGCCGGTTGCAATGTTGTAAACCGTGTATGTCTTTCCCGAAATGCCGTGCGCCCCACCCTGATATTCGTAGGAATCGTCGTAATACACAAGCAGTTTGCCGTCGGCATAGACGGGATAAATGCTGTCGTAGTAGTTGACGGCGTAGATGTAG
>DBYO01000017.1 GCA_002310235.1 Bacteroidales bacterium UBA1184
GGAAGATTATGGTGACTATTTCGCATGGGGAGAAACCTCTCCAAAGGAAGTATACAATGACTCAAACTATAATTATTGTGTAGAAACCTATTGTGTTGTAGATGGTGAATCGTATGGTTACAAGCTAACAAAATACTGTAATGACAGTAGGTTTGGTTACCGCGGATTTACAGATGATTTAACAACTCTTGAACCAAGTGACGATGCTGCCACTGTCAACTGGGGTGACGCATGGAGAATGCCTACATACGAAGAAATGGTTGAACTTAATGATTATTGCATCAGAACCAGGACAACCCAGAACGGAATAAATGGACTATTGGTCACAGGGCCTAATGGCAATAGTATTTTTTTGCCGGCTGCTGGAGGTTATAATAATTTAAATAGTGCTAATTATTTAGATGAAGTTGGCGAACAGGCCATGTACTGGTCGAGTTCGTTAGGTCATTTTGGGGATAATGTAATTCCTACAGCTGCGACAATTATACAATTTAAATCATATTATGATTCTTCTTCATTTGTATCCATTAGTAAGCGTTCTTATGGACAATCAGTAAGACCTGTTGTCGCACATTAATATATTGCTTTCGAATGAAAATCTAAAGTAGCTGGCGAAAGTTGGCTGTTTTTTGTAAAAATCATTTGCTAATTTCCATGAAATACTTATCTTTGTCCGTAAAAATTAAAGCGTAGTATAATATGAAGCGAACTCTATTTTTTATGGTTGCAATCTTCTCCTTGGCAGGAATGATAGCAATTAGTGGTTGCAAGAAGAAGGAAACATATACGGTTACTTTTGATGCCAACGGTGGAACTGGGGAAATGGCGGAACAGATATTTACAGAAGGAGAAGCCAGAGCACTTGCTGGTTATCTTTTCTCATATCAAGGTCATATCTTTAAAGAGTGGAACACTATGAAGAACGGCACTGGCACATCGTATGATGACAGGCAGACCATAACAGTTACTTCCGATATGACCTTGTATGCACAGTGGAAAAAACTAATTACTTTCGTAACAGTTACTTTCGATGCAAATGGGGGAACTGGCGAAATGCTACCGCAGCAGTATATTGTCGGTTCTCCGCAAGTGCTTAGACCCAATACATTCTCAAAACCCGATTGTCATTTTGTCTGCTGGAATACTGCTGCCGATGGCAGTGGAACCACATACACCGATACGCAGGAAATAACTATTTCTAATAATTTGACTTTGTATGCACTGTGGGCAAATAATGTTGAACCACCAGATCCACAACCTGGCACTGGTATAAGGGTAACTTTTGTTGCAAATGGTGGAAATGGATATATGCCGCCGCAGACATACACGGCTGGTGTAGCGCATACTCTTGATGCCAATACATTTACATGGGATAATCATGTGTTTTTGTGCTGGACCACCGATAGTTATGGTAATGGTACTGCTTATGCAGATATGGAGGAAATAACCTTGGAGGAAAGCATAGTTGTATATGCGCAGTGGATGGCAATAACAGGTTCTGTTGGCACTCATGCCTACGTTGACCTAGGCTTTTCAGACGGTACTTTATGGGCGGTCAACAATGTTGGAGCAACAAGTCCGGTAGATTTTGGCGATTATTTCGCATGGGGTGAAACAGAACCCAAAGAAACATACTCGTGGGGAAATTATAAATATTCAGCACCTGGAGCATCGAATGGAGACCCAAGATTAATAAAATACTGTCCTTCTGATTATTTTGGCTACAATGGTTTTTCCGACAGCCTGCGTGTTTTGTTTCCAGAGGACGATGCTGTTACTGCCAACTGGGGTTCTAATTGGCGTATGCCAGCCGAACAAGAATTTCGTGAGTTATTGACATGCCCTCATATATGGATATGTACAGTTGGAAATGCCGTTAATGGAATTATTTTTGTCGGTCCTAATGGTAATAGGATTTTCTTTCCAGGAGCTGGTTTTAGATATGACGAAAATGCCGTTGATCAAGACATATATTTTATATTTGGAAGTTATCCTTCAAATTCACTATATAGTGGCGGAGATTGTCGTATGATGAATGAGCTATTATTTTATCATTATAATATAGTAACTAATCCTGTAATAGATATAGTTTGTAAGATTAATGGTCATCAACGTGCTGTAGGAACGCCAGTTCGTGCGGTTTTTGCACAATAATATATGGTAAAATTAAAAATTACGGCAGTCGCCTACGGTCGGCTGCTGTTTTTTTGTGTAACTATGGTAGTAATCTGTTAATTGTTGTCGTCTTTATTAAGTAAGGCATCAACTTCTTCGATGAAGCGTTGCGCTTTTGGATAAAGTTCGTCAATTTCTTCACGAGTAGAATATACAAATTCTTCATAGTCACCGCGTTGTCTGCAATCGTACAAATTAGAGAAAGCTCTTCCGCTTTCTTTTGTAATAAGTCCTTTTGAAACGAAATGCAGTCCAAGCAAGGTCTTAACTCCTGCGTGTGTGCTTGTTGAAATGTGGTATTTGGTCAATAATGCAACCGCAGCATAATAGCAGGCATAATAAAGACGATTTGTCGCTGTATTGTAGAATCCTTTTTCGTAGAGGAAAGGAATTTCCGCTAATGTTTCGTGTGCGCGTTCCTGCCTGTATTTCGATAGTGCATCGTAGTTTTCGTTTGTCAATTCGTTTTTCATAGCGTTATTCCTTCGTTTCTAACATTGTATTGAAAAGGGGTTAGGAACGGACGATTTTCCCATTCCTTGCGAAGCATTACTATAGTACTGATAATGATGCCTGTATCAAGTTCAATGTCGTAAAATGGAGCAATGATGTTGTCTTTGTCGCTGTATGTGAGTTTGTCGGCATCAACAAGCATCAAGAGGTCAATGTCGGAATCCGGTCTTGCATCGCCACGCGCTTCCGAACCGTAAAGTATTGTCTGCACTTTCGGTTTCAGCTTGCTTGCTTCGCTTCTGATTCTTTCAACAATGCCTTGTCGTCTCATTTCGGGTAATTTCTTATATTGCAAAGGTATATGTTTTTTTTGAAATGCAAGAATAATTTGAAATAATTAAAGCCAATTAAATCATAAATCGTCATTCGTAAATCGTAAATAAATTGTATTTTTGCACCACTTTAAAAATTGTACAATGACAAAGAAATTTTCCGAGTATAAACAGCTCGATCTGTTTGAAGTGAACAACGAAATGAAGGACCTCTGGGCAAAAGAGGATACCTTTCACAAAAGTATAGAAACCCGTGAAGGCTGCAAGCCTTTCATTTTCTTCGAGGGACCGCCATCGGCAAACGGAATGCCTGGCATACACCACGTTATGGCACGTACAATCAAGGATGTTGTCTGCCGTTACAAGACTTTGACTGGTCACAAGGTTGACCGCAAGGCCGGTTGGGATACCCACGGTCTGCCTGTGGAACTCGGTGTGGAAAAGACCCTTGGCATCACCAAGGAGGATATCGGCAAGAAGATTTCCGTTAGCGACTACAACGACACCTGCCGTCGCGAAGTGATGAAATACACAAGTCACTGGACCGACCTTACCGAGCGCGTCGGCTACTGGGTTGACCTCGAAAATCCGTACATTACATACGACAACCGCTACATCGAAACTTTGTGGTGGCTGTTGAAGCAGCTCTATAACAAGAACTTGCTTTACAAAGGCTACACCATTCAGCCTTATTCGCCTGCAGCAGGTACTGGACTTAGCACCCACGAACTTAACCAACCTGGTTGCTACCGCGATGTAAAGGATACAACCGTAACCGCTCAGTTTGCAATCGTAGATCCGAAGCCCGAAATGACTGGCTGGGGAAAGCCTTATTTCGTAGCTTGGACAACCACTCCGTGGACTTTGCCGTCGAACACAGCTCTTTGCGTTGGCCGCAAGATTGAATACGTTGCAGTTCGTACATATAATATGTATAATGGAGAGCCTGTTACCGTCATTATGGCAAAGGAAAGGGTAGGCGCATACCTGAATCCGCAGGGTGCTGAACTTCCGCTCGAGGAATACAAGCACGGCGACAAGGTAATTCCTTACAGAATCGTAGCCGAATATACTGGCGAAGACCTTCTCGACATGCGTTACGAGCAGATCTTCCCATGGGTTAAGCCTGCCGACGGTGCTTTCCGCGTAATTCCTGGCGACTATGTAACCACCGAGGATGGTACTGGTATCGTTCACATTGCCCCGACTTTCGGTGCCGACGATAACAAGGTTGCAAAGGCTGCTGGAATCCCGCCATTGGTAATGATTATCAACAGCAAGGGCGATTTCCGTCCTATGGTTGACCGCACAGGAAAATTCTTCCTCATGAGCGACCTTGACCCCGAATTTGTAAAGAACAACATAAATGTTGACTTGTATTCGAAGTACGAAGGCTGTTTCGTAAAGAACGCCTACGACCCGAAGTACAATGTCGATGGAAAATACGATGCTGAAGCCGCTGCCAAGGACGAGGACTTGAACATCCGCCTTTGCATTGAAATGAAGCAGGACGGCAAGGCTTTCAAGATTGAAAAGCACTTGCACAACTATCCGCACTGCTGGCGTACCGACAAGCCCGTTTTGTACTATCCGCTTGATTCATGGTTTATTAAGTCAACCGCAATGCGCGACCGTATGATAGAACTCAACAAGACTATCAACTGGAAACCGCAGAGCACTGGCGAAGGCCGTTTCGGAAAATGGCTCGAAAACCTTGTTGACTGGAACCTCAGCCGTTCGCGCTACTGGGGAACTCCGCTGCCAATTTGGAGTACCGAGGACGCAAGCGAACGCAAGTGCATAGGTTCTGTCGAGGAACTTTACGCCGAAATGGACAAGTCAATCGCCAAGGGATATATGAAGGAATATCCGTGGAAGAACTTCGAGGTTGGCAAATACACCAAGGAAAACTACGAAAACCTTGACTTGCATCGTCCGTATGTTGATGAGATTGTGCTTGTTGCATCGGATGGCCGTAAGATGTTCCGCGAACCCGACCTTATCGATGTTTGGTTCGATTCGGGAGCAATGCCTTACGCACAGTGGCACTATCCGTTCGAGAACAAGGATAGGTTCGACAAGTTGTTCCCAGCTGACTTCATCGCTGAGGGCGTTGACCAGACACGCGGTTGGTTCTTCACCTTGCACGCAATTGCAACAATGATTTTCGACAACATAGCATACAAGAACATCATTTCCAACGGTTTGGTACTCGACAAGAACGGCAACAAGATGTCGAAGCGTCTCGGCAATGCTGTAAATCCGTTCGAAACTATCGACAAGTACGGTGCCGACCCCGTTCGTTGGTATATGATTACCAACGCACAGGCTTGGGACAACCTCAAGTTCGACATTGCCGGAGTTGACGAGGTTAAGCGCAAATTCTTCGGAACTTTGTACAACACCTACAATTTCTTTGCAATGTACGCCAATACCGACAATTTCACCTACGCAGAACCCGATGTTCCGTTCGAGAAGCGTCCCGAACTCGACCGCTGGATTCTCAGTTTGTTGAACACTTTGGTTAAGGAAGTCGGCGAGGCTTACGAGACTTACGAAAATACAAAGGCAGGCCGTCTGATTCAGACTTTCGTGATGGACCACCTGAGCAACTGGTATGTTCGTCTCGGCAGAAAGCGCTACTGGGGAGGCGAGTACGACGAGGACAAGATTTCGGCTTATCAGACACTTTATACTTGCCTGATAACCATAGCAAAGATTGCTTCGCCGATTGCTCCGTTCTACATGGACAAGATGTATCGCGACCTCAATGCTGTTACTGGCAAGGAAAACTACGAATCTGTTCATCTTGCTTATTTCCCGAAGGTTAACGAGCAGATAATCGACAAGAGCCTTGAGGAAAGAATGGAAATGGCACAGACTATTTCATCTATGATTCTCGGTTTGCGCCGCAAGGTCAGCATCAAGGTTCGCCAGCCGTTGCAGAAGATTATGGTTCCGTCGGTTTCTGACGACTTTGCAGAGCAAATGGCAAAGGTTGAGCAGATTATCAAGACCGAAACCAACATCAAGGAAATCCAGATTCTCGACGATTCGTCCGATTTCTTGGTAAAGAAGATTAAGGCGAACTTCAAGGTTTTGGGTCCTCGTTACGGCAAGATTATGAAGCAAGTTGCAAATGCAATTTCGCAGATGTCGCAGAAGGACATTACTTCACTCGAGCGCAACGATAGCTTTACTTTGAATGTTGAAGGACAGGAAGTTGCAATAACAACTGCCGATGTCGAAATCAACTCCGAGGACATTCCAGGATGGCTCGTTGCAAACGAAGGCAAATACACAGTTGCCCTCGACATCAATGTAACGCCCGAACTCGTTGAGGAAGGTATTGCCCGTGAATTTGTCAACCGTATCCAGAACATCCGCAAGGACAGCAACTTCGACATTACCGACCGCATCCGCGTTAAAATCAGTTCGACAGCAGAACTCGACACTGCAGTCAACCATTACCGCGACTACATTTGCGGACAGACTTTGGCAAACTCAATCGAGATTGTTGCCAATGTTGAAAATGGTACTGAAATCGATGTCAACGATGTGAATGTAAACATTTTGGTTGTAAGAGAGTAGGAATAAGATAATTACATTTCATAGAATGCCGATGAGATTTCTTTATCGGCATTTTTAATTATTGTCCGCTAAAGCCTCAGTCTGTCATTTCACACCCATTAGCTCACGCAGCTTGTGAGTAAAAAAACAAGTCTCCTTATTTCATATATATTGTAATTATATGTTTTGTCTTGTTTTAGGGCGGATATCAATGTTTAACTATATTTTAACAAAAATCATATACGTCCCTGTAAAAAAAAAACTACATTTGTGATTGGTATTAATACAAAAACATATTATCATGAAAAATAAAATTTTATTATTGGTATTTACCGTATTTGTCGGTGCCATTTTATTGTCTGGATGTCAGAAACAAAAATCTTGTGAATCAGCATTTTCTAATGATGGTCGTATAATTCGCGGTTTCATCCAGAAACTTGATAAACCTTACAAGACAGATGAAACTTTTGTCATGGAGAATTATAAGATTACCGCACATTTTACCGATGTTGACGGAAATGTATTTTACATTGCTGGTAAAGTTCCCAAAGACATAAATTCTAATACTCCTGTCGGTGTGATATTGGCAGAAGTCGGTGATTACGACAACATTTACCGTACAAAGAAAATGATTTACACATTGTCTTGTCTCAGCGAAGACAATTAATGCCTTATTAATGATTGAAGATGATAGATTAGATATTGAGCTACAATTCAAAAAATGCCGATGTTTTTTTTCATCGGCATTTTTTTTGAATCTAGAAACGCCAAGCGACGCGTTACGATACATTGAGCGAAGTAGAAGATGTTTGTGCAAATTTTCAAATTTTCAAATCATCAATTCTGTCAAATCAATCGTAAATCAAATTGAATTCTTGAATTGTTGAATCGTTGAATTGTCATTAATTCGTAAATAATCTTTACATTTGCGAGTAAAATAATTTTTGCGATGGAAGAAGAAAAATACATAGTCCGTTATTTGGTGATTCGTTTCAGCAGTATCGGCGACATTGTGCTTACAACGCCAGTTGTCAGATGCTTGAAACAGCAAGTCGAGAATGCCGAGGTTCATTTTTTGACAAAACCCGCAAATGCTGGAATAGTCGAAGCTAACCCGTATATCGACGAAGTTCATACCTTGAAGGAAACTTATGCCGAGACAATTGACGAATTGCGAGAAATTCCGTTCGACTATGTAATCGACTTGCAGAAGAATCTTCGTTCCAAGCGTATAATCAACAAGCTGAAGATTCTAGATTTTACGTTTCCGAAGTTGAACTTTAAGAAATGGCTTGCAACATCGTGTCTAAAGATCAACAAGTTGCCAGATATACATATTGTAGATAGGTATATGACTTCCACTCGTTTGTTTGATGTGCACAACGATGGAAAGGGACTTGACTATTTCATCCCCGAAGGCGAGGAAGTTGACACCAAGTCGGCTTTTGGACTGGAACCAGGTTCCTACGTCGCGTATGCGATAGGAGGGCAGCATGCAACGAAACGTATGCCCAAGGAGTTGGTTTCCAAGTTGTGCGGTAAGGTTAACGCCTTTGTGGTTCTGCTGGGCGGAAATTCGGACGTGGACGCAGCTGAGTATATTTGTGCAGAGAATGAGAACTGCATTAATCTGTGCGGAATGTTTTCGCTGTCGCAGTCGGCATCGGTGGTAAGGCAGGCAAAGTATGTAATTACTCACGACACTGGACTTATGCATATAGCGGCAGCTTTCAAGAAGGACATTGTGTCGATATGGGGCAATACCATTCCGCAGTTCGGCATGACGCCATATATGGCTGGAGAAAAATCAAGGATTTTTGAAGTAAAGAATTTGCGGTGCCGTCCGTGTTCGAAATTGGGTTATGAAAAATGTCCGCGCGGACATTTCCGTTGCATGAACGAGCAAAACATCGACGAGATTGTTGAATATTGTAATAGCATTTAGATATGAAATATCAGTACATAACGCAGGGAACCTGCTCTGAAATGATTGAATTTGAGATAGTTGACGGCAAATTGCATAATGTTCAGTTTTATGGAGGATGTCACGGCAATTTGCAAGGGATATGCAAGTTGGTCGAGGGTATGCCAGCCGAAGAAGTGCTGGACAAATTGAGCGGAATTCGCTGTGGTTACAAGGACACTTCGTGTCCCGACCAGTTGTGCCGAGCAATAAGGACAACCAAGAAATGATGGCTGTTTTATGTAATGTATATAAAATATGGTATTTGTCATGCAGAACATGTTAGTGCGTTTCAAATGCCATTTTTTTTAATAAAATGCTTTGCAGCATAAAAATTATAATTAAATTTGTCATCTTGAAAAATCGTAATTAAAAGCCGATGGGCCTGATGGCATATAACCTGGCATATATTATATGAAGAGACTTTTACTTATTGTTGTGTCGTTGCTCGTTTCAGTAGCAATGTTTGCACAGACGGCAGCAAAAGGCGAAATTCAGTGCATTGATCAAAATGCAAGAATGGAACGTGGTACTCGTGCCGCATCCGATTGGGGTACATTTACCAACTTTACTGCTACAGACATGGATGGGGTTACCCACAACATTCAAAATTATTTGGATCATGGAAAATATGTTGTTATCGACTTTTTCTGCGCATGGTGTGGTCCGTGCTGGGAATTACATACGAGCAGAAAGTTGGAGCAGCTGTATAATACATATGGACAAGGTGGAACTGGGGAATTCGTTGTTTTGATGATTGAAATTGAGACCTCGAATACTACCGCTCAGTTAACTGGTACCCATGTAGCTAATACATATGCTGGAGCTTCTCAGGGCGATTTTACTGATAATGGCGAAAATCCTATTCCGATTGTTGATGCCACTTCAAATTTAGCGAATAAGGTGTCATTGTACGATAATTCTGTTCCGTCTGTATATTTATTCTGCCCGTCGGGACGAGTTTGTGATGTACAAAGAGCTGTTGGCCAAGGTCCTGCAGCTGTATATAGTTTGGCTGGTACTTGTCCGGAAGAAGATGATACACCTTTGGTTGACATTGTGTCAAACGACCGTGTTGTTGTCGGTGAATCTATACGTATATCATCTGTTGTTACAAGTTTAAGTAATGTTATTTCTTACCAGTGGTCGTTTGGAGATGGAACACCGTCTTTGGCAACGTCAACTTATGCAAACGTTACATGGAATACATTAGGTCCTCGTACTGTAACCCTGACTGTTACTAACCAGCACGGTTCGACAACAGTAAGTAAGGTAATAGATGTATATGATTGCTCAACAGCATCAATTGAATTCCCATTTTCAGAAAACTTTGAAAATGGTGTTGGTTGCTGGGAATTCAAAAGCATGAATAGTGCTAATAATGGCGCATTTGGCGTGCTGGAGTATGATGACGGTATGAATGGAGCTGTGTTCAACAGTTATAATAACGCAAGCAACTACAACCAGTATATGATTTCTCCTAGACTTGACCATATCGGTGAATTAAACTTGTCGTTCAAATATAAAAGACTAGTAGATGAAGGAACAGAAAAATTCTTTGTAAAGTATTCTACAACTGATAACCAGACTAGTAGTTTTGTAACGCTCGGCTCACAGATATCGGTTGGTTCTTCTGCAGGTACTAATTGGCAGACATATAATGGCACACTTCCTGCAAATGCAAAGTACTTCATGATTAATTACAATTCGAATTATCAGTATTATTTGGCAGTTGATGATATAACAATTACAGAAACTATTCCAAACTATACTGTAACTGCTGTTGCTGACGATGCAGAACACGGAACCGTAACTGGTGCAGGTTCGTATCCATTGTTGTCGGAAGCAACATTGACAGCAACTCCTGCTGATGGATTCATTTTCGAAAAGTGGAATGATAACGATGCTACTAATCCGCGTACGATTACCGTGGCTTCGGATACTGCATTTACTGCATCTTTTGTTGCAACATCATCAGCAACATCTTATACACTTACTTTGAATCATGATGAAAATGGTAATGTCATTGGTGGCGGAGACTTTGTTGACGGTGCAAGTGTACAGATAGAAGCTATTCCGAATACTGGATATCATTTTGTATCATGGAGTGATAACGACACAGTAAATCCAAGGACAATAATTGTTGATTCAGACGTAGATCTAACAGCAATATTTGCAATTAATAGTTACACTGTATCTGTTGTTTCTGCAAATGCAAATCAGGGTACAGTTTCAGGCTCAAATACATATAATCATAATGATATTGCAGAAATATCTGCAACACCGGTAGAACATTACCATTTCTTGTACTGGAGTGACGGTAATACGGAAAATACGAGGTCAATAACTGTTATAGAAGATTTGTCGTTGACAGCTTATTTTACAATTGACCAATATACAGTTACTGTAAATTCTGATAATGCTGAACAGGGTACAGCTACTGGTTCAGGACCATATATGTATAATTCAAATGCTATTGTTTATGCTGTTGCAAATCCTGGCTTTGCTTTCGCAGAATGGCAGGATCACAATACCGACAACCCAAGAACAATTCATGTAGAATCGGATACTGTGTTTACTGCAAGTTTTGGCGCTGCACATCTTTTGACTGTTGCTTCTGCAGATCTTATTATGGGTAGAGTTTCTGGTACCGGTTATTACTTGCCAGGTTCAGAAGTGCAAATTAGAGCAACAGCTAATTCTCATTATCATTTTGTTTCGTGGAACGATAGCGTAACAGATGCAACAAGAACTGTAACTATGGGTGATGAAGATGTGACATATACCGCTACATTTGCACCTGATGTATATACAATCACTGTTGTATCGGCAAACGAAACCATGGGTACTGTATCCGAAGGCGGTGCATATGAGTATTTGTCTGAAGTCGAAATTTCTGCAACACCAAATCCTGGATATCTCTTCGTCAAGTGGAATGATAATAATACAGATGCAACAAGAATAATAACTGTAACGGCAAATAAAACTTACAGAGCAACATTTGCCGTAGATCCGGATTATGATAATGCTGTTGATGAAAATATGGTAGAAAATATTAACATTTATCCTAACCCGACAACAGGTATAGTTAATATCGAAGCTGAAGGTTTGGCAAAGGTTGTTATATTTGATGTTACCGGACGCGAAGTTAAGGCTCTTGGCGCACAAAGCACAATTGATATTTCAGATTTGGAAGCTGGCGTTTACTTCTTCTCAATTGAGACTGCTAACGGCACAGCAATGAAGAAACTTGTAAAAGAATAAAATTCGTTTTCATATTGTAAAAGGCCGCAGCAAAGCTGCGACCTTTTTTTGTCAAAAAACAAAAAGAAGCGCCTCAACGAGACGCTTCTTTTGTGACCCCTAGGCGAATCGAACGCCTATCGTAGGAACCGGAATCCCAAATTTTATCCATTAAACTAAGGGGCCGATTGTGTTCGCAAAACTAATGCTTTTTTTGGTGGGGGAAAATACAAAAATGAAGAAAAGTAAAAAAGGCTAACAGGCTTGCTGTCTAACAGTCTGTTAGCCTGTTCGTCTGTAAGCCTTTCAGACAGCGTAGCTTCTTACTGCCAATTCGTACGACTTTAGTCCAAATCCTGTAATCACACCCTTGCATTTGGCTGCAATTACGTTTTCGTGACGGAAATTTTCGCGGGCATAGACGTTAGAAATGTGAACCATGACAACTGGTATTCCGATTGCAGCAACCGCATCGCGGATGGCGTAGGAGGTGTGCGAGTAGGCACCAGCATTGAGTATTATGCCGTCGTAGTTTTCTTCGGTAGCCTTGTGTATTTTTGCGACAATCTCACCTTCATGGTGTGATTGGAAATAATGTATTTCGTGTTCACGAAATTCTTTCTTCAGTGAATCAAGGAAAGAATCAAAGTCTTCGTGTCCATATATTTCCGGTTCGCGGCGGCCTATGTTTCCGAGGTTTGGACCGTTTATGATTAGTAGTTTCATCTGTTTTTATTATTTTTGCAAAGGTAAAACTTATTTGCGAAACAGGGAACAAAAATGGAGCCGCGCAAAAATACACTCGAGGAATACGAATCGTACATAATGCTGGAACGGTCGCTTTCGGAAAATACCCATGTGTCGTATATGCAGGAACTTCGTAAATTGGATAATTATCTAGATAAAATCGAATTTTCTGGCGATTTTACCGATGTCGATACCGACATGCTTCGCGAGTACATACGCAGTATTGCTTCGCAAGATATTGCCGCCACATCGCAGTCGCATGCTATTTCTGCAATAAAGTCGCTGTATAAGTTTCTACTTGTAGATGATAAGATAGATGATGACCCGACCGAACTTATCGAAACGCCAAAACTTGCCCGTCATCTGCCTACAGTGCTTAGCGTTGAGGAAATAGAGGCGATAATTCGCACAATTGATGTAAGCACAGAACTCGGTCATCGTAACCGCGCAATAATCGAAGTTCTGTACGGCTGCGGTTTGCGAGTGTCGGAACTTGTGAGTTTGCGATTGTCCGATTTGTTTTTCGGAGAGGAATTCATACGCGTGGTCGGCAAGGGCGACAAACAGAGACTTGTGCCAATTGGACATAAAGCCATGCAGGAAATTGACAATTATATGAAGTCGTTTCGCAACCACATAGTTCCGCAGAAAAATTGTGGGGATATTCTTTTCCTCAACCGCAGAGGCAATAAACTTACACGTGCGATGATTTTTACCATTATTAAGCAGACATGTAGTGCAGCAGGAATCGAAAAGAATGTTTCTCCACATACGTTCCGCCATTCGTTTGCGACACATCTCATCGAACGAGGTGCTGATTTGAGGGTGGTACAGGAGATGCTTGGACACGAGTCGATTACAACTACCGAGATTTATACCCATATTAACAAGCAAACGCTCCTTGAGGAGGTTTTGATGCATCATCCACGAAGCTGAACCTATATGGCATCTTTTTTGAAAACTATTTATAACTTTGCATTTTAAAAGTTTATCGTATGAAACGCATTATTCTGTTGTCGATATTAATGTTGCTGCTTTGTAGCGTAAATGTTTATGCTCAAGAAACTGAAGAACAGGAAGCGGAAGTCGTTGATTCGATGCATTTCAAGTATTTTGGAATTAGGTATGCCTTCGAAGAGAACATGAAATCTCTGTATGTTGACATTAACTACAACGAGGAAACTCCCACTCAGATTAACATAATGCGACAGATAAAGATTAATGGCAAGTTTTATCCAGTAAAAAGGATAGGAGCCAAGGCTTTTTACGGCTGTCGCAACATAACATGCGTTACAATTCCCGACAACGTGGAGATTATTGATAGCAGTGCTTTCCGCTGGTGCGTAAATCTTTCTAATATAGGTATTTCTAGCAATGTTAAGCGCATCGGTCCCGATTGTTTTCGCAATTGTACAAACCTAAGAAATTTCCATTTTCCCACTAAGCTGACGACAATAAGTCCTGGCGCATTTCGTGCCAGTGGTCTTATGGAGGCGGTGTTGCCCGAAGGTTTGCAGGAGATATGCGCCTATGCTTTTGAGGGATGCAAGGCTCTTGCCGCAGTTCGCTTTCCGAAGTCGCTTCGTATAATAGGCAAAGAGGCTTTTGCCAATTGCTGGGCATTGAAAACTGTGTCGTTGTACGATAATGTGCGCAGGGTGGAGGAAGGTGCGTTTATGTCGTGTCGAAGTCTTGTGACTGTAATATTTACTAAGGTACAAGAGACATATGTGAAGACTATAGTTTCGTCAAAGGCTTTTGCCGAGTGTCGTGCGCTTGCAAATGTGGTTTGCAATACAAGTCGTGTAGGCAATGTGAAGGATGTGCTGTTCCATGATGAAGCATTTGCAGACTGTAAGTTCACCCCTGAGAATGTATTATATGGAGGAAAACCTATTGTCGATCCCAAAGTTACAAAACGCAAGAAGGGCGAGTCGGAATTTGAGGATGAAAATGCTAAAGGTATTGATAATGCCACACGCCTACGTACTAGCGAGACCGTAGAGAGAGGTCGCAAGAATATTGGTGTGAGAAAGAATACTAAGCGTAAAAAGTAATTTTTAAGTTTTAGCCTTGGAAGAATTAGCAAATTGGTTGGGAGAACATTCGTTGCCATGCTTTCATAAGCAATTATTCGGCTTCAGCTGTCCTATGTGCGGATTTCAGCGTTCGCTGATATTGTTGCTGCAAGGCGATATATGTGGAAGTATTGTGCAGTTTCCTCCAATTGTCGTGTGGTTCCTTACAATAATCGCAGTGGCGGTTTTGTTTGCAATGCGGAGAATGACAAAGCGGATTGTGTGGATAATAGTTATTGTAAACCTTGTGGCATTTGCTTTCAATTGGATTTATCAGAATATTATGTTTTAGAGTAGGAAGGTGTTCTTCTTTTAAAAATATTAAAGCTCTGTAGTTTTCCATGTGTTAAAGTTTTTCAAAAAAATTATTGCCATATATTTATAAATATCTACTTTTGTGATGTAAAATTAAAAATTAATAATATGACTGATCAAATTCAAAAACAGAATGCACCGTATGCAGTAGCTGCATTGGTATTGGGTATCTGCTCCATCGTATTTGGATGCATGTTCGTAGGTTTAGTATGTGGTATTATTGGTTTGGTTCTCGCAAAGAAGGGTACCGATGCTTATAATGCTGCTCCAGATCAATACACGGGCGAAGGTATGCTTAAGGCTGGTAAGATAACATCTATTATTGGTATTATCTTGAGCGCTTTGTACATTGTTTACTGGGTTATCTGGGTAGCAATACTTGGAACAGCTTATGCAAGCCTTTGGTCATCATTGATGTAAAATCTACATTTAACAAACAAAAAAGCCCAGAATTTTCTGGGCTTTTTTTATTCTATATATCCGATTAGTTCTTTCATTAGTTCCTGTTTTTCGTGGTAGCCGATGATACGTTTCACTTCCTTGCCGTTCTCGAAAAGAATCATGCATGGAATAGAGCGGATGTTGAATCGGTTCGACAGGTTAGGGCACTTGTCGGTGTCAACAGTACCGACTGTTAATTTACCTGCGTTTTCCTTGGCGACTTCGGCAAGTATAGGCTTCTGCATCTTGCAAGGTCCGCACCAGGTTGCAAAAAAGTCAACTAGCACAACGCCTTTGGCTACGATTTTATTAAAAGTCTTTTCGTCAATATTTACAACTTCACCATTGTCGGCTTTTTCGATTTCTGCGTTTGCTTCGTCCGACATCAGATTGTTGGCAAGCTCCTCGATTTCTTTTGGCGTGTTGGACTGAGCAACAGTTTCGTTGTTATTTTTTTCTGTCTCGTCGTTTGCCTGTGTCTGGTTGCACGATACTGCCATCGTTAGGCCTAATGCAAAACTGAGTGCTAAAAAAATGTTCTTTCTCATAGTTATAGTTTTTAGTTGGTACATTTATTTAATTCTTTCTGTTATTTTTGATAAAATTATCTCGGCAACTGGTTCACATTCAGTGTATTCGTTGTTTCTATGAAACCACGTTATCTGTCGGCGTGCATAGCGGCGAGAGTTACGTTTTATGAGTTCTATTGCTTCGTCGAGGCTGGTGTTTCCGTCGAAATGGTCGAACAGTTCGGTGTATCCGATGGTTTTGAGCGCAATCATGTCGCGATACAGCACCAGTGAGCGTGCTTCTTCAACTAGTCCGCGCTCTACCATAATGTCCACACGGCGGTTTATTCTGTCGTACAGGACTTTACGGTCGGTGTTGACCAAAATTTTGATGGGTATGAAATCGCGTTTTTGCCTGATGCTGGTTCTGAACTGCGAAAATGGCTTGCCAGTCTGCCTGGTCATTTCGATACCTCGCATTATGCGTTGCGGATTCTTGAGGTCGACTTGTGCATAATATTCGGGGTCGATGCGCTGCAATTCGAAACGCAATGCTTCGATGCCCTTTTCGTTGTACATATTGATGACTTCCTGCCTGATTACTGGGTCGGGGTCGGGCATAAGGTCTATCCCGTTGCATACTGCATCAATGTAAAGACCAGAACCTCCGCACATTACGGCATAATCGTGTGTTTTGTAATAATCGTCTAGCAGTTTTATGGCATCGTCTTCGTACTGCCAGATGCTATAGCGTTCGGTTACCGAAACATTGTCGACAAAGTGATGCTTTACTTCATTCATCTGCTCGGTTGTGGGCTTGGCAACACCAATTCCCAGCTCGCGGTAGAACTGTCGCGAGTCGCACGACAATATTTCGGAGTTGAAATGCTTGGCAATACCTATGCTTAGGTCGGTTTTACCGACTCCAGTCGGACCTGCTATTATTATAAGGTATTTAGCCAAGATAAGCGGTATTAGTAATTGTAATCGTCGTTGTAGCCACCGCCGAATTCATCGTATCCGTCTTCGAATTCGTTGTCGTAGTACGGATTTTCCTCTTCTTCGTCAAAATCGTCGAAGTCTTCGAGAGGTTCGTTTTCGTTGAATTCTTCGCCTAAGTCGTCGAGTTCCAGTTGCTTTGGCGGAAGTCCTTCCGCCAAGGTGCATTTCGGAAATTTCGTCTTTTCGTCTTTCTTGGTAAAGTTACGAACATCAACAACTTCGACGAAGAAGCTGTTTTCGCCAAGCAGATCGTACAAGTACAGGTATTTCTGTCCTTTTTCGGGCTTGACGAAGTTCAGAGGTGTGTCTTCCATCAGACGGCAGTCTTGCTGGGTCTTCTCGTCCATGCGCTCAAGAAGGATTTCGTTTTCGGGCTCATCGTCCACTTCCCAGTTCTCGTCTGCAATGTAGAACATTGTTATGAGTGTGGGATCGTATTTGCATGCCTTCTGTATTGCAGTGTGAAGGTCCTTGAAAGTAGAGTCATCCTTCATTTCTATTTCCCTTACGAATTCGAGATCGTCAGAGATTTTGTATTTTATTATTTTCTGCATAGTCCTGTAATGAATTTAATTGTGTCAATATTATCTGCAAAGTTATAAATATTTGGCTTTTGTGTTTCACCAAAGTTGATGCAATTTTCAAAAATCTTGTTTTTTGACACTATGCACTGGATATTGTCGGTCTGCTGTGCAAGTTCGGCTGACAGTTTGTTTATGTCGCTGTAGTATTCGAAATGCACTACGCCGATAGGAGAGTTGAGGTCTTTCTTCTCAGTGAGCAGTAGGTGTCCGAAATTGACATGCTCGATCTTGTTCATTCCCATTACAGCATACTGGTAGCTGTAGTTGTTGTTGTACTTGTTGTGGTTTATTATGTCGGCGTATTTCTGGAATGCTTCACCCATTTTGTTAAAGTCGTAACCTTCTGGAAGGTAGAATTTTGACACACTACGGCAACCAAGACCGAAATACATAAAAACATCGTCGGCTAAACCTTCAAGTTCATTATCGGTTTCGTCGCCAGTGAGAATCGCCACTGAGTTGCGGTTGTGGCGCAGTATCTTGTCGTACTTGCCGAAATAGTACTCGAAGTAGCGGTTGGTGTTGTTGCTTCCAGTTGCGATTACCGCATCGAAGTCGGGAAGTCTTTCTTCGGTGTAGGTTATGCGGTCGGCTAGTTCTGGCGACTTGGCAATAATTCTGTCGATTGCCCATTTCATAAGCACGTTGTCCTTGCTCGACAGCTTGGCGACAATCTTCACTCCGCACAAGAATGCACAGGCAAAATCGTGAAAACCGACCATTGGTATGTTGCCGGCCATCACTATAGCCACGCGGAAATCCGATAGTTTGTCGTCGATAGGGTAGTGAGAGCAAAAGTCGGTCAATGATTTTCTATCGAGCTGAGAATGCCAGTTTTGTAGGCAAAATCTCACATTTTCCTCGGTAAACCACGGATTGTAGACCTTTATCTTTTCAAATCCAGGGAATCCATCTATTTCGGATCCGTTGCATATTGCAGCAAGGTCGTTGCCGAAAGATGTGAGGATTTCTATTCTGTCGTTTAGTGTCATTTGTTTTGATAATTAGATAATTCGAAGATTTAAAAATTCAAAGATTCAAATACTAGATGTCGTTGCTCGCAACGACTCTACAACCTTTCAACTCTTAACTTCCACCTTTCACCTTTTAACTTTCAACTTTTAACTTTCATCTAGTATCCCATCTGGTCCCAACCTCCATCAACATGCATGAGCTCATCTGGACTAAATATATTCACAACTACAATTGCGATTATCAGCATTATAAGTCCAAGAACAAGACCGATAATAGCACAAGTTTTTCCGGCCTTTACCTTGCCGTATGAAGTTTCGTCGTATAGGTCGCTGTTGTCTCTGAATTCCCTCTTGCTTTTGATTGATACTATCAGCGCGACTATTGCGAATATTATACCCACGATTCCACTGCAGCAGCAGAAAGTAAATATAGATATAATGCCGAATGTCAGGACGAGGTTTGCGTTGGGGACATTCATTTTCATGCCGTTGCTTTTCGGAGTTTGCCTTACTTCGTTTTCTGTGTTTCCGTTGACATTGAAATTGTTGTTATTCTCGTAGGTTGTTTCCATGTTATATGAATTTAAATATGTAGTTTATCAATATTATTGCCACGTTGGCTATGAAAAAGTATTTCAGCACTTTTTGCCATACTGCCGAATTGACTTTAAGGTTTATTATTAAAACGACCAGCATCAGCAGCATTGGAATTAATGGTGGGTATAGTTTTATGCTCTCGACGAGGTTGCCTCTCAACAATTCTATTATTGCCCGTTGCATTCCACATCCGGGACATTCCACGCCGAAAAAGAATTTTGTCGGGCAGGGCAGAAGATGATGTTCGAGCCAGTCGAGAAACATAGTGCCGCTTTATTGATTTGCCTCGTAGGCTTCCTGTATGGCCTTGTAAAGTTCTGGAAGTCGTTTGGATAGAGCCACGGGACGGTTGTTTTCGATGAAACAGTGTGTGCTTTGTGCAGTGCAGACAATCTTGTCGCCGACGCGCATTGTATAGGCGAAGTCAAACTTTATTTCGCTCATCTTGCTTACCGTCACTTCGATTTCGATTACGTCTTTGAATGTTGAGGGATTCTTGTAGTTGCAGGCTATTGCCAGTACTGGCGAGAAAACTCCCTCAGCCTCAACCTTTTCAAAACCGTAACCTATTTGGTCAAGCCAATCCACTCGGGCTTCCTCCATGAAACGGACATAATTTGAGTGATGAGTGATCCCCATTTTGTCGCATTCATGATACTTTACTTCGTGCTTATAAGTATGCATAGTTGTGTGTCTTTATTATTTCGTGTGCAAAGATAGGTTAATTTGGAAAAATCGCAAGTTTATGCTTCGTTGTCGGCTGGTGTTTCTGTCGTCTCTATGCTTTCGATGTTCTGTGTCAGCGATTTCGGTTCGCGCGACTTGATGCGTTTTGTTGTGTTTACGCCAAGATTTCGCAGTGAGTCCATCTGTTTTAGCAGGTTTGCGTTTCCTGTCTGTAGCTGTCCCATGGCCTTGTCGTAGGTTCGTTTTGCTGTGTCTAACTGATTGCCAAGCAAGTTGTAGCTGTCGGCAAAACTTACGAATTTGTCGTACATGTTGTTGGCGGCATTGATAATGTTCTTGCAATTGTCTTCCTGACGGCTGTTGTGCCATGTCTGCAGTACGAGGTGTAGTGCCAGCATTAGGTTTGTGGGGTTGAGAATTATCACGCCCATGCGGAATGCATCCATCGAAAGACTAGGCTTGTGGTTGGTTGCGAGTATGTATGAGCCTTCGTTGGGGATGAACATCATCACGTATTTTATAGAATTCTCGACGTATTTTGGATAATTCTTGTTTGCTAGTTCCTTTACGTGGTTTAAAACAGAGTCGTAGTTAGCCTTGATGGCGGCTTGGCGTTGTTCTTCGTTTTCGGCGCCGTTGTAGTCTGAATAGGCGGTAAGCGACACCTTTGAGTCGACAATTATGCGGCTGCCGTCGGCACAATAAACTACCACGTCGGGGCGCAGTTCGTTTCCTTTTTCGCCTTTGAAACTTTCCTGACACGAAAATTCGATTCCTTCACGCAATCCGCTTTCCGACAATATGTTGGCGAGTACTTGTTCGCCCCAGTCGCCGTGAACTTTGCCGCGGTTCTTGAGTGCGTCGGCCAGATTGTCGGCGTTTCGGCCTATTGCCTGCGACTGTTCCATCATGTTTTTGAGTGCGCCTTCGAGCGATGAGATGTTCTTTTCGTTCGATGACTTTGCCTCCGAAAGCTGCTTGCGCATGTTTTCGAGTTCGTTGCGCAGCGGGGCTACAATGTTGCCCATGTTTTCGGTATTTGCCTTGGTAAATTCTGCCTGACGTTGTTGGAGCATGGTGCGCGAAGCGTTTTCAAACTGCTGGCGGAGGAGCTCCATATGCTGTTTCTGTTGTTCTTCGCGTTCGGCTTTAAGTTGCTCGTTTTTATTGTTTTGCTCGACAAGACGTGTGTTAGCTTCTTGCAGACTCACTTGTAGATTGGTGTTTTCTGTTTGCAACGATTGTTTTTCGTCTTTCAGACTATTGTTTTCTGCGGTGAGTTCGCCTATTCGGCGGTTGGTGTTGTTGAGTTCGGTCTCGAGTCGCGAGTGTTCGGCTGCGGCGTTTGCCGACATAATTTCCTTGGTTTGCTCAAGATCCTTTTTTGCATTGTTTTTCAACAATACTATTATTATTGCTGCGGCTATGCCTGCAATCACTATTCCGATTAAAATACCTATTAACATATACGCACGAATTTGCTACAAAGATAAGGAAAGATTCAAAGATTTGAAAATTCAATGATTTGAAGATTTGAGGATTTGAAGAATTGTTTCTTGTATCCATGTTTTTGTTGTCGTTTTTTAACTTTACTGCTCCGTTTCCTTTCCAGCGCTCTGCCATTCCTTGAAACCGCCGTCGAGGTTTAGTATAGTGTAGCCGTTGTCGGAGAGTAGGGATGCAGCTTTACGACTGCGTACACCTCCATGGCAATATACGGCAATGGTCTTGTCCTTGGGAAGTTTCTCGTCGGCCTCGTAGAGAAAACCTGCACGGTTTACATCGATGTTTATGGCGTTGGGAATGTGTCCGCCAGCATATTCGTCGGCGGTGCGTACATCGAGGATTATGGTCTGGTCGTCGGCGATGGCATTTTCAAAGTCGTTGGCGTTCAATGTGGTAAACTTGTCGTTCATATTCCTGAAATAAATTATGGCTGTCACGCCCGCTGCAATTACGGCGATGACAATTAATATTATTATGGTTCGTTTCATTGTGCAAATATAAGGAGGATTTGCGAATTAATGACAATTCAACGATTCAACAATTCAAGAATTCAATTTGATTTACGATTGATTTGAAGATTTGATGATTCGATAATTTGAATATTCGATAATTTGAAGATTGGCTTCGCCGAGCTAACGGTTCGAAGATTTGAATTGTAGAGGCCGTTGCTCGCAACGCCTCTACAGCCTTTTAACTTTCAACTTTTAACTTTCAACTTTCAACTCTTAACTGATTCCACCACGTTTTTCTTGTACCTTATCCACATCAATCCTCCACGGAAAACCAGGAACAGCAGAAACGCTATCCAGAGACCATCGTTGCCGAGAAGCGGTTGCAAAACGAAATATCCTGCAAAAAATACCGCGGTGGCTACGAACATTATGTTTCGCATCGACTTGGCGGCGGTGGCACCTATATATATACCGTCGAATAGGAAGGCTGCAAATCCGCAGAGCGGTATCAGCATAGTCCAAAGGTTGTAGCCCATGGCTTCTCCGATAACATTGCTGTCGTTGGTGAGTATGTAGTAGATGTTTTCGCTCCAGAAGAAGTATATCACCGTGAATAATGCTGTGAAAATCAATCCCCAATAAACGAGATGACGTATCGCTTTAATAAGCGATTCGCGATTCTTGGCACCTATGTACTTACCAACAAGCGATTCACCAGCGTAGGCAAAACCGTCGAGAATGTACGAGAACAAGGTGAACAGCTGCATTATCAAGGTGTTGGCAGCCAGTATAAGGTCGCCCATGCTGGCCGATATTGCAGGAATGAAGGTGAAAACGGCACAGAGGCAGAGTGTGCGCAGGAAGATGTCGCGATTAAGCTTGAAAAAGCGTTTCATTTCGGCTTTGTGCAGGCTTCCGCGAATGTCGATAAGGTGACGCATGTTGCCGTAGTGCTTGAACCACAAGATTATGGACAATGCCAGTCCCGAGTATTGCGCTATTACCGTTCCGAGAGCCACACCAACTATGTCCATCTTGAGCCAGATTACAAAGGCAAGGCTGGCGAAAATGTTGACGATATTCAGCACAATGGCAACAACCATAGGTGTTTTCGAATTCTGCATTCCTATGAACCAGCCTTTTATGGCGTATAGCCCTAATGTCGCTGGTGCTGCCCAAATGCGCACATAAAAATACGACAATGTTAGATTTAGCGTTTCGTCGCTGCAGTTCAATATGGCATCGGAGAGCAATGCAATAGGGTATTGCAGGGCTATAAGGAGAGTGGCTGCACAAAGGGCGATGGTAAGTCCGCGGACGAGTATGCGCATGGCTTCCTCGTTGTCGCCTGCGCCGTAGGCTTGTGCTGCAAGTCCGCTAGTGCCCATGCGCAGGAAACCGAAATTCCAGTATATCAGATTGAAGATAGTTGTGCCTAAGGCAATTGCACCAATATAGGTTTCGTTGCCGATATGACCGACAATAGCCAAATCGACCATTCCGAGCAAGGGAACGGTGATGTTGGTAATTATGTTAGGCAGTGCAAGCCTTAGGATTTCCTTGTTCACCTTATATCAGTTCAACGAGCTTGTCGGCAGCCTTCTTAATACCCAGCCAAATCTGCGATATTGAAGCGTCGAGCATATAGCAAGGAGCGGTAATTACGCGTTTTTCGGCATCGTAGGCTATTTCATCGAAGTTGCAAACGGTGTTTTTTCCGCCCATAGCTTCGATTTTTGCGGCTGTACCGGAATCTTTACCCGATGTTACGTTGGCTCCGAGAACCTTGGCGACGATGACAGGAGCAATGCATAGCGCCACAATTGGCTTACCAGCCTTGTTGAAAGCCTTGATTGCAGCCTCGACTTCGGAATCGACCTTCATGTTTTCGCCTTCGTAGAAATAGGAGCAGAGGTTCTTGGCTGCGCCAAGTCCGCCTGGTATCCACAAAGCGTCGAAGTCGTTGGCGTTGATTTCGCTAAGCGGTCTGATGTTGCAACGAGCTATGCGAGCAGCTTCGGCAAGCATGTTTCTTTTTTCACCTTCCTGCTTCTGTGTGAAGTGGTTGACGTTTTCTGTTTGATTTCTGTCGGGAGCAAAGCACTGGTACTTGCATCCGTTCATGTCGAGAGCCAATAACGAAAGTGTTGACTCGTGGATTTCACTGCCGTCGCGTGTTCCGCAACCCGAAAGTATAACTGCAATTTTTCTCATTGTGTGTGCGTTGTAAATTTTTTGCAAAAATAAAGGAAATTTACAATTTTGGATTGCCTTGTGGCGACATTTGTTATTTTGGCTATAAAAACAAAAAAGACAGACTATTAATCTGTCTTCTCTGCGGTGTGGAAGGGACTCGAACCCTCGACCCCCGGCGTGACAGGCCGGTATTCTAACCAGCTGAACTACCACACCAGCTGATTGCTTCGTGAAAAGCGATGCAAAAGTACTGCTTTTTTCGAACTCTGCAATAGATTTTTTAATTTTTTTTGAAAAAAGTTTTATGTTTATTGTTGTTTGTTTATTATCAGTGTGTTGCAATAGCTTCTTTTGGAACGTTGAGAAATGATGGAAAAGTGTTACCTTTGTCTCGGATTTGCTTTTGCTGTATGAGAATAAGATTGCTAATAGCGTTTATGGCTGTGTTGCTGGTGTCGTGCCGTGCAACCGATAGCGACAATGGCGGATTCTCGATAGCAAAGGAAAACGACACCTTATATAATTTAATACTAGAAAGCGACAGCAGTCGCGATGTGTGGGAGCTGCGTTATCCCGTCTATCGCTTCTGTACAGGCGACATGGACGGCGACAGCATTGTGGATGCCGTAGTGGGAGTGGAGAAAACCACTCGTTTCGACCCCGTGGTGCGCCGACGCGTGTTTATGTTCCGCAATATCGAAGGCAAGGTGCGCCCGCTGTGGATGGGGTCGAGGCTCGGACATCCGGTTGTCGATTTCAACGTGGTGAAAGTCGATGGCGAGACAAGGCTGCGAAGCGTAGAGGAGGACGACAACGGCAAATTTTTGGTCGCAGAATATCGCTGGAGTTCTTTCGGTGTGAAATTTATTAGGTATATTTGCCGTGATTTTGAATTTGACGACTCAATGGAAATTTTAAACAAAGAATAATATGAAGAGATTTTGTATCAGCGCATTATGCGTAGTGATGGCTGCTTCGATGTTGCTTTTCGGGTGCAAGTCGAAGGACAACAAGGAGGAAGAAAATGCTCAAACAGAAGAAACGGCAGCGGAGAATCCCAATGCTCCCAAAATGTCGTTCGACTGCGACTTGCCGACCTATATTTCTGGTTGCCATGTCGATATTGAAAACATGAAGGACAAGGTTGACCTCGATATGGACATTTCGCAGCTCAATCTGTCCGACCTGCGCGTTTTGCGAAACATCTTTGCAGCACAGCAGGGCTTTTGTTTTAAGGATGCTTTCTTGCAGCACATGTATTGCGCTACATCGTGGTACTGGGATATTGCAATCGAAAAGGCCTGGGGCGATCCTGTTGTCGTGAAATACACCCCTGAACAAGAAAAGTTTATCGAGAAAATCAAGGCTCGCGAGGAAGAGTTGCAGAAGTCGAACTATAATCCGCTTGAGGGCTATCTCGTCAATTACAACAATGTTTGTAATATGTACCAGATGAAGGATGCTGAAAATGGTTTCAAGGATTTGATTTCGAAGAACGGTTTCGCTATTGTCGAAGGTACCGATGAGCAGTTGTTCCACATTTACGAGAAGAACGACTACTCTGATTTTCCGAGCTTTGTGACCACCGACATGTACTTGCAGTTGTATCATATGTATTTCGACTTCCTGCTTCGCGACCTTGAGCAGACCAAGCTGATGGGCGAACTGAAAAGTTTTGCCACCACCATGCATTCCGAAATGCTGAAGATTGCAAAAAGCACTTCCGACCCTGTAATAAAGGATGCAGCCGAATACAATGCAACTTTCTATGCTATAGGACTTAGCCTATTGACAGACAACAAGAATTATGAAGTTCCTGCCAAATACAAGGAGTATTTTGAAGAGGAAATCGGCAATGTAAATAAGGCATCCGACAATTTTTCTGAATTTCTAGGATGGGAAGATGTTATGTTCCCATATAGTTTGTTCCGTCCACGCGGTCACTACACTCGCAACGATGCTTTCAAACGTTACTTCAAGTCGATGATGTGGTTCCA
>DBYO01000021.1:0-43362 GCA_002310235.1 Bacteroidales bacterium UBA1184
TTCAATTTTGTGATTTCACTCATAATCTTATTTGTTTTTTAATTTGTTTGAATTTTTATTTAGTGATGGCAAATATAAAAAATATTTCTGAATTGCAAACCTAAAATTAGCTTAAAAAACTTTCCAGACAGCCATGCATTTCCATTCATATATTTTTAAAAAAAAGAGGTGCGTGTTAAAAAAAAATTTATCTTTGTAGCCGATTTAACCATAATAAGTAATGTTATGAGGAATATCATTGTAATTTTTGCCTTATTTTGGGGTGCAATTTTATATGTAGGATGTACCAAATGCGGCTGCACTGACCCCGATGCAATAAACTACGATGAATCGGCAAAAAAGGATGACGGCTCGTGCGCATATCCCGTTGACCCCCGTTCGAAGATAGTAGGAAAGTATATTTGCTCAAGAAAATCAGAACAAGAAAATACTACCGATGAAAATATCGTGCTGGAAATATTTCCAGTGAGAACAAGCGAAAAACTTTTAAGCGCTTGGGATTCTTCATTAAACCTAACATTTCTTATGACCTACGATAATAAAGGAAACCTGTGCGACACCGCATTGGCGCAAGGTCTTCCCGGATATACGCAACTGTTTACCGGCTATGGCGGAAGTATCAAAAATTATGAAACTTCAGTATCCGGAACATACGACAAGTCAAAATCCATACTATTGAATTATAATTGTCATAAATGCACAGGATACGACACATATACTCCTGAGCACTACGTTTACACGGGAACAAGAATTCAAGAGTATCCTGTCACATTTGACACACCAGACTACAGAGGCCAATGGACTGGCATATACGAAGGTACAAAATGTAAAAGTATGACAACTGGTCCTGCAGGTCTCCAACATACGAACGAAACCACAACAAACGTTACTTTGGAAGTATCGCTTGCTGACAACGATTCGGTTGTAAGGATTGAAGAAATAATAGACAATCCAGAAGCGATGTTCTATTATGCAGAACCAGACGGCACGCTAAAAAGGATTGGAAATGTAGGATCTTTTTCCAACGATAGCCTAATAATTGAAATAGGTCAAACTTATAGTCCAGGGTCCAGCGGTAGCACATCTTACAAATGCAAGAAAAGATAACACTCATCGCCACAAATATCAACCTATATATTGGGGGCTAAAAGGCTAACAGAAGAGAAGGCTAAAAGTCCAGCAGAAGACCTGTCAAACAGAAGACCTGTCCAGCAGAAGACCAGACGAGCAGTCTGGCTGTCAGCCTGTGGGACTGCAAGACTGTTAGCCTGTTAGACCGTGAGACAGCAAGCCAGTTAGCCTTCAAGCTCCATTTCGGCACATTCATTGCAAGACAAATTTTCATTAAAATAATTTTAAGGTTACAATACCATTTATAAAAGGATTGTTTCTTATCTTTGCAGTTTAAATTTGTATGAGATGAAAAAGGTCTTGTTCATTATTATAGCAGTTATCTGCGCAGGACAGATCGCTCCAGCACAGATAAGATGGATGGGCATAGAGGAGGCTATGCGGAAGCAGGACTCGATGCCAAAGACGATAATAATAGACATGTACACCGACTGGTGCGGATGGTGCAAGAAAATGGATGCCGAAACTTTCAGCAGTCCCGAAATATCATCATACATCAACAACAACTTCTACCCTGTGAAGTTCAACGCCGAAACCACCGACACCATAATGTTCCCCATAAAGCATACCGATGAAAAAACAGGAGAAACAACAAAAGAGCTCAAGCCGTTTATAAATCCGCAAACAGGCAACCGCTCGCCTCACATGCTGGCACAGATGCTTCTGAGCGGACGTATGTCGTACCCTACCATAGTATTCATCGACTTCGAAAGCAACATTATTCCAATTGCAGGATACATGACTCCCGACGACCTTGAACCTATGCTCGTCTATTTCGCAGAACGAATCAACAAATACAGTCCGTGGGACGAATACATGCAGTGCTTCAACGCAGCATTCCGTCCCGACCTCGACACTACCGACACGTTCAACGGCTCTATCGACTGGATAAACTTCAACAAGGCTGTGGAAAAGATGAAAACACAACCGAAAAAAATGCTTCTGTACATATATTCCGACTGGAACTCAAGCAGCAAAATCATGCTCGGTGGCTCGTTCAAGGAAAAGGCCTTGTCCGAATTCATAAACAAGAATTTCTATCCAGTAAAAATTCCTTACGATGTAACCGACACACTAAAAATTGCAGGTCGCGAATTCGTCAACGAAACAGGACAAATGCAGTATCCCAACCAACTCGTACTCTCGCTGCTGCATCCCGATTACCGCATTCCGGCATTTGTAATTTTTGACGAACACGCCACCCACCCCTTGTTTGTGCAACGCGGATTCTCATCATACTCAACAATAGAGAAAATACTAACCTACTTCAACGACAACCTTCAGACCAAAGGTGTTGACATTCAAAAATACTACAACGAATACAAATCTGTATTAAGAGAAAACAAAAACGAACAAAAATAAACGAAAATGCTTAAAAGATTTTTAATCATATTAATCCCCGCAATATTTGCTGTATCCTACACATCGGCTCAGGTGGCTGTTGAAATTTCACAAGAAAAAATTCTTGAAAACGGTCAGAAATTCTATCTCCACACCGTTCAGCAGGGACAAACTCTGTACTCGATATGCAAAGCCTACTCTGTAACCGAAAAAGAGGTGATAAACAACAACCCAAACCTACAATCTGGCACACTATCAATCGGACAGGTAATTCGCATACCTATCGAGAACGAAATCTCGAAAGACGGCAAATACATCGTCTATATGGTGAAAAAAGGAGAAACCTTGTATTCGCTTCTCAAGCGATTCGACACCTCCGAAAAGGAATTCTATGAAGCAAATCCCAAACTCAACAAAAAAGAAAGCATAAAATCTGGAGACGAAATATACTTCCCTATAAAGGACAAGAAAAACGAAAATACACCTATCGTCACCAAAGTCGAAGACAAGCCAGAAAACACCATAGAGGAACGCGACGACAGCAAATACATCTACCATACTGTTGAAAAAGGAGAAACCTTGTACAAGATTACAAAGCAGTACGACATTACTCTCGAAGAACTCGTAGCAGAAAATCCTCATCTGGCCGACCGTCCGCTTTCGATAAACGAAACCATACGTATTCCTCGCAAAAAAAACACTGTAAAACCTGTTACTCCTGCCGAAAGCGACGACAACCCTACAATTATTGTACATGCTGTAACAGACACAACTGCAACAACCAACGACGACTCAACTAGAATCCGGAACTACCAACCAGGCGAATGTAATCCCGACGAATGGTACACTCATGGCAAAGAGTTCACCGTGGCATTGCTTATGTCGTTCGAAACCGGAGCCAACCTCCGCGACCTTGCAGGCCAGGAAAAAAGAAAAGTACCACAAAAAATCAGACCTGTAACGGAAAGAGCTGTCGATTTCTATTCAGGATGCCTCGTAGCGTTAGAGAATTTCAAGAGCGAGGATGTTAGGATAAAGTTCAAGGCTTACGACATAGGCAAGGACAATACAATACTTACCACGATGGTGGCCGAGGGAAAACTCGACAACGTTGACATGATTATAGGTCCGGCATACAAGAGTCAGGTCGACTACCTTAACTCCCTCAACTTGAACGTACCTATGCTCCTCCCGTTTGTCACCGACGAAAGCATACTCAAAAACAACCCCTACAACATAATGCTTAACCCAAGCAAACAGGACATACGAAACGAGGTTTCGAAATACGCAGCACAAATCAGTGGTAGCAATGTCCTCATCGTAAAGGGAACTTCCGACGAATCGAAAGCATCATCGGAAAAATACATCGAGGCCATGAACAATGCTGGAGTTACAGCCACCGAACTTACATTCAACGGAAGCAGCATCGAAAACATAGGCGGTTCGCTGATAAAAGGAGCCGAAAACATAATTGTCCTCACATTCGAAAGCGAAATGTCGATAACCAGAGTGCTCACACAAGTATTCAAACTTTGCAAAGACTACAAGATTACTCTTGTTTCCGATCCAAAGATTATGAACTATGAAAGCATAGACCCGAACTATTATGCCGAAGTGAAATACACTTACTACTCAAACATAAACATAAACTACAAAGATATAAAAGTAAAGTCTTTCATAAACAAGTTCCACAACGCATTCCTATGCGAACCTAACACCGACGCTTACATTGCCGCCGACGCAATAAACTATTTTGTTCCGTTGCTGCAAAAAGCAGGAAAAGACTTTGCTCCATGCATCGACCAGGACTACATATACGAAGGTCTCGGCGGCAAACGCCAGTACCAAAACGGTGCCAACTACTTTGACAATTCGTTCAGCAACAAGGAAGTTTACTTATACACAATTCAGAGCGACTATTCGTTCTCTCAAGTATATCCAACAGAATCCAACAACTAACACCGCAGAGAAATGGGAGCTTTAACAATGACCGTACAACTGCTACTAGCGCTATCGCTATTAGTTGTAATACACGAGTTCGGACATTATCTCGCAGCAAAGGCTTTTGGCGTAAGAGTTAAGAAATTCTATCTGTTCTTCGATTTCCCGATGTTCTTCACCGAACCAACTTTTGCTCTTTTCAGGGCAAAAAAGGTAAACGGCAAATGGGTTTTTAGTTGGTTTAGCCGTAAGGCTCCCAAGGAATACGAGGAAGACGAAACTACCACCGAATGGGGAATTGGATACTTCCCTCTGGGCGGCTATTGTGCCATCGACGGAATGGTTGACGAAACCACTTCGTCGGACCAGCTTCCGGCAGAACCCAAACCATGGGAGTTCCGTACCAAACCCGCATGGCAGCGACTGATAATAATGATTGGCGGTGTAACAATGAACGTAATTGCCGCTGTGCTGATTCTAGGATTCTCGCATCTGGCATTCACAAAGTCATACCTTCCTGTCGAAAACGTCCCCGAAGGCATATATCCTAGCGAATACGGACGCTTCCTCGGCTTCGAGACTGGCGACATGATTGCCGAAATAAACGGAAACCCAGTCGAACGCTACGAAGATGTTTTCTCGGCAAAACTGTTCTTCGCAAAAACGATTACAGTAAACCGCAACGGATACATCAAGGAAATAGAAATTCCCGATACGCTCTACTCGTACATGAAAAGCGGAGGAACACTATTCTCTCTTTCCAACCATAAAGTTTTAATCGACAGCGTAGTCGAAGGAATGGCAGCTTACAATGCCGGAATAAAGCCGAATTCGAGCCTGCTGAAAATCGACAACATAGAAGTGCAAAGTTTCGGACAAATGCGGGACTTGCTTGAATTCAACAAAGGTAAAACTCTTGAATTTGTGCTCGCTGCCAACGGAACCCAATACACGGCACCAGTAGCTATCGACAGTACTGGAAAAATCGGTGTCTTCGTCCATCAGCCCGAATACGAAACCAGACCGTACACATTCTCAACCGCTATGAAATACGGCTGGCGCGACGCTATGGAAACTCTATATGCCAACATAAAAGGCTTCGGACTTATTTTCAGCGGAAAGGAAAAGGCACGAGAAAACCTACAAGGACCTATAGGCATCGCTAAAGTATATGGACCAACATGGGACTGGGCACGATTCTGGAAACTTACAGGAATCATTTCCATCATATTGGCATTCATGAACATACTGCCGATTCCGGCCCTCGACGGCGGACACGTGCTGCTGCTTGCCATCGAAGCCATAACACGTCGCCGACTGCCAAACAAAGCTCTCGACATCATACAGAGAATCGGTCTGATGCTATTGCTAGCCCTTATGGTTTTCATTATTGTAAACGATATTCTAAATCTTTTCTAATATGATGACGAAACGTATTCTTTCAATATTATTGATTGCAATTTCATTTGCAACTATAACTTACGGGCAGGAGTACCTCGACTTCAACAACAGCTACAACCGTCAGAAACGAGTGCTGGTTGTTCCGTTCGACGAAAGAATATACTTCAACGACGCGACTGCCGAAATCGCTAGACGCGATGGGCTCAATCACGATGAGATAATGGAATATTTCCGCTATCAACTCAACCTTTATATTATAAATTCGCTCATCGACTCGTGCGAGATTGTCGACCTTATGATGAACAACACCCGCGAGGACGAAGCCGACATTACTGGACTATACACCACTATGTCGTACGAGCTACGCCTTGCCGAATTTGAAATTGACACCGAAAACATGGGTGCTCTTGCACGCAAACGAGCAGAAAAGCTTGAGGAGGCACGACGCAAACAACGTGAGGAAGAAATGAAAAACGCACGTCCAGGTATGCAAAACGGCGAAATTGTAGGTCGCAAACAGCAAACCGACGACATGTACCTGCACATCGTCATCGGACAGCCCGAAGTACTCAAGGAAATAGCTAGCCGACGCAAAGTCGATTACTTCCTGTTTGTAAACCAGTTCGACATCAAGACCGACTACCGCGACCCGTACATCAGCGGACAGCGCAATGTAAACCGGTTGATGCGCGTGCATTTCAGCATATACAACGCTAACGGTGAATTCATTTCGGGCAACTACGCCAGTGCAAAAGTGCCTATCTACGAGGACGACAAGGAAAGAATTGTCAACCAGTACTTCCCCGAAATTATGCGCCAGATATTGAAAAAGATAAAATTCCATTGATATGAAACTCGTACTCGCCAGCAACAACAAACATAAGTTAGAAGAAATGCGGGCAATACTTGCCAACGACATCGAAATATTGTCGCTTGCCGACATCGACTGCCACGATGAAATTCCCGAAGAACAAGACACCATTGAAGGAAACGCATTGCAAAAGGCAAGATACATATACGACAAATTCGGTATGAACTGCTTTGCCGACGACACAGGTCTTGAAGTGGAATGCCTAGGAGGTGAACCGGGTGTGTATTCGGCACGCTACGCTGGCGAACATCCAACATTTGCCGACAACATTGCAAAACTTCTTGCCAATATGGAAGGCAAAGACAACCGCAAAGCCCGATTCAGAACCGCAATAGCTCTTATTATCGATGGAAAAGAGCATATATTCGAAGGCGAAGTCAACGGACAGATAATAAAGGAATACCGCGGTCACAACGGATTCGGCTACGACCCAGTCTTCCTGCCCGACGGCTACAATGAGACCTTTGCCGAACTGTCTGCCGAAATAAAGAACAAAATAAGTCACAGAGGAAATGCAGCAAAAAAACTAGCCGATTTCCTCAACAAACTCAACAAAAATGAATAAATACGAATCGTTTGTCATAACAATTGCCTTTCTCATATTGTCGCTAATGTCGTCGGCACAAGTAGCCGTAGGACAATGGCAGGATCATTTCTCATACAACAACGGCAAACAGGTAATTGTCGTTGACAAAACAATATACATGATTTCCGAAAGCGGAATACTTAAATACAACAAGGAAAACTCGGAAATCGAGAAACTAACAAAACTAAACTACCTATCCGACATCACTCCCTCCGCTATCGCGTACGACGAACACACAAAAAGCATAATAATCGGATACTCAAACGGAAATATCGATGTAATAAACAACAATGAAATAACAAACTTAAACGACATAAAGAAAAAGAACATAAACAGCAGCAAATCAATTAACTCAATAATTGCAAAAAACGGGATTGCATATATAGGCTGCGACTTCGGAATCGTAACCATCGACATCAAACGCATGGAAGTAAAAGAAACATGGTTTTTCGGAAACAATGGTTCGTACATGCATGTAAACGATATGGACTTCAACGATAAAGACATTTATGTAGCAACAACAACTGGAATATACAAAGGCAACCTCGACGACAATCTTGTTGACTTCTCCAAATGGACAGAGCTATCCAACACCAATCAGCCGTCATTGGCATGGATGAAAAGCGAAAACTTCAACACTCTCAAATATTTCCAAAACAAGCTTATTGCAAACTACAAAAGTTTACAAGCAAATAGTGATACCATTATGGCGTACGACGGCTCAACATGGTCTCACGTGCTCGACAATATCAAATTTGCCAATAAACTTTCGGGCAACAACGACACACTTATATGCTCAACAGGAATGGCTCTGTACACATTCAACGCAAATCTTGAGCAGACAAACGAATTCTGGCACTACGTAAGAGAAGGATCATGGACTACCATGTATGCCTACGACGCAATAATAAGCAAAAACAAAATATGGATTGCCGACAGAGTGAACGGACTGGGTTGGCTCGAAAGCTGGTGGGGCGAAATAATAAAAATAAACTCACCAAACGATAACAGAGTCTTCGACATAACATCATCGGGGTCGAGAACCATAGCTGTAAGAGGCGGTTACGACGCTTCGTACACTCCTACGTGGACCAACTCTACAATATACAGCTACAAAGACTACGAATGGGAAACTATTACTGACAAAAAGATACCCGAGCTATCGGAACCTAGAGACCTTGTAAGCATTAGCATCGACCCCAATGACGAAACTCATTATTTTATAGGTTCATGGACTAGTGGCCTTATCGAATTCAGGAACGACCAGTTCTATAAGAATTACAACGAGACAAACAGCACATTGACCACAATCAATGGCACAAACATGATACGAACAGGTAGCACTGCATTCGACAGCAATGGCAACCTATGGGTTACAAATTCTCTAGCCTCCAAATGCCTACACGTAATGACACCCGACGGGAAATGGACGGGATTCTCTTTCCCAAACATGGTAAAAAATATCAAAAAAGTAATAGTGACAAGCAGTGGCAAGAAATGGATGGCCATAGGACAATCGGGTGGTTTGTTTGTGTTTGACGACAATGGCACTCCTGACGACCAATCCGACGACCACTACAAGCATCTTAACGTTACCAACGAAAACGGCGAGATTGTAAGCAACGACGTTTACTCCATTGCAGAAGACAAAAACGGATACATTTGGGTGGGCACGGCAAAAGGCGTTGTCGTATATTACAACCCCGACAAGGTATTCGACAGTTCCTCATTCTGGGGCAGACAGATAAAAGTCCCTCGTAACGATGGCACCGACAATGCCGACCTACTGCTTTCGGCCGATGTGGTAACAGCAATAAGCATCGATGGCGCCAACTGCAAATGGTTCGGCACTCAGAACGGCGGAGCATACTACACTAGCGCCGATGGCATCGAGACGATACACCATTTCAATACGACTAACAGCGCTATACCAAGCGACAACATATTGGCAATAAGCATTGTTCCTGAAACAGGAGATGTGTTCTTCGGCACTAGCAAAGGTATTATTTCATATCGTGGAACTGCTACTGAAGGGTTCGAAACCTATGACGAAATATTAGCTTTTCCCAATCCTGTACGCTCCGACTATGACGGACCTATCACAATTAAAGGACTTGTCGCCGGCTCCATTGTAAAGATTGCCGACATCGCAGGCAACATTGTTTACGAAGCAAAATCAACAGGCGGACAATTGGTCTGGGACGGACTTAATCTCAACGGCAAACGTGTCGCTACTGGTGTATATGTGGTATTTGCCTCCACCGAAATCGGAGAACAAAAATCAACAACAAAAATTCTTTTCATAAAATAATGAACAATGGATAATGGATAATGAACAATTGACAATTATCAAATCCTCAAACCAGAAACTTTCAACTTTTAACTTTTAACTTATTGAATGCTCCTCAAAACCGAAGCCATAGTCCTCAACCGCATCAAATATACCGACAATTCTTTTGTTGTTAACCTTTTCAGTCAAGCAAAGGGGAAAATTTCGGTATTGGCTCGAACATCGCACAAGACAGGACTAAAAGCCAACCTATTCACACCTCTCAACATAGTAATAACAGAATTTCGGATAAAGGACACACGCTCAATTCAAGGAATGTCGTACTGTGAACTAGTGAGAAGCCCCACCTCTATCAAAAGCAGCATCGAGAAAATATGCATCTCCCAGTTTATTGCCGAAATTATAATGAAAATGGTTCGTGAGGAGGAACAAAATCTCGTTCTATACGATTTCTTCCGCAGCACTATTGATGCCATCGAAAGCTCTGAAAACAATATAGTTAACCTCCACATAATTTTCCTAAAGGAATTTGCGAAACACCTCGGTTTCGAAATTACCAACAATTTCTGTTGCGAAACACCCTACTTCAACTCACGCGAAGGAATGTTCCTACCATTCTACACCTCCGACGAGGAGTCGTTCGACCAACACCTTAGCCTCGCATTTTCGCAAATGTTATCCACAACCTACGACAACAATAATTTAAAAGTTTCGTACGAATATCGCCGCAAAATAATAGAGAACATGCTGGCTTACTACAAGATACACACCGAAAATCTTTCGGAAATAAAATCCCTCAAAGTACTAAACGAGGTATTTGCAAAATAATTAATTGTTAATACAAAAAAATAAAATTAAACTTGCACATTAATATAATGTGTATCTTTGCGTAATATGAAGAAGTCTGTACTATATTGTATCACACTGGCAGTCATAATCTTAACGATTATACTCTCACCATGCAAATTAGCAGGGCAGACTACTTTACAGCTAAAACTTTCACCAATAGGTGCACATTTTTTCAAAGAACCTAACAAAAAGAACTTTGAAAACAAAATCGACGCAAATGCAACTTTCGTCCTCGAACCATGCGTAATTCTCGGTTTTGAAACATACGTAGTAAGCGACATTCTTTGCGTAAGAGGGCATTTCGGAGGTCTCAGCGATGCAATATCCAAACCTGGACTTTTCCTACAGATAGGTCTGAAAGTCAGAATGTTCCAGATATACCGCAACTCTCTTAGCTTTGGTGCAGGACTGATGGGCTACGGTCATGAATGTTGGAACACAGTGCCCAACTACGAATACGAACGCGGATGGGTGCAAAACGGAAAATGGGAATACTCACTAGGTTTCCTCGCCGACCTAGAATATGCAATTTTCCTCAACGACAAGAGCGACATCATGTTCAACTTGTCGTACGGATACCAAAAAAAGACATTTAACATAACTATAGGATACAGATACTGGCTGTCTTCAATTATCAAGCACCCAATTAAGTGCGGAAGCTGCCCGTTCACAAAAACAAAAAATACATGGAAAAAATAGAAGAAAGAAAAGCTACGAGGGTTTTTGATATCCTCGACATCTACAGCAACGAACACGCCGACCTCGACGTAGCATTCGCACACAAGGACAAGGGCGAATGGATAAAATACACACCGGCCGACTACAAAAGGTACTCATACATGTGTGCTTGTTCACTCATAAACGCCGGACTTCAGAAAGGCGACAAGATAATAAGCATCTCGCAAAACCTGCCACATTGGAATATTCTCGATATGGCTATAGCAATGGCAGGATTAGTGCATGTACCTGTTTATCCAACACTTAACAACGCCGAACTCGAGTTCATTATGCGCGACTGCGAAGCTAAAATGGTCTTCGTATCAAATGCTAAACTTTTCACCAAGGTAAAGCAAGTGGTCGAAAATCTTGATGTAAAACCACAGATCTTCACCTTCACTGATGTTCCAGGCGCCGACAATTGGACAAACCTCATGATCGACAGCCGTAGCAAGGAGGCCGAACTCAAAAAGCTCATCGAAGAAAGGAAGAAAGAAATCAGCGAAGACGATGTTTTCTCTCTGGTTTACACCTCGGGAACCACAGGCAACCCCAAGGGCGTAATGCTGTCGCACAAGAATATTCTCTCAAACTCATACGGAGTTAGATATATTATTCCGGCCGAATACAAGCAGCGCGCTGTTAGCTTCCTGCCTCTGTGCCACATATACGAACGAATGATGAACTACGCTTTCCAGATAAAGGGTATTTCTATTTACTACGCTGAAAGTCTCGGAACTATCATGCGTGACGTGCAGGATGTTAAGCCTCACATTTTCAACATGGTACCGCGCGTAGCCGAAAAATTCTACGACAAGATTGTTGCAATGGGAAAGGACTTCAAACCTTTGAAAAAGCACATTTTCAACTGGTCGCTTAAGGTTGGAAGCAAGTTCGATGTACGCAACAACAACTCGGCTTTCTACAGACTGCGCCTCAACATAGCCCGCAAACTCGTATTCAAGAAATGGCAGGAAGCATTCGGTGGCAACATCATAGTGATTGTGGCTGGCGGTTCATCGCTTAGTCTCCACATTTCCAAATTGTTCGCTGCTGCAAATCTTAAGATTTGCGAAGGCTACGGACTTACCGAAACCTCTCCTGTAATTGCAGTTAACTGGCCAGCATGGGACAAGTCGATGCTCGGAACAGTAGGTCCTGTTCTCGAAGGCGTTACAGTAAAAATCGACGACGACGGTGAAATCCTTGTCAAGGGTCCTAACATCATGAAGGGTTACTACAACAACGAAGAGGCAACCCGTCAGGTTATCGACGAGGACGGCTGGTTCCACACAGGCGATATTGGTCAGCTTGTAGATGGCAAATTCCTCAAAATAACCGACCGCAAGAAGGAAATCTTCAAGATGTCGAACGGAAAGTACATCGCACCACAGGTTATCGAAAACAAGCTCAAGAACTCAAACTTCGTAGAACAGGTTATGATCATCGGCGAAAACGAGAAATTCGCAAGCGCACTCATCTCTCCCGACTTCAACTACCTGCACTTCTATGCTTCGAAGCACAAACTGCACTTCCGAGACAATGCCGAACTTATCAAAGATCCGGACGTTATAAAGAAATACCAGGGCGAAATCGACAAACTGAACGCAACTTTGAGCGAATTTGAGTGCATAAAGCGTTTCCGTCTCGTATGCGAGGAATGGTCGCAAGATTCGGGAGAACTCTCTCCAACCCTCAAGCTCAAACGTAATGTGATAAAGAAGAAATATGCATCGGTAATCGACGAGATATACATGCACCAGGAAGAACAACAGCAGCAAGGACCTGCTAATCCTAATGCTATCTTCGAAAAGATTACCGACGGAATGAAGAAACTTGTAAACATCGGTAGCTCGAAGCACTAATACAGGGTCTCATGGACGAATTTATCAACCTGATTAGCGAAAGCCTCGAAGCCAACACCTTTGTCAAGGTTACATTGTCGTCGCCATTGCACAAGGACGCCGAGGTGCGCAACATATACGTGAAGCAGGTGGAAATCAAAAGCGAACGTAAGCTCAGTTTTACCTACCGCTACCAGAAACGCGACATTGTGAAGAACTTCGCTATCGGCGAAGGCATCAGCAACATACGCAAGCACGTTGGAGCGGATTTCCGATTTGCCACCTTGTTTACAATTGCTAGCGACTTCGTATTGCAACACAACGGCAACCATTTCAAACTGAAACGTCAGGAAGCTAGCGTTACCGAACTGCCCTCGCTTAGCCACGACCGCAGCAAAAATCGTAAACTAGAGGCTTCCGATGGCAAAAAATATCTACATCTGCTCGGAATTACCGATGCCAACGGCAATATAAATCCCAAGTCGCAGGACAAGTTCAAACAGATAACACATTACATCGAAATACTTAGCAGCCACATCGATACACTCCCCACCGACCGCACAATAACCGTTGCCGACATGGGAAGCGGCAAGGGCTACCTCACTTTTGCGCTATACGACTACCTTGCCAACACTCTCAAGTGCAAAGCCGATGTCACAGGCGTCGAGATTCGCCACGACATGGTGGAACTTTGCAACAAATATGCAAAGGAATCGGGCTTCGACGGACTACATTTTGCAGAAAGTGCAATCGACAGCTACAATGCTGAAAAACTAGATATGTTAATTGCGTTACACGCATGCAACACCGCCACCGACGATGCTCTTGCCAAAGGTGTTTACGCAGGAGCACAAGTAATTGTTGCTGCGCCATGCTGCCAGCACCAGATACGTGGCGAAATGGAAAACGGCACGCCCAACGACATCCTATCGCCAATTTTGCGACATGGCATTTTCATGGAACGTCAGGCCGAACTCGTTACCGACAGCATAAGGGTGCTCTTTTTGCAATATCACGGCTACAAAACCAAGGTTGTCGAGTTCATTTCCGACGCTCATACTCACAAAAATGTGATGATTATAGCAACAAAATCGAGCGTTACAGACGAACAAAAGCAAAAAATACTCGCACAACTTGACGCCCTCAAGACATTCTTCGGAATAAAACAACATTATATCGAAACAAAATGGCAGGAATAAAAGCAATAGTTTACGAATCGAACACCGGCTTCACAAAGGAATATGCCGAATTGCTGTCGGAAATGCTTGGCATTCCAGCCATACCAGTCATCGACAATTCCATGATTTTCGATGACCGTGAAGCAGTAATATTCATGGGCTGGGTCTGCGCAGGCAAAATAAATGGGCTTAGGATGGCAAAGCTGAGATACAACCCCATGATTATTGCAGGTGTAGGTATGACCGAAATGAGCGACAAATACGCCTTTTACCTTGCCCAGCAAAACAATATCGATGTACCGTTCTACTACCTTCGCGGTGGCATACACCGCGAAAGGCTAAAAGGCTTCTACAAAATAATGTTCAAGATGGTGGCCCGCCCTTTACTCCGCAAAGCCGGAAAAGGCAAGTCGCAGCTAACCGAATCAGAGCGTAATATGGTGGACCTTATTAAAAACGGTGGTTCGTTTATCAGCCGCGACAATCTCAACGAACTAATACAAAAATACCACGACATAAACAGCATTTTGATGATGGAAGGCTAAACGCCTTATCGTTCCAATTAAATCAGAATTAATACAAGTAAACGCTACACAAAAAATTGTGTCGTCTCGATTTTTCACACCTATATGTTAGATAATCTCCTAACAAAATTTTCCACTCTCCACACTTCGCTATGTCAAAACAAATCGCTACCTTTGCGCCTGCAAAAAATCACAGGGATTTTATATTTATTTTATTGATTTTCAAGAAATAAAAACATGACAAAAGAAAAGATTTTCTCGAAGCAGTGGTTCTATTCCTACTTTTTGGTATTCATCGGCAGCCTGCTGTTTGCTGTAGGCGACGTAATGTTCGTCAACCCCTACCTTATGGCTCCAGGTGGAACCTACGGTCTGTCGAACGTACTTAACGCAATATGGCCTTGGAAGATAAGCTTGTACGCCATATGCATGGATATTCCGCTGCTCATAATAGGCACACTCATTCTCGGGCCGAAGTTCGGCGTGAAGACTGTTGTTTCCACAATACTTATCTTCTGCTTCACCTTCCTGCTCGAAATGTTCTGGGGTTACACTCCGCTCATCCACGACGGAGCAATAATGGCAACTCCTATAGAAGGTGCCAACATGGTCGAAATAGCCAACAACGGCGGCTGGTTCATCCCCGATTACTTTCTCAACACTGTGGTTGCAGGTATAATCTACGGTCTCGCTATCGGCTTGGTATTCAAATCTGGTGCTACATCTGGCGGCAGCGATATAATCTCGATGATATTGCACAAATACACCAAGATATCGCTCGGCACACTAGTTCTAATAGTTGACAGCGCCATCACACTTACTTCGCTTTCACTCGGTGACTTCCGTCTGCCAATCTACTCGATTATCCTCATCTTCATCGAGAGCAAGGTTATCGACATTGTGGTGGAAGGCGTAAAGAGCTACAAGACAATCTTCATTGTCAGCGACAAATACGAAGAAGTTCGCCAGATGATTATCAACGACCTCGAACGCGGCGGTACCTGCATGAAGGGTATAGGAATGTACAACGGCAAGGAGCGTAACTTTATCTATACCACCGTTTCACGCCGCGAGTTCACCCACCTCAAGGAACAAATCTACGACATCGATCCCGATGCATTCATCAACGTTATCGACAGCAACGAAATCCTCGGTAACGGATTCAAGGCGATAAAAAAGGAATAACGACAATAATTGTCGTTAAAACAAACACCTCATGGTAAAGCTTCACGAATTATTCTGGTCCTTTTTCAAGATTGGCGCGTTCACCATCGGAGGCGGCTATGCTATGATACCGCTCATGGAACAGGAAATCGTTGACAAACGCAAGTGGCTCGGCAAGGAGGAATTCATGGATACAATGTCGCTGGCACAGTCGATGCCCGGCGTTTTTGCTGTAAACATGGCAACAAACGTGGGTTTCCGCACACGTGGTTTTGCAGGAGCTTTCATAGCCGTGATGGGCAACGTGCTCATGCCGATATTTCTGATTCTAGTGCTTGCCATATTCTTCCGCCAGTTCAGCGACAACCAAATAGTCGAAAGCATTTTCAAAGGCATACGTCCCGCAGTTGTAGCCCTCATCGCCGCACCAGTATTTACCATGGCAAAGACTGCGAAAATTACATGGAGCAACTTCTGGATTCCCGTAGTGGCGACCCTACTTATATGGCTTTTAGGTGTTTCTCCAGTGATAATTATCCTCGTCGCAGGACTCGGCGGTTTCATTTATGGTAAAATAAAGGGAAGAAAGGTGGCAAAAAAATGATTTTCTGGCAACTCTTCTACACCTTTCTAAAAATAGGCATCTTCACCTTTGGCGGAGGCTACGCCATGGTGGCACTAATTCAGAACGAAGTCGTGGTCGAAAACCAGTGGCTGACTTCGCAGGAATTTACCGACATCTTGGCAATAAGCCAGGCTTCGCCCGGCCCGCTTGGCATCAACACAGCAACATACACTGGCTATACGGCAGTTGTAAATGCTGGTTATCCCGAATATATGGGCATTCTCGGAGCATTTTTGGCATCGTTTTCAGTAATTTTGCTCCCGTTTCTGCTGATGCTGATTATAACAAAGGTGCTTCTAAAACACAAAAACAACCCGACTTTAGCCAACATTTTCCTGATTTTGCGCAAGGTTGTTGTAGGTTTAATTGCCGCATCGGCTCTGCTACTGACATCCACCGAAAATTTTGGCTCACCCACCGAATCAACATATCGGTTTGTAATCAGCATACTGATATTTGTAGGAGTTTTCATTGCATCTTACAAATTCAAGAAAAGCCCTATTCTGCTGATTTTAGTCTGCGGAATTATAGGATTTTTGGCATACGGACTGCCGGAAATTATTTCTGGGGCCAATGGCTAACGCCGTTTCTATGCCTGCGGCGTTTAACTTCGTTGAGGGCTTCGCCGTTCTCGCTGCGCTGTTTCAGGTTTCATGGGCTTCGCCCGTTTATTTTCGTTGAGGGCTTCGCCGTTTGGACGTTTCAGGTTTCATGTTCAACGTTCAAGGTTCAAGGGGCGACTCAAAAAAATCCAACTTTACGAACATTTTCAGAAGAAAATTTACCTTTTTCACACAATTATTTCATTTTTCTCTACAATTTTACAGGCAATTCGACTTTAAAGTTTCGCAACAATTTATATAACAGCAAAATATTCAAAAAGTTATCAAATAATAGAGTTTTCTTGCAAAAAAACATTTTTTTGAGAGAAACTTGCGTTTTTTATTGTAATTTCGCGTCATTATTTTAAACCTAAAAAACAACTTATATGAGCGGTCTATTTGGAGTCGTTTCGAGAGAAGCCTGTATTACAGACCTTTTCTACGGAACTGACTATCATTCCCACATGGGAACAAAGCGTGCTGGTATCAGCACAGTCGAAGAAAGCGGTAAATTCCACCGTAACATCCACAGCATCCAGAACTCCTACTTCAGGACAAAGTTCACCGACGATCTCCACGAGATGGAAGGCAACCTGGGCATTGGCGTAATTAGCGACACCGAATCGCAGCCAATAGTTGTGAACTCACACCTCGGACGATTTGCTATCGTTACAGTGTCGAAAATCAACAACATCCCCGAACTGGAGAAAAAGTGCCTGTCGATGAGCCAGCAGTTCACCGAAATGAGCATGGGTACAACCAACCCTACTGAACTCGTAGCACTGCTAATCACTCAAGGCAAGGACTTTACCGACGGCATACAGAATGTTTACCGCCACATCAAGGGAAGCTGCAGTATGCTTATACTTACTCCCGAAGGCGTCATCGCAGCACGCGACTTATATGGCCGCACACCTTTGACAATAGGTCGCAAAGGCTCAAGCTATGCAATTGCATCCGAAAGCCACAGCTACCTCAACCTCGACTACAACACAACCCGCTTCATTGGTCCGGGCGAAATTGTAAAGGTTACTCCTAACGGAATTGAACAGATGCTCGCACCAAACAACAAGATGCAGATTTGCTCGTTCCTCTGGATTTACTACGGTTTCCCATGCGTAGAATACGAAGGCATCAACGCCGAGGAAGTTCGCTACAAACTCGGCAAGGCAATGGGCGAAAAGGACGACATAAAGGCTGATTTCGTATCGGCAATCCCAGATTCAGGTATCGGAATGGCACTCGGATACGCCGAAGGTGCTGGCATCCCTTACAAGCGTGGCGTTGCAAAATATACTCCGACATGGTCGCGTAGCTTTATGCCAGTAAACCAGGAGACAAGAAATCTTGTCGCAAAGATGAAGCTTATCCCCAACCGCAAGGTTCTCGAAGGCAAAGAAGCTGTTTTCTGCGACGATTCAATAGTTCGTGGAACGCAACTCCGCGACAACGTTAAGATGTTGTACGATTGCGGTGTTAAGCGCGTACATGTTCGCATAAGCTGTCCACCGTTGGTTCACGGATGCGAATTCCTGAACTTCTCGGCATCGAAGACCGATATGGAACTCATCGCACGCCGCTGCATCGAGGAACTCGAAGGCGGACAAATCCGCAACCTCGAGGCCTACAAAGACGAAACCACAACTCAGTATGCCAATATGGTCGAGATGATTCGTAAGCGCGTTGGCGTTGATACATTGAAATTCAACTCATTGCAGACCGTTTGCGATGCTGTAGGACTTCCACGCGAGCAACTCTGCCTGCATTGCTTCGACGGAGCATCATACGGATTTTAAAACAAAAAACTAGCATAATGTTCGGGGCGACTATTCGTCCCGAACATTTTTTTCACCATGCTCGAAAATCTCGGACTATTTGGACTTTTTCTCGGCTGCCTACTGTCGGCAACGATAATACCGTTCTCGTCGGAAGCTCTGGTATCGGGGGCTTCGTTGTTGGGATACAATGTGTGGGTTATCGTCATTGTAGCAAGCATTGGCAATACCATAGGCGGAATGATAAGTTTCGGCATGGGCTGGCTATGCAAATGGGAATGGCTGGAGAAATATTTCAGGGTGAAGCGCGAAAAACTCGAAAAAGTGCATAGCCGCGTCGAAAAATACGGATGCGCTGCAGCATTGCTCACCTGGTTGCCGATAGTGGGTGACATTATTGCCATCGCAATGGGTTTCATACGCACGAACCCATACATTTCCGCAACACTTATGTTCGTGGGTAAGTTTGTGCGCTATCTTGCCGTAGTCGGAATCATGAACCTTGCTTTCTTGTAGTATTTTCCCCATTCGTTTGGACTATCGGCAATAATAATTTAACTTTGCACCAAAATTAACAGACGATGAAAAACAAAAGGGTAATAATACCAATCATAATAATACTGGGAATCATAATTCTTGACCAAATATTAAAAATTTGGGTAAAAACCCACATGATGCTAGGCGAAGAAATACACATTTTCGGCAACCGCGTAATGCTGAAGTTTGTCGAAAACCCAGGTATGGCCTTCGGTATGGAATTCGGCGGCAACTGGGGCAAACTCGCATTGAGCATATTCAGAATCCTTGCAGTTGGCGGACTCATATGGTACTTGGTTACACTGATCAAGAAAAAAAGCAACCTGTTCATAATATCATGCATCTCGCTGATAATTGCAGGTGCTGCAGGAAACCTCATCGACTGCGCATTCTATGGACTTATGTTCAACGAAAGCTTAGGACAGGTAGCACAGATTTTCCCCGACGGTGGCGGATATGCAGGTTTCCTCTGCGGAAATGTCGTAGATATGTTCTACTGCCCAATAATAAGATGGGGAACTCCGCCCGACGAATCTATTTTCTTCCGTCCGATATTCAACCTTGCCGACTCAGCTATCACAATCTCTGTTTTCCTGATGATAATTTTCTACAAGAAACTTATCCCGGCAAAAGACGAGAAAAAAGAAAACACCAACGAAGTGGCGAAGACGGAATAATTATTGCAGCAATCTCAAAAAAACATTGCCATGTCGAAACAGAAGAAAATACAAAAGAGCGCAGCAGTTGCCGAAACAAAGGAAACCAATTCCTTGCCAAAGGCAAAAGCAGGCATTATTCCAATAATAATCCTTGCAGTTGTGTCGCTTGCTTTGTATGTCAACTCCTTGCGCAACGACTACGCACTCGACGATTCGATGGTGCTAATCCGCAACTCGTTCACCCAACAAGGCATTTCGGGCATATGCGACATTTTCAAATACGACACATTTACTGGCTTCTGGGTTTTCAACGACAGCACACGCACTGTTGATCAGATTGTAAAGGAGAAAAAACTCCTTGCTGGTGGACGTTACCGCCCACTATCGCTTATGACCTTCGCCCTAGAAATAGAACTTTTCGGGAAGGACTTCTACGACGAAAACGGCATCTTGGTCGGACAGGGCTGCCCTGCCATAAACCACGCCATGAACGCAATATACTACGCACTTACAGTAGTACTTCTGTACTTAATACTTGTGCGTCTGTTCCCGCGCAAGGACGGCTCGTGGTGGTTCTCGATACCATTCCTGACGGCATTGCTATTTGCCTTCCATCCTATCCACACCGAAGTGGTTGCAAATGTAAAAGGCCGCGATGAAATTCTGACTCTTCTAGGCTCGCTTGCCGCCCTGTGGTGGTCGATAAAGTACATCGATACTAAAAAGATTTACTACCTTGTGCTTTCGGGACTGGCTCTGCTATGTGGACTTTTCTCGAAAGAAAACGCAATAGTGTTCCTCGCACTCGTTCCGTTAACGCTATATTACTTTACCAATGCAAAATGGAAGGAAATCGGCAAGGTAATGATACCGCTTGCTGTGGCTTCGGTGGCATTTCTAGCAGTACGCGGAATGGTGCTTGGATGGGAACACACAGAGCAGACAAAGGAACTCATGAACGACCCGTTCATCAAGATGAATTTCTCCGAACGCTACGGCACTATATTCGTAACTCTGTTGATGTACATAAAGTTATTGTTCATCCCCCACCCACTTACTTACGACTACTACCCGTGGCAGATTCCAAAGACCGAACTTACCGACGGACTGGCGCTGCTATCGCTCGCAATATACCTTGCACTAGGAATTTACGCTGTGTATGGAATGATTAAGAAAAAGAACATTGCCTCGTATTCGATTTTGTTCTTCCTTATTCCACTGGCACCTGTTTGCAATATATTTTTCGCTGTAGGCACGCTGATGAACGAACGTTTCATCTTCATTTCATCAATAGGTTTTTGCCTGCTTGTTGCATGGTTCTTTGCTGAAGTTCTGCCAAAACTCACTAAAAACATCTCGGCGGCAAAAACAGTTACCGGAGTTGTATTGGCTATTGTCCTATGTCTTTTTGCTCTGAAAACAGTTACACGCAATGCCGATTGGGAAAACGACACAGTACTTTTTACCACCGATGTAGAAGTATCGACTATGTCGGCAAAGGGCAACTGCGCCGCAGGTGGTCGCACGCTCGAACGTGCTCAGTCGAAAGAAGTGAAGGATAACGACAAGGAACTGCACGACGCACTTTGCGAAAAAGCAATCAAATATCTCAAGAAATCGAACGAAATATACGCCAGCGATGGCAAAAGAAACTCGAAGAAGCAAAGTTCCACTGCAGTTTACAGCGATGCGATGAACTTGTTAGGCAACGCTTACTTCGAAACAGGCAACATAGCCGATGCACTAGATTCATACATAAAAATTATAAGCTCATACCCGCAGCACGACATTGCAAACGGCAACATACATGTTGTTCTTATGCAAACTCCAGGAATGCTACGCAACAAGCTCACAACCTCAACAGTTCCCGAACTTCTCGAAGTGCTTGGCAACCTGATAAAGATAAAACCCGAATGCGGTGAAGCATACTATGTACTCGGCGTTATTTACGGACGCGAACTTGGCAATATGGATGCCTCTATACAATGTTTTGAGAAAGCCGAGACTTGCAAATTTGAGAAGAATGCATCGTACTACAAAGACTTGGGCGTTGCATACGGAATCTCTGGCAACTACGCCAAATCTATTCCTGCACTCGAAAAGGCAATCGAGCTTGACCCCGACGACGACCTTTCGTACACCAACCTCGGCTACACTTATATGAATCTCGGCGACAACGCAAAAGGTCAGGAATACATAAGCAAGGGCGAAATGCTAAAACAGAAAAAGGCAAATGATAAAAAATAAGAAAATAGTGGTTGTGCTTCCTGCCTACAACGCAGGACAGACTCTCGAACAGACATACAACGAAATTCCGTTCGACATTGTGGATGACGTTATCCTTGTCGATGATTTCAGCCGCGACAACACCGTAGAAGTGGGCAAAAAACTAGGCATCAAGAACATCATTGTCCACGAAAAGAACAAAGGCTACGGCGGCAACCAGAAATCGTGTTACAACAAGGCTCTGGAACTTGGTGCCGACATTGTGATTATGCTCCACCCCGACTATCAGTACACGCCAAAACTTATAGAATCGATGTCGTACATTATTGCCAACGATGTGTATCCAGTAGTACTCGGTTCAAGAATATTAGGTCGTGGCGCACGTAAAGGCGGAATGCCATTGTACAAATACTGGTTCAACCGAATGCTTACCTTCACGCAGAACCTGCTTATGCACCAGAAGTTGTCGGAATACCACACCGGCTACCGCGCCTTTTCTGCCGATGTGCTTCGTGCGATCAACTACAACATAAATTCCGACGACTTTGTATTTGACAACCAAATGCTTGCACAGATTTTCTATGCAGGCTACGAAATTGCCGAAGTCACCTGCCCCACAAAATATTTCAAAGAAGCCAGCTCGATAAATTTCAGACGCAGCTGCAAATACGGTTTTGGTGTTATACACACTTCGTTCCTATACTTTTTCAATAAGATACACTTGTGCAAGAGCAAGATTTTCAAAGGCTAACTGTCTAGCAGAAGACCTGTCCAACGGAAGACCAGGCTATATGTCGGCAAGTCTGTTAGACAGCAAGACTGTGAGCCTGTTAGACAGCAAGACTGTTAGCTTATGCTTCCGTAATTTATCTTATTCTTGTTTAATTCCTTCAATGCCTTTACCAACAGCTGATTTTCCTGTTTTTCGAGGGCTGGGTCGGCGTCGAGGATTTCGTTGGCGATATCGCGCACATATTGGATAAGTTGTCCATCCTGACTAAGGCTTGCCATCTTGAGGTCAAAAGCGAAACCGCTCTGCTGCTTGCCTTCCATGTCGCCAGGACCACGCAACTTGAGGTCGGTTTCCGAAATTTCAAATCCGTCGGTGCTGTTTACCATAGTGGAAATGCGGCTGTAGGCATTCTCGGAAAGGTTGGGCTTGGTCATTAGTATGCAGTACGACTGCGCGCTACCTCGTCCTACCCTACCACGCAACTGGTGCAACTGCGACAAACCGAATCTCTCGGCACTTTCGATTACCATCACTGTGGCATTGGGCACATCAACACCAACTTCTATTACCGTCGTGGCAACCATAATCTGCGCATTGTTTCTTTCGAAAAGGCTCATTCCCAGTTCCTTCTGGTCGGGTTTCATACGTCCGTGAACAACTGCCACATGATATTGCGGAATGGGGAACTCGCGCGTAATACGGTCGTAGCCGTCCTCCAAATCCTTCAAATCGGTATTTTCCGACTCCGAAATAAGCGGATACACCACATACACTTGATGCCCCTCCTCTATCTGCTTGCGCATGAAACCATATACTTTGAGCCTATAAGCATCTGTAAAATGCCTAGTAATAATCTTCGAACGCCCCTTTGGAAGTTCATCTATAACCGACACATCAAGATCGCCATAAAGCGTCATAGCAAGAGTACGCGGAATAGGAGTGGCGGTCATTACAAGGATATGCGGTGCGAGTTCGTTCTTCTTCCACAGCTTTGCGCGTTGCTCCACACCAAAACGATGCTGCTCGTCGATAACTGCCATACCGAGATTCTTGAACACAACGGTTTCCTCAATAAGAGCATGAGTTCCAACCAAAATGTTCAGACTTCCGTCGCGAAGTCCGCGATCGATTTCTGTGCGCTCTCGTTGCTTGGTAGAACCCGTGAGCAGTCGTATGCTTACACCTATACCATCGAGCATTTTCGACAACGAACGGTAATGCTGCTGAGCAAGCACCTCGGTGGGCACCATCAAACACGCCTGATAACCATTATCGACAGCCATAAGCATAGTAAGCAACGCAACAAGTGTCTTTCCGCTACCTACATCGCCCTGCAAAAGACGGTTCATCTGGCGACCACTGCACACATCTGCACGGATTTCCTGAAGCACACGTGTCTGCGCCCCAGTCATCTTGAAAGGAATTTTCTTGTGAAAACACTCTTTCAGATAATTGTCCTTGCTTCGGTCGAAGACAAAACCTCGCACGGTGCTGTGACGATGCAACTTTGCCTTCTGTATGTTGAGCTGGATGACAAAAAGTTCCTCGAATTTTATACGATATTGCGCCTGACGCAACATTTCAGTATTTTCGGGAAAATGAAGCTGGCATAATGTATTCTCAAGGCTCAAAAGTTTGTATTTCTCGATAATATAGTGAGGTAAAGTTTCGAGCACCCTGCCATGGATATTGGGGATGAGCGAAGCTAAAAGCATCTGGAATGTCTTGCTATTTATATAGCTGCTCTTAGATTGCTCGGTTGTGCTGTACTGCGGAGCTAGTGTCACCTGCGGCTTGCTCTGCCACTTCGACAATTCTTCCATTTCGGGATGTACAATATTGATGCGACCGCTGAACTCGCTTGGCTTACCAAACAAAATATAGGTTTTGTCCCTATTTACACTCTTGCTTATCCAGTCAATTCCCTGAAACCACACAACTTCCACCACACCAGTATTGTCGGTAAATGTTCCCACAAGTTTCTTCTTGTTGGCACCGATTTTCTGCAGCTCGAGGCTAATGAATTTTCCTTTCAGCTGAACGTATGGCAAATCCTTGTTGAGTTCGTCAACAGAATAGAAACGACTGCGATCGACATAGCGGTATGGGAAATAATATAGCAAATCGCGGAAAGTGCGTATGCCAAACTCCTTCTTAAAGATTTCGGCACGCTTGGGTCCAACGCCCTTCATATAAGTTATGTCAGTATCCAAATAATCTGCAATCATACTCCGCGACAAATAACCGAAGATTTTTTCTAACTTTGCCACTGCAAAAATAATAAATTTGAAACTGCCAGGAAACATATCATACTTGTTAAGGTCGAAGGAAAACGAAAAACTTCCCGACGTGTTCAACGAGTTCATACTCGACTCGATGTTCCAGATGAGCAGTTTCGTTGAATGTTGCGAATACCGCTTAAATATGCTAGCCGACAATACCGAAATAAATGTCACCGACTTCGGAACGGGCAAAAGCGACATTCGCAAAGTAAAGCAGATTACTCGCAAATCATCCACCGATCCACGCTACGGCGGTGTGCTGCAAAAGATTATAGATGCATTCAAGGTGGAAAACATTCTCGAACTAGGCACCTCGGTAGGCATAGGCACAATGTTTCTTGCTAAGACAAACGCCAAAACCAATGTAACAACCGTCGAAGGCTGTCCAGAAACATACAAATTCACAAAAACGGAATTTGACAAGCGCCAAATAGCAAATGTAACATTCATCAACGACAACTTCGACCATCTTTTCGACAACGATACGCTAAAGGGACAAAAGTTCGATCTTGTTTTTATCGACGGCAATCACACCTACGAAGCAACAATCAAATATTTCGACAATATTGCAAAGAAACATAGCGGTCAGAAATCAATCATAGTCATCGACGACATCAACTGGAGCCGGGAAATGTTTGATGCTTGGAAAGAAATATCATCACATATACCAGGTTCTCTTCGTCTGAACCTTTTCCGCATGGGCATAGTATTTTCGGGCTACGACCTGCCCAAAATGGAAATTATGGCAGAAATATACAAGGAAGGTATGTAAGATAGTTGCGCAATGCATTGCGCAACTACAAATTATACATCTAGAACAATCTCTTGAATCCCATTATTTCGCGCATTTCGCGAACTGTCTTGATGGCATTTTCGCGAGCCTTTTCGGCGCCACGCATAACGGTGCGCTTTAGGAATTCGTTGTCGGAATCTATTTCCTTGATACGTTCGCTGATAGGCTTAATTATAGCGACAATGTCCTCTGCAAGCTGCTTCTTCATATCGCCGTAGCGAATTTCGCAGGTATTGTACTTTTCGGTAAAGTATGCCACGGTGTCGGGTGTAGAAACAGCCTTCATTATAGTGAAAAGGTTCTGTATCGGTTCGGGCATAGGCGAATTCGGTTCGGTTGGACCGCTATCGGTAACTGCCTTCATGACCTTCTTGCGGATAACCTTCTCGTCGTCGGCAAGGAAAATGCCGTTGCCTTCCGACTTGCCCATCTTGCCGGAGCCATCGAGTCCAGGAATCTTGATAAGTTCACCACCAAAGTTGTATGCCTGCGGTTCCTTAAAGTACTCAACATTGAACATAGTATTGAAACGGCGAGCAAACTTTCGTGTCATCTCAAGGTGCTGCTCCTGGTCTTTACCTACTGGAACCTTATCGGCATGATGCATAAGTATGTCGGCGGCCATCAGCACAGGATATGTCAACAATCCTGCGTTTACGTTTTCGGGCTGCTTGCGAGCCTTCTCCTTAAACGAGGAAGTACGACAAAGTTCACCCAAATAGGCGTTCATATTGAGCAGAAGGTACATCTCACAAATTTCGGGGACATCGCTCTGGATATAAACAGTAGATTTTTCGGGATCAATACCGCTAGCAAGGTATTCGACTAGCACCTGACGCACATTGCGGTGCATTTCCTCGGTGGCAGGGTGAGTGGTAAGTGCATGATAGTCGGCAATGAAGAAATAGCAATTGTTTCCTTCCTGCATCCTTACAAAATTCCTTACCGCCCCAAGATAGTTGCCCAAATGAAGATTTCCAGTTGACCTGATTCCACTTAATACTGTATCCATAGTTGTATTTCCTTATTTCAAATTATTTCTTTGGCGAAAGAATGTCATTGTACATATTTTCGTCCTTTAGTATCTCAATCGCTTTCTTTACTTCCTCGTCGTAGTTGATGCTGAACATTATGCTGCCCTTCTCGTAGAAGTACCGCGGCATTATGTAGCTTACAATCCACTTCTTAACCTCATCCTTGTAACGTTCCAAATCCCTGTCCTTGTCCTGCTTCAGTTTCGAAAGCAAAGTTTCGATGTCCTTCGAGATGTTGTCGTAGTAATTCTCTGTCTTGGCAACTTCAATCAAATCCTCAACGCTTTCCTCGGAGAACGACTTGTAGTCGAATTTCTCACGAACAAGGAATTCCTTGAAATCTTTGTAGTCATCATCGGAAAAAACAAACTTTGCAGGGTCGTCGCCAATAGACTCGTGCTTGCTGCGATACCATACCGAATACTTGAAGAACATATCATCGAGCATGAGCTGGGTTAGCAATGTGTTGGTCACACTATCGTCAACAACAACATCGGGAGTAATACCACCGCCGTCAAAAACTTCGCGTTTGTTCTTGGTGTAGAACTTGGAGATTAGCGAATCTGGAACATGACCTACGCTTCCGTCTTCGTTGCGATGTGAATAGTCGAGAGCCTGAATGCATCGCCCACTCGGTGTGTAATACTTTGCAGTCGTGACCTTAAGCATTCCGTTGTAGCTGAGGTTACGGGTAGTCTGCACAAGTCCCTTGCCGAAAGTGCGGTGACCTACAACCACCCCCCTATCCAAGTCCTGAATGCTTCCCGAAACAATTTCGGATGCCGAAGCCGACATTTCGTTGACAAGAACGACTATCTTTATGTCCCTATCAACTGGCTTGGCTGTTGTCTTGTACGACTTGTCCCATTCCGAAACCTTACCCTTGGTGCTAACTATTTCCTGACCAGCATCGATGAAAAGATTGCAAATCTTTACTGCCTCGATAAGCAATCCACCCGGATTTGAACGCAAATCCAATACCAACGACTTGATATTGTCGGATTTTTTCATGCTTTCAAGAGCTTCCTGCACTTCCTTTGCAGCTGTGTTTGTAAAACTGCTGAGGGTAATGTAGCCCACCCCTTCATCGATAATGCCATAATATGGCACCGAAGGCAACTTTATTTCTTCGCGTGTTATTTGAAATTCGATAGGCTCGTCCTTGAACATTCGCTGCATTTTCAGTTTTACCTTTGTATTAGGCTCACCACGAAGAAGTTCCGAAACCTCATCAGACTTTTTTCCTTTCATTGAATGACCATCAACCTCGAGAATCTTGTCTCCTGCTATTATTCCAGCTTTTGCTGCAGGTGAATTTTCGTACGGATCGGTAATCATTACATAGTCGCCATCCTGACGGATAAGCGCACCTATTCCGCCATACTGACCTGTGGTTATGAGTTTTATGTCCTCTATCTGGTTTTCGGGAATATAAACAGTATAAGGGTCAAGACCTTCGAGCATCTTATCGATGGCGGTTTTGATAAGTTTTTCGGGTTCCAGCTGATCGACATAGTAAAGATACAACTCCCTGTATAGCGAATGAAAAATGTCGAGATTCTTGACACTCTCAAAATTATAGTCGGTCTGATCGTTTTTCTGTTTCTCCTGAGCGCATATAGGCATTGCAAGTGCCATCACTAGCGACAATGCAGCAAAAACTTTTATTATATTTTTAAACCTTCTCATAAATGTCGTTTAAAATTTTTTGTAAAGATATTACAATTATTCTTTCCACATCCGCATATTCGCGAATAATATTCGACTGCATCACAAACGCAATATCAATGCCAATATTGTTTTCGGCACAGTATTTCCTCATTTCGGAGAGGTTTTTTCTGATAGCCTCGCGCATACGGCGTTTCATGAGATTTCGATCGACTGCATGGTGGAAATATTTTTTAGGTGCCGATACAAAAATGCGCACCCCGTCTTGCGACGAGGTGGCAGAATATTTAATGTATGTATGCCTTATGTATTCGATATTCGCCTTACGACCAGTGCGAAATAGTCTCTCAATGTCCGACTTATGTTTCAGCATGCAACTTCTCTTCAATGTCTGGCGCGAAAAATCACATTCGCACCTGTCGGCAATGGGAAAAGTTTCGGACTCGGACATCTGTAGGCAGTAATTATTTTCCGTTCTGCGCCTTGATGAACTTTTCTAGAGCGGCCGGCATCGATGGATTGTCGGCGGTAGGTGCCTTTATGTCGAGACGGTAACCAAGTTTTTCAACAGTTTCGGCAGTTGTAGGACCAAATGCTCCTATGAAAACATTCTCCTCTTCTTGGTTAAAATTCGGAAAGTTCTGCTTGAGCGACATAACTCCTGCAGGGCTGAAGAACAAAACTATATCGTGTCCGAGGGTCTCCATATCCGACATGTTGGAACTTACCGTGCGGTAGAGCACTGCAATGTCGTATGCTATATTAGCTTCGGCAAGTTTTTCTGGAATGTCCTGTTTGTGAACATCGCTCAGTGGCACCAGATACTTGTCCTCTGGAAACTTCTGTACCTGCTGCATAAGATTTGCAAGTGTGCCGTTTCCATAGAAAATCTTACGCTTGCGGTAAGTGACATACTTCTGCAAATAGAAAGCTATCGACTCCGATATGCAGAAATATTTGCGGTTGTCGTTGACAGGAACTCTAAGTTCGTCGCACATTCTGAAATAATGGTCAACACCGTGACGGCTGTTGAAGATAACCGACATGTAGTCGGCAAGGTTTATTTTTTGAGTACGAAAATCCTTCGAAGGAATTCCCTCAACCTTAACGAAAGGACGAAAATCTATCTTAACGTTGTATTTTTTTGCAATATCGTAATATGGGGACTTGTCTGTTTCCGGCTTCGGCTGCGATACAAGAACACTTTTTATTTTCACCATAAACTCCTATAGATTAACTTCTTATAATTAAACTTTTCGAAACTACAATACCAACTTGATAGTTATCAAAACTGGTAAAACTTCGAGCGTGCAAAAATACAAAAATGAGTGATGATTCAAAAAATTATTTTTCAACAAATGAAAAAAAATTGTCACATACTGCAATGTCACCAAAACGACAAATATTGCTATGGCAATACATATTAAAGCTTTTGCTACTACTGCAGGAACAAACGGGCATAGCGAAAACAGCGGTAAAAACAAAAGGCTCATCAGTCTTTCGGTATCAAGAATCAGGGTGTTGTACCTTCTTACATACTCCTGCATACGGAATAATTTTCCTGCAAAAATATTAATCAATCCCCTAATATGATTATATACAGTGAACGACAGCAGCACAATTAGCATTATTACCCATTCGCGACCATGCTCCATTTTCACACTGGTAAGGTCAGAATAACATATTACGGCAAACCCCATAGTAGAAAGCGATATCAGCGAAATTATTATCGTAATAGCTTCTATTGACGAAACTTCGGTAACACGAGAAAGAGGACGTCCTGAGAAATTATCCACGAACATTCTATATACCACCAACCTGTAGAAATCGGGGTACATCATTCGCGACACTATGAACAAAATTACCACAATTACCGAATTTACCAGAATGATAGATGCATTCCAGTCCACATACCTTTCGATAACGGGCATCACCTCGTTCATCGCCACTTATTTTTCTATCAGGAATGAACTTTCACCAATCATCTTACCGTCCATATACAGGCTAACTCCGTACTTACCCACTGTAAGTTGCTCGGTTACCTTATGATATATAGAAACATCGAGTGACTGGTTTTCGTAAGTTATGTTACGCGAATCGGAGTACGACAACTGCGAGTCACCTGCAGCGAAAGTTCCACCCGAAGAAATATAATATCCGTCGGGACGTTTGATGCGCAAATAGACGGTCTTTTGTCCACTCGAAGCCAACTTGTTGGCTGAAAGCGTGAAATTTATTTTCAGCTTTTCAATCTTACCCGACTTATTGGTTTCCTTGTCGCGACCATTGAGGAATAGCACGCTTATGTGCGAAGCATTTACCACGCTTGCGTCCTCAATTGTGGTCAAAAGTTCGGTATTACGATCGACAAGCTCGTCGTTTTCCGACTTGTAGCGGTCGTTTTCGGTTCTTACCATCTCGTTCTCGGCAGTAAGCTGCTGATTCAAGGTGTTAAGACTATCTATTTGGAAAACATAGTGCTTCATGATGCTGCGCAGAGTGCCGAGTTCCTCCTCGTATTTCTTTTTCATACCTGCAGCCCAGTTTTTGGTCTTATCAAGTTCCTCGATAAGCATTACAATCTCCTGCTTGCGACCATTTATTTCGGCGTTGAGACTATCGTTGGTGGTCTCAAGTCCATTGTACTGATCCAACAGGTTGGAGAATTCGGCTTTTATCTTGTCGCGTTCGCTAGTGGTTTCGGTATTCACAACAACTATCTGGTCCTTTTCTTTCGATGTCTTGTACAGCAAATATCCTAGCACAATCACAGCTACCAGCATCAACGATACGAGAGCAATAAGCACTTTTGTTGTTATGTCGTTCTTTTCCATAGTTTGTCAAAATTTGGTCGCAAAATTAATAATTTTTTCAATGGACAATTAATATTGAAAAATGGATAATTAACAATGGACAATGGATAATTGTTGACTACGTTGCACACAACGTCAGCTATTTTGCGCAAAGCATTGCGCAACTACTTTCAATTTTTCGCGCAAAGCATTGCGCGGCTACTTTCAATTTTCAACTATTAACTTTTAACTTCCCTCTACCATGCATAAAACACGGCATACCATACTGCCACAAACTCAACCAGTGTCAGATTGCCATTGAAAGAAAAAGCAATGTCGCTATTGTACACCGAAGTTCCAGCATACACATTTCCGTCGCGCACAGTTGCGATAATATCACTATTATAGACCGATGTGCCTTTGTATATTTTACCGTCGCGGATTGTCATCACAATATCGCTGTTGTACACCGAATTGCCAGTATAGACCTTGCCATCGACAATTGTAAATATCACGTCGCTGCGATACACCGAATTGGCTTTGTATATCTTGTTTTCGCGGACAGTGCAAACCACATCACTGTTGTACACCGAATTTTTCTTATACACTTTGCCACCACTGACATTGCAGATAACATCACTGTTATACACACTAGTACCTTTGTACACCTTTACAGGATTTACTGCATCCAGCGAAATCGAAAACACGATTGCCATTATCATAAATACCGCTTTCATACGCCAATATTTTTGTTCAAATGCAAAAATAGCAAAATTCGGACCTAAAACCATCGTCTGCATTTTTTTGTATCTTTGCATCATGCTAAAACACCTGACATATATCCTTATACTTACAGCGAGCCTGCTGTTTCCTCTGACAAGCACCGCACAGCAATACACGTTTCAGGACACTTCGCTCGACATCGATGCACGCGTGAACGACCTCATCGGACGGCTTAGCATGGACGAAAAACTTTCGCTAATGGAACACCGAAACCCAGCCATTCCACGTCTAGGGTTAAAAGCCTACAGCTGGTGGAACGAGGCACTGCACGGCGTAGGTCGCAACGGAACGGCAACAGTATGGCCAATGCCTATAGCGATAGCAGCATCATTCAACTCCGAAATGGCGGAGGATATTTTCGCACAGACAGCCACTGAAGCACACCGCAAATACAACGAAGCACAAGCCAACGGAAAATACGACGACTACACCGGACTGACGTTTTTCACTCCGAACATCAACATTTTCCGCGATCCGCGCTGGGGACGCGGCATGGAAACCTACGGAGAAGATCCTTTTCTAACCGCCACAATGGGACTTGCCTGCGTCGGCGGACTTCAACACGGCGACAACGACAAGTCGGTGCTATCGGCAGCAGCCTGCCTCAAACACCTCGCTGTACACAGCGGTCCCGAAGGCATACGCCACCAATTCGACGCTAATGTTTCACAACGCGACCTCTGGACAACCTACCTGCCAGCATTCGAATATATAATAAAGTGCAGCGACGTACGGCAAATAATGTGCGGCTACAACCGCCTGAACGGAACGCCCTGCTGCACAAATCGAGAATTGCTTGTTGACATTCTGCGCAACAAATGGCATTACGATGGCATAATAGTCACCGACTGCTGGGCGTTGAACGATTGCTGGGAACGCGACACAGTAATCCCGCGCCACGAAACACACGCCACAGCGGCACTCGCAGCCTCCGATGCTTTTGGCAGCGAAGTTGATCTTGAATGCGGCAGCGGTCTGCAAGCACTGAAAACTGCCGTCGATTCCGGCTATATTTCTGAAAGCAAAATTGACGATCATTTGCGCAGAATACTAAAACTAAGAATGCAAGTCGCAGAAGCACGCACCGAAATACGACATCGGTCACAAACCTCCCCGCATGACGCTGCTACCGAAACATTTGTGCTGTTGAAAAACGACGGAATCTTGCCAATTGACGGGAAACGGATTTACCTTGCAGGACCAAACGCCAACGACACGCTTATGCCTCTTGGCAACTACAACGGAACACCGTTGCACACTTCAACCATTTCGGAAGGGATGGCAAAACGCTTTACAATGACAGAAACCGCCTCCAAAGCCGACATAATTATCTATGCAGGTGGACTTAACCCGCAACTCGAAGGCGAAGAACTTCCAATCGACATTCCTGGGTTCCACAAGGGTGACCGCACAATGATAGAACTTCCCGAAAACCAAGTCGATGAGATAAAGCAACTGAAAAAAATTGGCAAACCTATAGTTCTATTACTATGCTCTGGCAGTGCAATCGCCCTTGAAAACATAATCGACGAAACAAACGCCATAATGGTTTGCTGGTACGGTGGAGAGGACATGGGAAAGGCCGTTGCCTCGGCATTGGCTGGCGACTGCGACAATTTTGGTCGTCTGCCTGTGACTTTTTACAAATCGACAGCGCAGCTTCCCGACTTCGACGACTACGACATGCAAGGTCGCACCTATAAGTATATGTCAGAAGAACCGATGTTCCCGTTTGGATACGGACTTTCGTATTCCGATTTCAAATTGTCAAACATTAATTTTGACAAATCCCAAATGCGCATTACGGGAACCGTTCACAATAACGGTACTAAAGCCCATTGCAAATCGGGGAAAACCACCGTGCAGGTTTACATAAGTTATCCTAATGACAAGAATGCGCCCAAGAAAGCCTTAGTCGGCATAGCGAAGGTGGAGGTTCCTGTCAACGGAGAACGCGAGTTTGGCATAAACATAGACAGGTTTTGGTTGCGCAAATTTGATGAAAAAACTAACGAAATGAGAGAACCCACAAATGGTGAAAAAATGATTCTGCATGTTGGTTTCAGCAGTGACGACAACGATTTAAATGACATCACATTCAAATACAAAAGATAATGAAAAAAACGGTTATTCTACTCAGCATAGTTTTGGCAACTTTGGCTCTGAACGCACAAAGCGACAGCAGACCCGAAACAGACACCGTAATTCTCAACCGCATCGAGCAGTGGCAAGACCTTAAATTCGGTTTTATGGCACATTGGGGAATGTACTCGCAATGGGGCGTGGTGGAATCGTGGAGCATCTGCAACGAGCCGTGGATAAACCGCAACGGCGCCGACTACTACGAGTACAAGAAGGAATATCAAGCCTTGAACAAGACTTTCAATCCCAAGCATTTCGATGCAAGTCAGTGGGCAAAAGCTGCCAAAGAGGCAGGAATGAAATATATGGTTTTCACCACCAAGCACCACGACGGATTTTGCATGTTCGACAGCAAGCAGACCGACTACAGCGTTGCAGGTAGCGAATGTCCATACCACACATCGGCACAACCCGACATTACAAAGGACATAGTTGATGCGTTCCGCAACGAAGGAATGTGGATTGGCTTGTACTTCTCGAAACCCGACTGGCACAACGACGACTACTGGGCGCATGAATGGGCCACTCCCGACCGCAATGTCAACTACGACATCCACGAAAACCCAGAGCGCTGGGCAAAATTCAAGGAGTTTACCTACAACCAGATATACGAACTAACGCACAACTACGGCGACATCGACATTTTATGGCTCGACGGTGGCTGGGTACGTCCAGAATGGAGCCTAAACGAAGAAACCATTGAATGGCTAGGTTGCTACGCTCGCATACAGGACATTGACATGCCACGCATTGCCACTATGGCCCGCCAAGACAATCCCGACCTAATAATTGTTGACCGTAGCGTAGGTGGCAAATACGAAAACTACCGAACTCCCGAACAACAAGTTCCCGAACATACCTTGCCTTACGCGTGGGAAACCTGCATGAGCATGGGCGACAGTTGGTCGTATGTGGAGAACGACAATTACAAGAGTACTCGTAAACTGATACACACGCTGATAGACATTGTCGCCAAAGGTGGAAACTATCTACTGAATGTTGGCCCAGATGCCGATGGTCAATTGCCCGAAGTTGCACTTCAACGCATGAAGGAAATCGGTGAATGGCTGAAAAAGAACGGCAAAGCCATTTACGGCACCAGACCGCTCTTCCCTTACGCGAAGGACAATATCCGCTACACCCAGTCGAAAGACGGCAAGCACCGCTACGAAATCACACTGAACGAAGATGGCGAGTATGCGACGGTAAAGGAAATGAAAAAGAAATAATTAACGGCTACGATTAACACAAACTTAGACAAGCTCAGCACAAGTAACACGAGATACCTAAAACCCACAAAAGAACCATAGAAACTTTCAAACGGGCGCAGCCCATCAAACATGAAACTTGAAACGGCGTAAGCCCTCAACGAAGTTAAACATAGAAACGGCGTAAGCCATAGAAACGCCGTAGGCATAGAAACCACGTAGCGATAAACGGCGAAGCCCTCAGCGAAGTTAACCTTTAGCTCGGCGTAAGCCAAACCCAGAAACGTGCGTAGCACAAGAAACGAGAAACGGGCTTTAGCCCCAGAAACGCGAAGCAAGAAACTTAGAAACATAGAAACGCCGAAGACATTGAAACGGCGTAGCCATTGAAACTTCCAAACGGCGAAGCCATAGAAACGCCGAAGGCATTACTGTCCCCAATTTTCCTTGTCCAGACTTCTGTACTGAATTGCCTCGGCGATATGTGCCGGCTGGATGTCGTCGCTATGCTCGAGGTCGGCGATGGTGCGGGCAACCTTCACAATGCGGTCGTAGGCACGGGCAGAAAGATGCAACTTTTCCATTGCGGTCTTCAGCAAGGCAATACAAGTGCTGTCCAACTTGCAGAACTCACGTATCTGCTTCGACGACATCTGGGCATTGCAGTAAATCTTCTTGCTCTTGGCAAAACGTTTCGCCTGAACCTTGCGGGCTCCAATAACACGCTTCTGTATTTCGGAACTATGTTCGGCAGGCTGAGTATCGGCCAGTTTCTCGAACTTCACAGGCGTAACCTCCAAATGTATATCGATACGGTCGAGCAGCGGACCCGAAATTCTGCTCATATACTTCTGCACAGCCATAGGCGTACAAGTGCATTCCTTTTCGGGATGGTTGTAATAGCCGCACGGACAAGGATTCATCGATGCCACAAGCATAAGACTTGCCGGATATTCCACCGTAAATTTGGCTCGCGAAATGGTTACAATCCTGTCTTCCAACGGCTGACGCATAACTTCGAGCACAGTGCGCTTGAATTCAGGAAGTTCATCTAGAAAGAGCACCCCATTGTGTGCGAGTGAAATTTCCCCGGGCTGAGGATAAGTTCCACCGCCTACCAATGCAACGTCAGAAATCGTATGATGCGGCGAGCGGAACGGACGGCGTAGCATCAGCGAATGTCCAGCCTCTGTCTTGCCTGCTACCGAATGTATCTTTGTGGTCTCGATAGCCTCATCGAGGCTCAAGGGCGGAAGTATCGAAGGAATACGCTTGGCAAGCATTGTCTTTCCAGAACCCGGAGGGCCTATCATTATTATGTTGTGACCGCCAGCAGCAGCAATTTCAAGGGCGCGTTTCACATTTTCCTGACCTTTCACATCAGCAAAATCCAAATCGTTGTCGGAAAGCGACTTCTGGAACTCAACTTCGAGGTCAACGGTCACGCGTTCCAGCTGACGGGTACCATTTAGGAATTCAACAGTTTCGGTAATATTGTGTACGCCATAAACTTCAATGCCATCGACTACAGCAGCCTCAAGAGTGTTTTCTACAGGCAGAATCACTCCTGCGAACCCTGCTTCCTTGGCATTTATGGCAATAGGCAATGCACCTTTAATTGGCTTTACGCTGCCGTCGAGCGAAAGTTCACCCATAATTATGTACTTGTCGAGCAGATGTGCCGAAATCTGCTCCGAACCTGCAAGCACTCCAACTGCCATCGGCAAGTCGTATGCAGAACCCTCCTTGCGCATGTCGGCAGGTGCCATATTTATCACAATGCGCTTACCTGGCCAACGAAAACCGCTGTTGTTCAATGCGCTTATCATACGTTGTTCGCTTTCCTTAATAGCATTGTCGGGAAGCCCAACGAGGTAAAACTTTGCCCCATTGGAAACATTCACCTCAATGGTGATTGTCTGCGCATTGATGCCATCGACGGCACTGCCAAAAGTCTTTACCAGCATAGCTTATTTCTCCTTGATTATGAACGAATAAACAGGGAAATGGTCGCTGTAGCCCGACTGATATGTTGTGCCGACGTATGTACGCAGCGGATAACCCTTGTAGCGACCTTCCTTTTGCGTTAGAAACGCCTTGTTGAACACGTGGCTGGCATAATGCACGTATGTTGACTTGTCGCTACTTACGAATGCCGGGGAGAAAATCATCTGGTCGAAAAGGTTCCACCTGTCGCCGTAAGCCAGAGAGCCTATCCCCTTGCGGTACAATTCTTCCATTGGGTCGTAAAGTTTACCATCCTTCACTTCATCCTTCTTGGCGACAGTCTTGCAATAGTCCTTGAGGCTCTTGTTGATGGGGTCGTCGTTGAGGTCGCCCATGGCGATTATCTTGGCGTTGGGATTGATTGCCATAATGGAATCGAAGATTTGACGCGTAGTGGTTGCAGCCTCGGCACGACGCGGCAGACTGCGCTTTTCGCCACCAAGTCGCGATGGCCAGTGAAGCACGATGAAATGCATCTCCTCACCGTCGTAGATTCCCGAAACTACAATCTGGTCGCGGGTAACAAAACCTTCCTGCTCAGATATTACGCGATGCATACGCACATTGGTAACCTTGAAAAAATCCTCCCTGTAGAGCAATGCGCAGTCAACGCCACGACGGTCGGGGCCATCAATATGCACAACCTTGTAGTGGTAGGGTTTCATCGCCTCGCAGTTTACAAGGTCGTTGAGCGGTGTAATGTTCTCGACCTCGCTCACCCCAACAATCATCGGAGCGGTTCCCGTAACATCTGCACCAAGCTGCACAATCACGCCACCCATACGGTCGATTTTCGAGAAATACTTTTCTGTGTTCCAGTTTTTGGGTCCTTCGGGTGTAAATTCCACATCGTTGGGTCCCGGAAGAGTATCGAAAAGGTTCTCAAGGTTGTAGAATGCTATTGTTCCGATTTTGTATTCCTTCTTCTCCTGTGCGTTAAGGCAAAGAGCAAAGGCAATCAGAAATGCGAGCGGCAGAAATATCTTATGCATAATTGTTTTTGTTTTGTCGTAATTGAGTGCAAATATAATGAATTTTCTTATCTGGTAACCGACAAATGAAAAATGGTCTCACATTACAACGCTCTTACCGTCATCATCATTCCATTTGGCAGGATTTTCCTTTATGCAATTAACGGTTCGATAATATTCATCGTCGTTGCGGATAATATGTTCGTAATAATTGCGTTGCCATACGGGTGTGCCTTGCGTATGGCGTAATTCGTTAATTTTTCGTGCCGAAAATGTTTTTAATGCACGAACAAATTCGGTAAGGCCGTGTTTCGTCGGTTGCATGCCCGGATCTGGCGGTTGCGTATCCGTAGGGGACGGTTTCAAACCATCCCCTACGGATGCACCGCCACCATTATGGTTATTGTCAATTTGTATTATTGCATGAAAATGGTCTGGCATGACAATGTGTTCGTGCAAAACGATATTTGTGTAATGCGAAGGCAATCCGTTCCATACCGATTCAAGGATTTTCCCGTATTCGTTTTTCTGCATCTTGCCATCCTTTATTTCTCCGAACAGACAATTCCTGTCCTTGGTGCAGATTGTAATATAATACAATCCGTTTCGCGAATAATCGTAACCTTTCAGGCGTATTGCCTTGCGGCGCGGTTTGCTATAATCGAACGGCATAATAATACGGAATTTATCTGCAAATATAATGAAAAAAGGACGGAATTAAACCGTCCGTTATTGTATATTATCGCTGTGATACATCGTCTCTGCAAGAGAAGGTTTAAGCCACCTGCGCCATCCATAGTTTAAAAGGCTCAGCCTTAGGTGACGGTACCGACTGTATTAGGCGGAAAATCTGCGTAATATTCATACAATCAGTCTTATACATCTTACCATCGGACGAAGGCATTTTCAGTTGACTACAATTTGTAGCCAACTCACTTCCTTCTGACTTTAAGCGTGTTTTCAATACACTCCAGTATTTTCTTGGATTAGGGCTGTCGGTCAAAACTGCAACCACATCCACCACCGAAAAATACCATTCTTCGGATTCGGTGTCCCAAAGCGTACGAACTTTCTTGTTTTCAAAGAGTTTTATCTGCGTATCCATCAAAATTACTCCAAATTTTTCTATTTTTTTGCCAATTCTATTATCTTGCAAAACTAACATTTTTATCCTCATTGGCAAACAATGTCTATCCGAAATTATTGAAAAACAACAGACAATCGTACTACAACACGATTCATTACGCATCAAACGGCGCACCCATTGAACTCTTGAACTTTAAACTTTTGAACCCTTGAACGTGAAACCCATAAACGGCTTTAACCACTCAAACGTGCGTATCACACGAAACGTGAAACAAGAAACGGCAAAGCCATTCAAACGGCAAAGCCATAAACAAAAAAACGCACCCTTTCCGATGCGTTTTTCATTATGCTTTGCTGATTTGTGCAATACAAAGCCTTACATTATTTTTCAACCACAATATTATTCTCCATATTGTATAAATCAAATTCTTGTAAAGTAATATCGAATCCTTTTGATTTAAGAAAATTTTGGAAACAATCTTTTATGAACTTACTATTTTTAGATTCAATCTTTATTTCATCAACAATATCTTTCCAACAAATTGGGATGTACAAATAGTTGTCATTGACATTTTCTTGTTCTTGAGGAACGACAAAAAACCTGTATTCATTTTCGTAATAAAAAGCATTTCTTTTTATTCGAAGTAAACTCAAATAATTGTCAAGGTTAAAATTATCAAATAGAATTTTGTGCAGATTTTCATCTTTTTTGTGTATTGTTGCTATCTCCACATCACTATAGTTATAAACCATAGGTCCTTCGTAAATCATACAATTATTACTAATAGCATATTCTTCTAGTTTCAATCTAAGCTTTTCAACATTAATAGAAAATTGCACACATACATTATTAGTGTTTGGCTTATCATTATATGAATAAATCTTCCATGCGGCTTCGCTTGTCTTGTTCTGTGTAAAACAGCAAGCATATAATTTAGGAACCCTAATAGATTTGTCTTTTTCTGTTATTATATTTGAATAATCACAATTTGAAATATAAAACCTTTTTTCATACCCATCGTTCCACATTGATGGTTGCGAAAATCTTATATTGCCTTCTTCTATGCATTCGTGTGCAATTTCAATAGACAAATACTTATATATCTTTTGAGGTGGATCTTCGTAATTCATATGCTTACACCTACTGAGGCCGTTAATATTTATTATTGGAGCCACGGTTTTCTTTAAGAGATCTAATCCAATATTATATATTTCTTGTATTTTGACAACTTGCTGTCTTGTAATTTTAAATACACTCATAGTTGACTATGCTTTGTATGGTTTTAGTTCTTTAATATTAATTTCTTTTGCACATTCTGCTGTTTTCCCATTATCCGATAATGATTTCACATATATTTTATATTCAGACTCTGGTTGTAATATTTTTAAAACCAAAACTCCAGATAATTCACTATTAGCATTTATCTTAAATTGTTGAATAATGTCTGATTTAATTGTTGTAGGAGAAAGAGTCATTATTTTTGCACCACTTTTATATTGATAGTTATCTGGCTTTTTAAACTTGACACATTCTGCAAATTCAATAGATTTAGAGAAAGATAATTCAACATTTTGTTCATAAGAAGATTTATTGAAAAATGTCGTATTGAGTATAAGATAAGGATTTCTTAAATTCTTGTCATCCTCATAAAGATAAGATGCAGTGTAATCAATTTTAATGCTTATAGATTCTTCAATACCTATAATTTGTAAAATTTTCTTTAAAATTTTTATACACATAACTTTAAATTTTATTCGTTATACATTAATAATAATCTCTTATCCATACTTCTATTTATTCATCGCGAACGCAACGCACTGACCTTGCGGAGTCCTTACTGGAGTTGCCACTGCTCACATCACCGTAACCGTAGCTGAGGCCTCTGGTGATCGCATCGCTGCCGCTCTCGGTAGCACCCCAGAAATAAGTGATGTTGCCAAAACCGCTGTAACTGCCGGTGTAGTAGCCGGCTGGGAACGCAGAAAAACCTGTGGAATTGTTATTGGAGGGAGTGTTGCCAGGAGCACACGTTCCTGTAGTGCTTCTCCAACCAGTGGTAGAAGCAAGCGATTTGGCAATGTCGGTACTTGTGCTTCCGCACTGGTATTGGCTTTGCGAGCTTAAATAGTTGATCAATTGAGTCCACTCAGCAGCACTCGGCAGATGCCAGCCTGTAGGGCAAACGCCCTGCACATTGCTCGGATTCGTGCTACTGCTGCTTGCTCCGTGCATTGCCGCCTTCCAGTTATATAGGTAGCCGTATTTGGACACGTTACTACTACTGTTGTTTGGATTATATCTGTAAGCTGTAGTAGTGCTTGTTGAACTGCCTAACGGTATGTTTGTGCCATCGGTAAATTTGGTAGCTCTAAGGTTCTCAGCCATCCATGTCTGTTCGCCAATTCTTATAGTCGAATATACATTACCATCACGCGTGTCGGTAAAACTGCTATAACCCCATTGTGCATAAAGTGTAATATCTGACCACAACACTATATTTTGTAGAGGATAATAAGTAGCCCCTGTTCCATCTGCTGCAGTGTTCCAACCGTTAAAAAGATCGTTATTGCTAAACATACTAAAAGGAACTTTATACACCAGACCAGGTGACAGAACTATTGGTACCATTGTTCCTGTTCCACCATTTGCCTCAAATGTAATAGTACAAGTAGCAGGAAGATTTCCACTTGGCGTGCTGCCACTTCCACTACCGCTCAGCGCATTTATCGCAGCCTGCAACTGCGCAATAAGTTCATCCACATACTTCTTTGTTACTGCATCTTGGTTTTCAGTTGGGTCGGCTACATTCTTAATTTGCCTGTCGCCAGCGGAATTGCTTAATGCAACCACATCAGTCAATGTCTGCGTTTCTGCGGTTATATACGAACTCAAATCTGGCGTATTTGTTAAATTATTGTAGTTGCCATCAAATAATTCGGGCGTGTTTGTTATTTCCGAGTAGTCATACACTGGTTTGTTTTCTGCCTTTGCCCAAGCAGAAATTGTCGGGTCGGTTTCGGTATAGGATGTCAGATAGTTTGCATCGTTTGTGAATGCAGAAACATTTGTTGGAACCGTCGGAATTGCAGGCTTGTTGGTCAAGTCGTTGTAATTTCCACTGAAAAGTTCAGGTTTGTTCAAAATCTGTCCGGCTCCGCTTGTCGCGTTCCAATCGGCATTTACCTGTGCTGGAACATCAGCAGATGTAATGTAGTTTGCATCGTTGGTAAATGCGGAAACGTTTGTCGGAACAGTTGGTATTGCTGGTTTGTTGGTCAAGTCGTTGTAGTTTCCGCTGAAAAGTTCAGGTTTGTTCAAGATTTGTCCTGCTCCGCTTGTTGCATTCCAATCAGCATTTACCTGTGCTGGTACATCTGCAGATGTTATGTAGTTTGCATCGTTGGTAAATGCACTAACATTTGTTGGAACAACTGGAATTTCTGGACGATTTGTCAAGTCGTTGTAGTCCTTGTCCCANNAACTGCGGGTCGGTTTCGGTGTAGGACGTCAGATAGTTCGCATCGTTCTCAAACGCAGAAACATTTGTCGGAACAACTGGGATTTCTGGACGGTTGGTCAAGTCGTTGTAGTCCTTGTCCCA
>DBYO01000021.1:43371-64493 GCA_002310235.1 Bacteroidales bacterium UBA1184
AACTGCGGGTCGGTTTCGGTGTAGGATGTCAAATAATTGGCATCGTTCTCGAATGCGGAAACATTTGTTGGAACAGTTGGAATTTCGGGGCGGTTTGTCAAATTGTTGTAGTTGCCGTCAAATAATTCGGGCGTGTTTGTTATTTCCGAGTAGTCATACACTGGTTTGTTTTCTGCCTTTGCCCAAGCAGAAATTGTCGGGTCAGTTTCGGTATAGGATGTCAAGTAGTTTGCATCGTTCTCGAATGCAGAAACGTTTGTTGGAACAACTGGTATTTCAGGACGGTTGGTCAAGTCGTTGTAGTCTTTGTCCCAAGCGTTAAACTGCGGGTCAGTTTCGGTATAGGATGTCAAATAGTTGGCATCGTTTTCAAATGCAGAAACGTTTGTTGGGACAACTGGAATTTCTGGACGATTTGTCAAGTCGTTGTAGTCCTTGTCCCAAGCGTTGAACTGTGGGTCGGTTTCGGTAACCGCACTGCCGGCTTTCTGCGCGTACATTGCGTAAGGCACGGAAATAAGCTGGCTTGTGCCGATAGTCTTGAACCGCGTGCCGCCATTCAAATCCACATCGGTCTTTATGAAATATGTACCTTCCGACCAGTCGATAGACGAGAAATTGCCCATACTAACATTTCCTGTGCCTATTTCGATCGAAACCAAGCCGTTAGTGTTGGTAGAAACGGTATGTGTCTCAATGTAGATTTCCTGGTTGTATGTCGGAGTTGGCATATTGGTATAGGTCACATCATCGCCAAACGCTCTAGTTCTGCCAGCAATTGGATATTCGGCTGAACTGAGGTCTGTTAGCTCCGTTAGTTCTGTTTTCTTCAGGATGCTTATGCGCATCGAAATCTGCTGGTTTGCTACTATGTTTCCGCTATTGTCGCGGATTACTGCTTGATAGCTCATTTTCTGCGGAGCCTGCGCAAATGCCATTCCGCCAATAATAAGGCAAATGATTGCCAATAAAAATTTCTTCATCGTATTATTATTTTTTTTGTTTTTAACTATTTTGTTTGTCTTACAGGCTTGCAGGCTCACAGGCTTGCAGTCAGTCTGTTAGCCTGTCAGACCGTTCGCCTGTTAGCCATTATTTCTTCACCACCTTGAATGTCCTTAGTAATTCGTTCCCTTCGGTCACCCTTACGAAATATGTCGCAGGTGGCAGACCGCCCATGTCAAGACGCGTTTCGCCTACGAAAATGCTTCGTTCCGAAATCAGCCGTCCCGAAACATCATAAACCGTGCATTTCATTGCGCCAAGGTCGTCTCCTTCGACAAGCAAATTAAGGAAATCGTCGGTTGGATTCGGATATGCCGACAGTGTAATGTTGCGTGTTGCCTCTTCAACATCCAAAGTGCCACGCTGTGCCGAATTGTCGCCTTGCATGGCGACAGTTTCATCGGTAATGTCGTAAATCTCGTACGGCTGCTGAACACCTTCGTTGAACAACATATTGCCCGAGTAGTCGTTGTAGCCGATTTGTCCTACAGTGTAACTCACCGAGCAGTCGGTTCCAGAGAAACTATTGCCCGATGAAACTACCGCGCTTTGGGCGAAAGTACCGACAGCTACCACGAGAGCACAAAAAAGAATAAAAATCTTCTCCATGATATATTAGGGTTGTTATTTTGCATACAAATCTACCCTATACAAGCAATAAAAAACGATAATTACCAGTGATTAATAATTACGTTTTTCGTGATTATTTTTCACAAACTGCAAGATTTGCAACCAGGTTTTCCAGTTGCTTCATCACTTTCTTGGATTCCTCAGCGGTACGATTGTCAAACGAAATATTAAGATTTAACGACGGACTGAATTTAGCTCGTAGTCCTGTCAACTGCATTACATCATCAAGAAAATTATGGTTCAATATGTAGGATATTCGTACAAGCAGCTCGACATCGATTGTACGGCGCCGGAAAATGGTATATACATTAGTCCGCTCGCAGTTTATCTGCCGTGCAAATTCGGCTACGCTCATCCCACTTTTGTCAAATACTGCTTTAACGAGCTGCCCAATATGTAAAGTTGTCTGTTTTCCCATTTTGCCTTGCCGCTGCGACACAAAAAAACAGCGTGGAACTAATTTCTTGCTTGATGCTCGGGTTACCACGCCCACACTCTCTAACAAGTTTTCCACGCCGTGCAGCACACGACATTTCGGGAAACTTATTCTTGAGAGCGTAGTCCCAAAGGGACAGATGTGGTAATTGAGCATCAAGAATAGCCTCGAAACGCTATTTGATATGTCTATAATTCAGTTCTACATTTGTTCAATATTTAGATTTTGGGCAAAGGTAAGGAAAATTTACGATTTTAGATGTTCGATTTACGATTGAAAAATTTGAATGGTTTTGTAGAAACGCAGTGGGAAACACCTGTGGGGAAATTCAAGGATTAAATAATTACACTATCTTTGTACCAAACGACACAAACAATGAAACGTATCCTTTTCATATGCCACGGCAACATCTGCCGCAGTCCTATGGCCGAATTTGTAATGAAGAAAATGGTTGCAGACGCAGGAATCGCCGACCAGTTCGAGATTGCTTCGGCAGCAACATCAACCGAGGAAATCGGCAATCCAGTATATCCGCCAGCACGCCGCAAACTGGCAGAACACGGAATCTCGTGCGACGGCAAGACTGCACGCCAGATTACACGCCGCGACTACGAACATTACGACTACATTGTGGCAATGGATGCCAATAACATGCGCAACCTTTCACGAATGCTTGGCGAAGACAAGCAACACAAAATATCACTATTGCTGAACTACACCGACCATCCACGCGACGTTGCCGACCCGTGGTACACTGGCAATTTTGAAGCAACCTGGCAGGATGTGAATGACGGATGCAGAGGACTGCTGGAGAAGATTAATGGCAAAATATAATGCTTGTCATATTTTTAGCATAGAAGATTGCAAAAGAGGGGAATGAACACTATTACGAAAGCAAAAAACTTTCAACATTATCGGAAGTAATTACAGAAAATGTGGCATTAGGATAGTTTTGACGGAATGCAAGCGGAGCTTTTGGACATTTTGATGCACTGTACTTAAACTCGTATGCATATAGCTTACCATCATATTCCTCTAGCAAGTCAATTTCCTTTTGTTCCCTTGTCCTCCAAAAATATCTATTCGCCCAATATTTATTATACTCGGCAAATTTTACTCGTTCCGAAATCAAAAAATTCTCCCACAATGCACCAACATCAGCCCTATTTTCAACTTGCGAGAAATCTGAAATTATTGCATTTCGCAACCCATTATCATAAAAATATATTTTCTTGCTGAATTTTAATTCATTACGCATATTTCTCGCATAAGATTGCAACCTAAACACAATGTACGACTTTTCCAATATTTGTATGTATGAATCAATCGTTTTTGCATCAATACCAACCAATTCGGCAAGTTCGTTGTACGAGACCTGCGAACCGACTTGGTATGCAAGAGCCTTTAACAAAGCAACCAACTTGTCCGACTTCTTAATCATACCGAACGACAAAACATCCCTATACAAATAACTATCCGCTAAATTGCGCAATACATCCCTTTCTTTCCCTACCGATGTAACAACCTCTGGATAATATCCATAAACCATTCTGTGTGGAATCATCCGCTTTTCGGTCAACAATCCATTATGGTTTACCATCTCGGCAAACGACAATGGAAACATACGGAACTCCCACTTGCGACCAGTAAGAGGCTCATTAACCTTGTTCGAAAGGTCGAACGAAGAACTACCGGTCGCAACCAACTGTACTTCAGGAATCTTATCGGTAATCAGCTTTAACCGTAATCCAATGTCCTTGATGCGTTGTGCCTCGTCAATTACCAGAACCTTATGATTTCCAATAATTCCTCTCAACCTGTCGGCAGACACATTTTCAAATACCGACTGCACATCAATTTCATCACCATTCAGCCATAGATTATCTTCGTTCTCCGGAAACATCTGCATAAGCATTGTTGTCTTCCCCGTCTGCCGAGCTCCCATAATTACTATCGCCTTACCATTATTAAGACTGTCTTCAATATTCTTCTGCTGTAACCGAATAATCATAACAAATATTTTTCGCAAAAATACAATATTTAAGGAATAGAATCCACAAAAATCTATATTTTTACGGAATCAATTCCTCAAAAGTAGAAAAACATATCTAAAGCACTAATAATAAAGTCTTTATGTTTTCAAAAAACATAATCATTATCAACACTTCGTCAAAATTCAACATTTAAGGAATGCAATCCTTAAAAGTCGATACTTTTAAGGAACAAAATCCCTAAAAATAAAAAAATCTAAAAATTATAATTTGCAGGAACTTTATTTGAAATTATACCCCACCCCGACATAGAAAATATTTGCAGGATTCTTCACCTGCACCTCGTTGTCGGAACGAAGGTAAAAGTCCATAGAATTGTTCTTGTTAATCCTATAGTTTACGCCTACAACACTGCGAACCTCATCAATGAAACGGGCATCGCGCTTGTAAAGACGCACAAAGATTTCGGTTGAGGCATACAGCTTCAGCGGCTTGCTGAAGAAACTGTATGTTATCTCAAACCTACTGCGTATATATGTTTTAGGGTTGTACTTATGGTATGCGCGCGATTCATCGTAGAACGAAGCCTGATACTTCGCCCTCAACGACAACTTGAAATTCCTTATCTTCTCGGAATAGGTAAGCCCACCACTCACACGATAGCGGTTTTCCAGATATGTTTGGCGATTCTTAAGTATGTAGTCGAAGTCGGCAGAAACCTTGAAGCGACTTTTCCAGAACGAATAGCCTAGTCCCGCAGAAACCTTGAATCGATTGAATTCTATAAAAGTGCCCGAAGTCTTCACTTCGCCTTCGACCGAATAGCCGAAGCCTTTTACAATCTTGCCCGAATACCCAGCACCTACTATTGCACCGAAATCGGTTGTCTGCGCCTGCACCGAAATGCACGACAGACACCCAACGACAAGCAACAATATGGCACCGATTCGTTTCAAGGCTATTTCATGAAGTCCTTATGCTTGACCATTGTGTCGATGCTGTTGATCTGGTCGCTGATAGGTGTGTAGTAAATCTTTATGTAGGCTACATCGCGCAGAAAATCAATGTGACCCACTTCGATGCGCTGAATATCGAGACCTGTGCGTTCCTTGAGGTCGGCAATAAGTTCGTCCTCGCGACCATGCTTTACAAGCTCGATGCGCTCGTAGAGTACAATCTTGGTTGCCACGTGCTTAATTGCCTTGTTGCCATCAAAGATAACGATTACAATGATAAACAGCACATTGACAGCCAACAAGTTGATGTATCCGTGGCTCATTGCCAGACCGTTGATAACAGAAATGCCAATAATCACAAACAGATAGGTCATCTCACGGATTGGCAACGGCTCGGTACGGTAGCGGATAAGTCCAAAGATGGCGAACAAACCCATTGCGAAGCCCATTGCTAGGTTCACATTGTTGAGCAGGTTCATCAGCAGGAAAACCGTAGTGCCGAACAGCATAAAGGTGAAGTAATAATCCTTGCGCTTGCTCTTGCGGTAGTACAGGAAATGGACTATCAACCAGCAGATTATAATGTTCACAAGGAACAAAACAAACATCGAAAGAAGACTGTCCTTGTTCCACAGCGGAATGCCAAGAATGTCGTTTGGCGATGCTATTGCAGTCATCTCGTCGGCAAATTCGCGGGCAATGTCCGGGTCGAAATCCATATTGTCGGCAACGTCGGCTGGAGTTTCCGCAACCTCGGCAACTGCCTCTTCATTATTATTTTCGTCTGACACAATGTCAGTATCTTGTGCAAAACATCCAAAACTCAGCAACATAGTTGCTGCTAACAGAAAAAATAATTTCTTCATATCAATTTTGTATTACATAGTTTTTCAATATAACGCATCTTACGGCGGAAACGGTTCATCTTTGCATCGGGATTGGTCAGGAAAGTCCCAAGGCAATACTTGCTTATGCGTTTCTGCTGTATGCGAAGGTCGAGCAGCACATCGCGGAAGTATGACGGGCATAGTCCGTCCTGCTTCAACTCGACAATGACAAGGTTGGGAATGCAAGCCGACCTGCCTGTTACCCTGTTTATCAGGTTCACATTCATATCGATGGTAAGGCGCTCGGTTTTCTCGACATTTACAAGCGTAATGCGTGTAAACTTGTTTTCAAGAACCGGACTTAACGAATTCACATCGTAGTGCAGAAATTCCGAAACGAAACTCCTGTTTTCATCATGGCTAAGCATATCGTTGAAATCGGCTGGGTTCATTGGGATGCGTTTTTTCTTCGTGCGCCCTTTGTTGTTCTTGTTCTTGATTTCGCAGAAGGCGATTCCGCTATCGACATAAATGCGGGCGCGAAGTTTCTGCCTGTTTAACTTGCGATTGTGATGCGCAATGTACATTTTCAAGTCAGCGGTATCGTAGTACAGCGTATTATAGTCAGCAATCCTGCGTCCCTCGTTGAACTGCACGAAATACCGTCCGTGTATCCTATCCAGGATTTCGACAAGCTGCTCGGTCGTCACAAGGAACTTTGTATCGACCCTGTTCATCAACTTAACCTTTTCCATTTCGGCAAGGGTTATGGTGTCGAACAACTGCAACTTATCTTCAATCTGCGACAACATTACTGTTTATCAAAAATGTACTCGAATTCCTTTACAGTTTCAAGTTTTCCGTTTGGAAAATAATTGTACTGCTTCTTCTTGCTTCCGTCGGGATAATACTCGAACTTACGAATACGCACCGGCTTGTTGCGGCTGTCGTATTCGACCTCCTTTATGCACTTGCCAACTGTGTTGTACTCGAATGTCACACGCGATTTCTGTCCGTAGTTGGCATACTCGATTTCCTCAATCTTGAAACCGTTGGCATCGTACTTTGTCACGTGATCGAGAAAACGTGTCTTTGTGGCTTGGTTCTCGTTCCATTCCTTTATAGTAAGGCCTTTACGCTTCTCACGTTTTTCCTCGGTTGTCTGCGCGCAAACAATAAATGCCGACAAAAGCAATGTGACTATTATTAAAATTCCTCGTTTCATAGATTAAACATTAATAATTACTTTGATAGTATCGGGAATTTCATAAATCGTGCCAACTTCCTCTACTTTAACTTGACGTGTCACTATACTGGGAACTTCTGAAAATGTTTCATTTCCAGCTGTCGGCATCACTTCTGTAAATGTATATACTGTATAATTACCTGGGGCAAGTTTCTGAAAATAGAAATATCCGTCCATACCTACGCGTACATCGTCAAAGTGATATAGTTCTGAATCGCGCTTTATATAAACACGTTGTTCGTAAGCCCAGCCTTCTCCCCTAGCATCGGAAGTTTTGTTATGATAATATTTTGCATATACTCTACCACGAACCATTGATGTTCCATAAGCTTTGCCTTCGTGGATATAGATTGTCGGGACTGTGGCAGTTGCACCTTTCTTCAACTCAACTTCTTGCGAAACTGCTATTCTTTCACCGCTAGACAAAGTCGAATAAGCGAACAAGGTATATTTACCAGGGTTCATGTACTTGAAACGGTAATGCCCATTGTCGTCGGTTTCGACATCGTCGCCATAGAAAGTATCGTCACCATAGACAATGAAAACATCCGTCTTAGAGCCAACAACAGTATCGGTTTCGAGGTTATAGTTGTCGTCGGGATGTAAAATGCGCATGACATCACCTTCGATGATACCAGTGCCGCCCTCACCTTCTCCCTTGTTGCACGAACTAAGTGCAACAAGGAGAAGCATAGGGAGTGTAACAAAAAGTATTTTCTTCATAAAATATTTATTGTGCTGTAAGTGATGATCCGGAACCAGATGTCGTTGCAGAAGCGCCAACATAAATTCCGTGCCAGTTTGCAGTACCTGTTATGGTCGGATTTGTGTACATCGTATATGTGCCAGATGTAACATTGGGGCTGGTGAACACATAGTTAACAGTTGCCCTACTACCACGAACCCCATCTCTGAGCCCCGAATTTGTCATAAAGCCGCTGCCCGAAATGCTTGATGGATGCTGGTAAATAAGGACAGTCGTTCCTGAGCTATTCTTGATGCAATACTTTGAACCTGCACTGAATGTCGGTGCAAGATATTTCTGTCCATTCTGATATGTAGGGCTGTCGAGGAGTGCCATACCTCCGCCGCCACCCATTCCACCGCTCGATGCGCGGTATGCGATGATAGTAGCACCATTAATAATAAGATGACCTTGAGTGCCGCCCATTCCGTCGCAATTAGCATCAATTGCTTCCTCTTTTCCTGCAGCGATAACTACACCACCATTATACTGTGAATATGCACCATTGCAGTCAATAGCATCATTTCCGCGAGAATATGCCCAAACATAACCACCGTTAACTTCAATATGGTTAGCGCAGTTGATAGCATCATCGTAAGCATTTGCTTCAATGAAACCTCCGTGAATATATATTCCGTCTTTGCTTTCAATTCCTTCGCCAGTCGTTTCACCGGATGTCTGAGCGCAGTACGATGAAACGTGTCCGCTGTTTATCACAATGTTGCCTACAGCCTTAATACCCTTTGGCAAACCTTTCCAGTAATCGGAAGAAGAAGAGCCTCCTCCGCCTGGGAATCCACCACCGCCAGGTCCGCCACCGCTACTTGCATTTACAGGAGCGCCAGATGTCATTACATCAATATCAATAAGGCTATTGTCGGCATTCAAAGTACCTATTGTAAGGATTCCATCGCATGCGATGCCCTTGCCGCCCTTACCTGTGCTCGAGCAGTTGATTATACCTGCGAGTATTGTAAGATCGCCTTCGCTCTTGATACAGCACGGAGCATAACCGTCGGTGCAAGATGTGCCAGAACCCGAAAGGGTTGCACCCGCACCAGCGGTTGTTATGGTGATGTTGCCACCATTTATTGTCATATTACCGACCGACGATAGTCCCTTTGCTCCGCCCGAAGCAGTTGTAGCAGTGGCGCTGATTGTTCCGCCGTTGATTGTTAGTGTTCCGCTCGATTTAACTGCAACGCTGTTCGAAGCATCGGTACCAGAAACCAATGTTGCGCCTGAAATGTTGGCGGTAATTGTTCCGTCGTTCATTACAAATGCAACATCCGGCTTGAAACCTTTTGCTGCCATGCCCGACATGGTTAATGTGATGTCGCCACCGACAACATTTATTGTTCCGTCGCAGGAGAAGCCCTTGCTGTCCTGTCCGCTGCAGGTAACGGTGTATGTTCCGTTGTTTACATTCAATGTAACATCGGCCTTTACTGCTTTCGAGTCGGTACCTGTTGCTTTCAATGTGTAGTTGCCTCCGTTGAGGTTTACGACATCGTCGCACGAAATGCCCTTGCTGTCGGTTCCACTACAGGTAATGTCGAGAGTTCCACCGTATATGTCAACATATGCATCACTCTTAATACATGCTGCGCTATAAGTATCAGCAATATTCTGAGAATTGGTGTATGAACCTCCGTTGCCAGCAACAGACAAAGTTATCGTTCCATCTGTCATTCTGAACAAATTATCGACAGAAATGCCTCTTGCTGCATTGTTTGATGATGGACAAGTAACGGAAAGCTGACCATTTGTTACATACATGTTAGTAGCTTTGATGCCCGAGCAGTGCCATACACTATCCGATACTAGAGCTGCACCAGAAGCCGTAATTGTTGTATTTCCGCCAGCAACAAACAAATCAGTTGCCTTCATACCTTTAGACTGAACACCCGAAGCGGTAATATTGATTGTTCCGTCACTAATTGTCAAAGTATCGCACTTCAACCCCTTACCGTCGTCATTTGCGACAGTAACGTTGAGCGTACCACCCATAATCTTTATAGTACCTTCGTTGGCATGAGCAAGGCTTGCGTATTCGGCCTCGATACCATCGCTACCGAAACCGCTAACGGTGACATTTCCACCAAACAACTTAAAATTGTTTGCATGGATACCGTCCTTTACCGCCGAAGTAACATTAATTGTTCCGGAATTTATTTTAATATGTGCATTGCTGTTGATACCATGCTGCTTGTTTCCTGCCACATTGAGAGTTCCGTTACCATATACCTCTATCGAACCTTTGCAATTCAATGCAGCCTTAACGGAGCTGGTAGAACCATCGGCGAGCGAGTTGGTTTTACCATCCTCGAGGAACAGATTTACCCTCACGTCCGAAGGGACATTGATGGCCGGACCTGACGTATTTGTAATAGATACTCCATTTAGCCTAAGATCAAACTTATTGTTTGTTTCTGCTATGTAAAGCGTACCATTAGTAGTTGTACCAGCCACAACAATTGTACGGGTTGTAGTAGTATCCGATGCGTTATTTACCGTGACATATTCGCCATCGCAGGTTATTGTTACACCTCTGCTGCCCGACCACGGATTGACAACGCTTACCGCCCCACCATTATTATAAGTGATGTAAATCCAGTCACCTTCATTTGGCTGTTCGGGATTGGTATCGTCGAGAGCCGGCATATAAAGCACAATGCTATCGATCCCCAAAACAGGGAAATTGAAGGGAGTTTCGTTGTTAAGGTTTGTATATGCTGTAGAGGTTCCCGTTGGTGTAAAAATTACACTGTCAACATTCTCTATTGTCTTTGTGTATATTACATGGCCACCACTATAATACAGAAGTTTATTCTGCGCAGCCAATGCCAGCACCGACAATGTAAACGCCAATAAAATTATTATCTTTTTCATAATTTGCTAAATTTATAGGTTTTTCCATCAATCTTTACAATATACAAGCCTTCTCCGAGGTCGCTGACATCGATTGCTCCGTCCGACGAAAGGTTCGCTTCCTTTACAAGCTGACCGGTTGCCGAATAAATCTGCATAGTCACCTCTGCGCCGACATTGAAGTTGAAATAAAGCATATCGGAAACCGGATTCGGGTAAAGCCCCTCGTTTGCCGACAATTCTTCAATATCCTGCAACCCCGGCTCATTATATGCCAAGGTCATCTTCTTGACATCGGTCATAGCAAATGAAGTTGTTGTGCCATCGCCAAGCTTGAACACAACACTCTCGCCTTCGAAATAAAACTTCTTCACATCCTGAATAAGGGTAGGTGTAGAATTGACATTCGTCCTGAAATGTACGGTAATGTCCGTTGTTTGCGCACTGGTTTTCATAGTTGCGAACATTGCAAGCACAAAAAACATTGCGATTAGAATTTGCTTATTCATAATAATTTATTTAAAAACAACATTTAATTTCTTACTAAAACACTAACAAAATTTTGAGTACAAAATTTCAAGATAGCAAAAGTACACATCATTACAATACACTTATTGACAAAAAGTTTTTATAATTTTGCAAAAACACTTTTTTTTTGCAAAACCACATTTTTGTTATATTTGTCACCGAAATGCAAAAACAAAACTGAGATGAAAGGCAACGATAACTTTATAACGAAAATGACCGATGAAATCAACCGCAAGGGCGTGGTTGTAATCGACAATGTAAGGAGAATGCCTGTTTATGGAGTGCCATACGCATCGCCACACTACACTATTGGAATCAATCATCAGGGAAGCGTAAGCACCGAATACGAAGGTCAGATAGAAAATTTTGGAGCCCACAACCTGGCCATAGTGTATCCGCACCACACATTGCTTACGCACAGCTCATCCGACGACTACCTCGCTACGCTTGTAGTTGTTTCCGAACGACTTTTTGAAAAACTTGCCATTCTCAGTAGCCACAATAGCCGATTCCATTACGAGCAACAACCACATTTTACTCTCACTCCAAGCCAATATACCGATGTGATGACACTTGTCGATTCGCTGCGCATCGTCTCTCGTCTAGGTTCATCATTGCCAGATGATTGTATATTACCACAATTGCACATATTATTATTGGTAATAGACTCATTCCGCATAGAAAACGACGGCATAAACGCTTCGTCAAAAGGGCACATCAGTTCACGACTCTATGAAGCCATCATCAAGCACTACAAGGAACACCGCGATGTGGAATTTTATGCCAACCTGTTCTGCCTATCACCAAAATATTTCAGCACATCCATAAAATGCGAAACAGGGCATAGTGCCAACTACTGGATACAGCAGCATGTGATACACATATCGAAAACTTTGCTCCGTACCGAGCATAAAATGTCGCTGCAGGAAATATCAGAACAACTAGGATTCCCCGACCTTGCTACCTTCAGCCGCTATTTCAAGCGGGCAACGGGAATTTCGCCGAGCGAATATAGGAAAGGAAACATGTAAAATAGTTGAAAGTTGAAAGTTAATAGTTGAAAGTCTGTAGAGTCGTTGCGGGCAACGACTTCTACAAATCAAATTTTCAACCTTTAGCTCGCGCTAGCAAATTTTCAAACCCTTATATCTTCATCGTTGCCATTACAGGATAATGGTCTGAAATATACGGCTTGCCGTAATCTCCGTTCAAGGTTTTGAAATCCAGCACTTCTGCATTTTTGTAAAAAATGTAGTCTATCATAGCATCATTTCCGTTGCCATAATTGTTGTATGTTGGAATCCATTCCGATTCAGGCAAAATTGCACGGCTGTCATTCATATCAGCCTTTAATGGGTCGAAAATACTGGAGTTTACGTCCGAATTAAAGTCTCCTGAAAGGAATACTGGACAATTATCATCTTTTACAATATCGGCGATTTTCTTTGTAATCAACAAAATTGATTGTTCGCGTGCGACTTTGCCAACATGGTCGAGATGAGTGTTGAACACATAAAAAACCTTATTGCAGTTCCAATCCTTTAATTTTGCCCATGTTACAATTCGTCTGCATGCAGCATCCCAACCGAAAGAACAACTGTCGGGAGTCTCAGACAGCCAGAAATTACCACTATCAAGCAAATCGAAAAATTCGTTGCGATAGTAAACTGCCATAAATTCGCCGGCTTCCTTACCATCGTCGCGACCGACACCAACACGGCTATATTCCGGAAAGATCGAATCGATGTATTCAAGCTGTCCAATGAGAGCCTCCTGCAAACCGAACACATCTGGTTGCTCACGCTCTATCATTTCCTTAGTTGCGGACTTGCGAATATCCCATGCATTGTCGCCATCGTCTGCTGTACCATAGCGGATATTGTACGATATGTACTTTATTTCAACATCCTCTTCTCTGTTACTACATCCACCACAAATTAACAGAACTGCTAGCGACAATAAAAATATCATTCTATGTTTCATACCATTTATGAATTAATAACACGACAAAGATAATTATTTCGCAGAATATTGCACATCAAATAAATGATAATCACCCAAGTCCGCTTCAATTTTTTCAATTGGTTCTGCATTAATAAAACAATCTGCCGACAAATCGTTCAGCATACGGTTTCGGTTCAGTGGCGATTGCCGTTCGGGGACATCGGTGACGTATTTACCATTGGGAATTTCATCGTCAAGTCCGAAAATACGGTCATCTGCAAATTCACCATAACGATAATAATACAGATTTTCTACAGTATGTTCATCTGCTGCAATAAATTTTACATCGTGGTTACATTTTAGATAATCTACAACCGCATTTTCATTGTAGTAGCTGTAGATATTCTCGGGAAGAATCGCCCAGCAAAAATTCCAAATAAAAAGAGACCCTGCCAGAATCGCCACACTACGTACAGGCATATAATATACCGAAGCAAGTCCAAAAGCAAATGCAATTGGCAACATTACCATAAATTCGGTATTGCCATCGGAAAAACACGCAAAAGCAAACTGGAATGCAAAAATTCCGAAATGTACATAGCCAAACAATTTGTCATTCACTATTTTATGTCCATGGCGTATAATTCTAAAAATCAAATACACCATAATTGGCAACAAAAGGAACATAGCATATAACCAAGGACTCATTTTAAGCAATATAACAAAGTCACCATGCACCTGAATAATACTACGAACAAAGCTTATCGGTATAATTATCAAGCTCTTCCATCCTACTCCCGCAGAAGAATAGGAGTCGGTAAAATAATACGATAGCGCGTATCGGAAAAGATTCGACACTGACCACTCACCGCTATCGTAAAAAACAAACACCAATGAATAGACTGCCGGAATAACCAGCAAAGTAACTGCATATGCTACTGATTCGCGATAGCGCCTGCTAAAAAGCAAGCCGACGAGCAAACCAAGCGTCCAAAAAATCTGCACCTGATGGAAAAGGCACGCCAATACCGACATAAAACCAGAGGCTAGTGCATACAATAGTTTTCTATCACGTACAGCACGCAAGAAAAAGTAAGATGCAACAACCGAGAAGAATATTGGAATTACATAAGTTTCGCATTGCACAGAATAGCGCATAAATCCGAAACAAGAGCCTAAAAGCAGAACGAGAGCCTTTGCTGAGGACTCTTCCGTAAGATGCCGCAATATCCGCCACGACACAAGCAAAGTTGCTATTGCAAACAATGATGTTACAACATTCATCAATGTCATAGCATCAATATTGGAGCAAAATATTCCACAAAATTCATACACGCAATAATGGAAAGCATTGTGTATTAGATGATGCGGCCAAAATAAATCGGTGGCATATTTCACATCGGCTGCATAGTTTATAGCATCACACGATGGATTGTTGCTCGGGAAAAACAAATAGCAAGCCGACAGCAAAAGCATTCCAAAAAGAAACAAGTTTCTTCTGCAAAAATCCGCTACTATTTTCATTTTCATAGTCGCAAACTTACATAAAAAATCAAACAACTCTTAACAATTAAATAAAAAAAACAGAGGCAACCTTACGATTGCCTCTGGCTAGTATTAACTTGAAAATTTATATTATGAGCTTTTACATCATGCCCATTCCACCCATCGGGTTGGCACCGCCACCCATAGGAGCAGGATTTTCTTCAGGTATATCGGCGATTACGCATTCGGTAGTCAACAACATACCTGCGATGCTAGCAGCGTTCTCCAAAGCGATACGCGAAACCTTGGTCGGATCGATAACGCCTGCTTCGTACAAGTTTTCATACTTGTCGATGCGAGCGTTGTAACCGAAATCGTCCTTGCCGTCCTTAACCTTCTGGACAACAACCGAACCTTCCTTGCCAGCGTTCTCTACGATGCGACGCAGAGGTTCTTCCAAAGCGCGGAGTACGATTGCGATACCAAGGTTTTCCTCGTCGTTGTCACCCTTCAGGTCACTAATCTTCTGGATAGCACGGATGTAAGCAACACCACCACCAGGGATTATACCTTCGGCAACTGCTGCACGGGTAGCCGACAAAGCATCTTCGTAGCGGTCCTTCTTTTCCTTCATTTCTACTTCGGTAGTACCACCAACGTAGATTACTGCTACACCACCCGACAACTTAGCAAGACGTTCCTGCAACTTTTCACGGTCGTAGTCGCTGGTTGTAAGTTCAATCTGCTTCTTGATCTGTGCAACTCTTGCTGCAATCTGGTCCTTCTGTCCGCAACCATCAACGATTGTAGTATTTTCCTTGTCGATTGTAACCTTGTCGGCACGACCGAGCATTGTGATGTTNNTTCAAGCCGCGTTCCTCGGTGATAACTTCACCACCGGTAAGGATTGCTATATCCTGCAACATTTCTTTTCTTCTGTCACCGAATCCTGGAGCCTTTACAGCAGCAATCTTCAATGTGCCTCTCAAGCGGTTAACAATCAAGGTTGCCAAAGCTTCGCTTTCAACATCTTCGGCAATGATAAGCAACGATTTGCCTTCCTGTGCAATTGGTTCGAGAACTGGCAGCAAGTCCTTCATCGACGAAATCTTCTTGTCGGTAATAAGTATGTAAGGATTGTCCATTACGGTCTGCATCTTCTCGCTGTCGGTAATGAAGTATGGAGAAATGTAGCCACGGTCGAACTGCATACCTTCAACAACCTTAACTTCGGTTGTGATACCCTTTGCCTCTTCGATTGTGATAACGCCTTCCTTCTTTACCTTTTCCATTGCGAGGGCGATGTCCTTACCGATTGCAAGTTCGTTGTTTGCCGAAATGGTTGCAACCTGCTCGATTTTCTTGTTGTCGTCGCCAACGTTCTGGCTCATCTTCTTCAATTCTGCCACAACTGCAGCAACAGCCTTGTCGATACCGCGCTTCAAGTCCATTGGATTTGCGCCAGCGGTTACGTTCTTCAAGCCTTCGCTAACGATTGCCTGAGCAAGAACGGTAGCGGTTGTTGTTCCGTCACCAGCATCGTCGTTGGTCTTCGATGCAACTTCCTTAACCATCTGAGCACCCATGTTCATGAACGGGTCCTTTATTTCGATTTCCTTTGCTACGCTGACACCGTCCTTGGTGATGTGCGGAGCACCGAACTTCTTGTCAATTACTACATTTCTGCCCTTAGGACCAAGTGTTACCTTTACGGCATCTGCCAAAGTGTCAACACCCTTCTTCAACAAGTCTCTTGATTCGATATTGAATTTTATCTCTTTTGCCATGATTATATCCTTTCAAAAATTATTCTTCAACTACTAATAAAATATCGGTCTGATTCATAATCAGATAGCTTTCGCCATTGATTTTCAACTCAGTACCGCTGTACTTTCCGTACAAAACAACATCACCAGCCTTAACCTCGATGGGTTCGTCCTTCTTCTGGTTTCCTACTGCGATGATTTTGCCTTTCTGTGGTTTTTCCTGTGCTGAATCGGGGATAATGATTCCGCCAACTGTCTTCTGTTCTGCTGCTTCCGGTTTAATCAGGACTTTGCCTGCCATTGGTCTTCCTATCTTTTCCATGATATCTTTAAATTTTTTTGTTAGACAATTTAAAATTTTACGGCATGACATTATCGAAAAATGTGCCACTCGCGAAAAACTGACAAAATGACAAATTCGGGCTTGACAGAACTGACATGGGGTGTCGGAATGGCGGAGGAAAAACAAAAAAGCGCAGACAGCCTCTGCCATCTGCGCTTTCTATTATTAACCTAAAACTTTTATTCTCTTGCGAACTTGAAATTTCTGCCAAGGTAGTTGGCATTTTCGCCAAGCTGTTCCTCGATGCGAAGCAACTGGTTGTACTTTGCAATGCGGTCGGTACGCGAAGCCGAACCGGTCTTTATAAGACCAGAATTTACAGCCACTGCCAAATCTGCTATGAAAGTATCCTCGGTTTCGCCCGAACGGTGGCTTATAATTGTCGTATAAGCATTGCGCTGTGCAAGGTTGATTGTCTCCATAGTCTCCGACAAGGTGCCAATCTGGTTCAACTTAACCAAAATGGAATTAGCTACGCCACCCTCGATTCCCTTGGCAAGACGTACGGGACTTGTAACAAACAAATCGTCGCCAACAAGCTGAACTCGGTCGCCAATAGTGTCGGTAAGGAGCTTCCATCCATCCCAGTCGTCCTCAGCCAGACCGTCCTCAATCGAAATAATCGGGTACTTCGATGTCCACTGCTTCCAGTATTCAACCAACTGTTCCGAAGTGAACGACTTGCCGTTTGAACCGAAAGTATAAAGGTTCTTCTGCGCATCGTAAAACTCGCTTGCAGCAGCATCGAGAGCAATGTAAATATCCTCGCCAGGCTTGTAACCAGCCTTTTCTATAGCCTTAATAACATATTCAACGGCTTCCTCGTTTGAGCCAAGGTTCGGTGCGAAACCGCCTTCGTCGCCAACATTAGTCGAATACTTCGATGCCGACAATACAGATTTCAGATTATGGAAAACTTCGGTTCCCATCCTCAGTGCCTCACTGAAAGTAGGAGCGCCGACTGGCATAATCATGAATTCCTGTATGTCAATCTTGTTGTCGGCATGAGCACCGCCGTTGAGAATATTCATCATCGGTATCGGCAAAGTCCTTGCGCCGAGTCCGCCTATATAACTGAACAACGACATTCCGTGTTCCTGAGCGGCCGCCTGCGCGCATGCCATCGAAACGGCAAGAATTGCATTTGCGCCAAGTCCCGACTTGTTTGCTGTACCATCAAGGTTTATCATCGCACGGTCGATAGCCAACTGGTCATCGACATACAAACCCTGCAAGCCTTCGGCGATTGTAGTCTGCACATTGCGAACTGCCTGCATTACGCCCTTCCCCATGAAACGGCTCTTGTCGCCGTCACGAAGTTCGAGCATTTCGTGAACACCGGTAGAAGCACCGCTTGGAACAGCGGCACGGCCTACAGCGCCACCTGTTGTGTATATTTCGACCTCTACGGTCGGATTTCCGCGAGAATCAAGGATTTGCCTTGCATGTACATTTGCTATTTGTCCCATAATTTTACTTAACGTATTTACACACAAAAAATGGAGATACAAGTATCCCCATTTTTTATGATGGAAATTAAATTATTCTTCCTTCTTTTCTTCCTGTGCAGGAGCAGCTTCAGCTGTAGTGTCGGCAGCTTTCTTGCGTGAACGACGAACTTTCTTCTTAGTTTCCTTTGTTGCGAGCATGTTCTCGTTGTAGTCAACAAGTTCCATCATACACATTTCAGCATTATCGCCCAAGCGGTTGCCAGTTCTAAGGATGCGGGTATATCCACCTGGTCTGTCGCCAACCTTTACTATAACATTACGGAAGAGTTCGGTGATAGCTTCCTTGTTTTCGAGGTAGCCGAAAACAACCCTACGATTGTGAGTCGAGTCTTCCTTGGCCTTTGTGATCAGAGGTTCTACATAAACTCTCAGAGCCTTAGCCTTTGCTACAGTTGTGAAGATGCGCTTATGCAAAATCAGAGAAGATGCCATGTTAGACAATAAAGCTTGTCTGTGAGCACTCTTTCTTCCTAAATGATTTACTTTCTTATTATGTCTCATTTTCTAAAAGTATTATTCCTTATCCAACTTAAATTTTGATGTATCCATTCCGAAGCTAAGGTTCTTCATATCAAGAAGAGCCTCGAGTTCGGTGAGTGACTTCTTACCGAAGTTTCTGAACTTCAGCAAATCAGACTTATTGTATTGAACCAAATCGCCCAATGTCTCGATTTCGGCAGCCTTCAAGCAATTAAGCGCACGAACAGAAAGGTCAAGATCTACGAGTCTAGACTTGAGCAACTGTCTCATGCGGAGAACTTCCTCGTCGAATTCATCCTTTTCGTGCTTTTCATCTGTATCCAATGTAATCTTTTCATCGGAGAAGAGCATGAAATGATGAATAAGAATTTTAGCGGCTTCCTTCAAAGCGTCCTTCGGATGAATAGAACCATCGGTCTGAATTTCGATAATGAGCTTATCGTAGTCGGTTCTCTGTTCAACACGCATGTTCTCTACATAATACTTAACATTTACAATCGGGGTAAAAATAGAACCGATTGGAATAACGCCGATAGTATCGTCGAGAGTTCTGTTTTCGTCTGGCTGAACATAACCTCTACCCTTTATGATAGACAAGTCCATCTTGAGGGTTACAGAAGGTTCCATACGGCAAATAAGCAAATCGGGGTTCAAAATTTTGAAACCAGAAAGGAATTTTCCGATATCGCCAGCTCTGAACTCCTGCTGTCCTGATATAACAACAGAAACATTCTCGTGGTTAACATCCTCAATCTGCTGCTTGAAGCGAACCTGCTTAAGCTGGAGAATGATTTCAGTAACATCTTCCATTACTCCGGGTATTGTTGAAAATTCGTGATCAACACCCTCTATCTTTACGGATGAAATTGCAAAACCTTCGAGCGATGAAAGCAGTATTCTTCTCAATGCATTTCCGATTGTCATACCATAACCCGGTTCAAGAGGTCTGAACTCGAACTTTCCGTAGAAATCGGTAGCTTCAAGCATAACTACCTTATCTGGTTTTTGAAACGCTAAAATTGACATTTACTTACCTTTTATTTTGAATACAATTCGACTATTAACTGTTCTCTAATGTTTTCGGGTATGTCTTCTCTTTCAGGAACTGACATGAACTTACCCGACATTGAATTTTCGTCCCACTCCATCCAAGGATACTTGCTGTGGTTAAAACCGCTCAAGCTATTGGTAATAAGTTCGAGAGATTTCGATCTTTCGCGAACCGAAATAATATCACCTGGCTTTACAGAGAACGAAGGGATGTTGCACATTTCGCCGTTTACCATAATGTGACGGTGCGAAACAAGCTGACGTGCAGATACTCTTGTAGGAGCAATACCCAATCTGAATACAACGTTATCGAGTCTTGATTCGAGCAACTGAAGCAGAACAACACCGGTTACACCCTTTGAGCTGCTAGCCTTTTTGAAAAGGTTGCGGAACTGTCTTTCGAGAACACCGTAGGTATATTTTGCCTTCTGCTTTTCTCTCAACTGAGTACCGTACTCAGATACTTTCTTTCTTTTTTTGTTCAAACCATGCTGTCCTGGAGGGAAGTTTCTTCTTTCCAAAACCTTATCTGGACCAAATATTGGTTCACCAAATTTCCTTGCAATTTTAGTTTGCGGTCCTGTATATCTTGCCATTTTTCTTTTCTTTTAAAAATAACACTAAACCAAAAATTAAACTCTTCTTCTCTTAGGAGGTCTGCAGCCATTGTGTGGCAATGGAGTTACGTCGATAATTTCGGTAACTTCGATTCCCATGTTGTGCAATGACCTTACAGCGGATTCTCTACCAGCACCCGGACCCTTAACATAAGCCTTAACTTTTCTGAGTCCAAGATCGTATGCTACCTTACCGCAGTCTTCTGCTGCCATCTGTCCTGCATACGGAGTGTTCTTCTTGCTTCCGCGGAAACCATTCTTTCCTGAAGAAGACCATGATATAACCTGTCCTTCGTTATTGGTCAACGTTACGATGATGTTGTTGAACGAAGTATGAACGTGTGCAAGGCCAGTAGCCTCTACTTTTACTACACGCTTCTTTGTTACTCTTGCTTTCTTAGCCATATCTTACTTATTTCTTTTTATTGGCAATAGTTTTCTTTTTACCTCTACGCGTTCTTGCGTTGTTCTTAGTCTTCTGACCTCTTAAGGGCAAACCTAAACGATGACGGATTCCTCTATAGCAACCTATATCCTGCAAACGCTTGATATTAAGTTGAATTTCTGAACGCAATTCACCTTCAAGACGGTATTTTCCAACTGCCTGACGGATTGCTGCAATTTGTTCATCGTTCCAATCTTTTGCCTTGATGTCTTGATCTACGCCGGCTTCCTGAAGTATCGTTGCCGA
>DBYO01000021.1:64519-66964 GCA_002310235.1 Bacteroidales bacterium UBA1184
CCTGCTATTCTTGCCATATTCTATTTTTTTAATTTTTATTTATAAACACTAATAATATTAACCTTGACGTTGATTAAATTTAGGATTCTTTTTACAAATCACGTAAACTCTTCCTTTTCTTCTGACGATAATGCAATCGTCGCTTCTCTTTTTTACAGACGTTCTTACTTTCATCTCTATAATGTTTTTATTTGTATCTAAAAGTTATTCTACCTTTAGTTAAATCGTAAGGCGACATTTCCAACCTGACCTTATCTCCCGGCAGTATCCTGATGTAATGCATTCTCATCTTACCGGAAATGTGGGCAGTAATTATGTGTCCACCTTCCAGCTCGACCCTGAACATTGCATTAGACAACGCCTCGATAATCGTTCCGTCCAATTCTATAGAAAGTTGTTTTGCCATACAAAAATTTAATTCTTCTTTTTCTTTAAAACTTCTTCAATTAAACTAAAATCAGATAAAATATCTGCCTTACCGTTTTTTACAACCACTGTGTGCTCAAAATGAGCCGATGGTTTCCCATCTTTGGTTCTTATTGTCCATCCATCTCTTTCCTGAACGATTCCTCGTTTTCCCATATTGATAACTGGCTCGATTGCTATAATCATTCTTTCTTTCAGTTTCAAGCCTTTGTTTGCCCTACCAAAGTTGGGCACACTAGGCTCTTCGTGCAAGAAATGGCCAACGCCATGACCTACTAGCTCCTCGACAACCGAATATCCGTGGGTCTCCGCATGCTTCTGTACGGCATATCCAATATCTCCAATCCTCTTTCCTACTACCGCCTGTTCGATTCCTTTATAAAGGCATTCCTTTGTACACACCAATAATGCCCTTACAGCCGGCTCGGCTTCACCGACCTCGAAGGTATAGCAGGAATCTCCGTAAAAGCCGTTCATCAGCACTCCACAATCGATGGAAACAATATCCCCATCTTTCAATTCCAGATTTGATGGGATTCCATGAACAACTACATCGTTTACCGAAACACACAAGGTATTTGGAAAACCGTTGTAGTTGAGGAAACCTGGAACTCCACCATTATCCAGAATGAATTCCTTTGCCAATTTGTCTAATTTGGAGGTTGATACGCCCGGTGCAATTTCAGCCGCGAGCATTGCATGGGTTTTCGACACTAACAAACAACTGCTTCGTGTCAACTCAACCTCGTCGTCAGACTTTATAAAAATCATCAAAGATCGTTACATTGCAGAAACAGAGCCTCTGCCTTTAATTCTTCCCGACTTTGTCAATCCGTCGTAATGACGCATCAACAAATGGCTTTCAATCTGCTGGAGGGTGTCGAGAATTACACCGACCATAATCAGCAATGAAGTACCTCCGTAGAACTGTGCGAACTGGCTGTTTACACCGAGCATTCTAGCGAAAGCAGGAAGTATTGCGATTATTGCCAAGAAAATAGAACCAGGCAAAGTTATCTTGGACATAATATCATCCAAGAACTCAACTGTCTTGTTACCGGGCTTTACTCCTGGGATGAAACCGCCGTTCTTCTTCATATCTTCTGCCATCTGTCTTGGGTTGATTGTCACTGCAGTATAGAAATATGTGAATATAATAATCAATACTGCGAAAGTGAAATTATACCAGAATCCAGTATAGTCTGCAAAAGCTGCGATAAAACTTCCACCACCTTCAGAGCTGAATCCTGCGAACATTATAGGCAGGAACATAAGAGCCTGAGCGAAGATGATAGGCATAACGCCAGCAGCATTTACCTTCAAAGGTATGTACTGTCTTACGCCACCATACTGCTTGTTACCAACAACGCGCTTTGCGTATTGTACCGGAATCTTACGAACGGCCTGCACCAATGCTATTGCAAGGACAAACACGATGAAGAGAACCACGAGTTCGATAAGCAGAACAAGGAGTCCGCCTCCAGCCTGCTCGAAACGGGTAACGCATTCACCTGCGAGAGCGTATGGAAGTCTAGCTATAATACCAACCATGATGAGCAACGAGATTCCGTTACCAACACCCTTGTCGGTAATTCTTTCACCGAGCCACAGAATGAACATAGTACCAGCGGTTAGGATAATTGTCGATGAGATTGTGAAGAACAAACCGCCATCAACAATTGCGCCTGGTGTATGAATCAACTGTGCGCGCAAGTTTGCAATGTACGATGGAGCCTGGATGAGGAGGATAGCAATAGTCAAGAACCTTGTAATTTGGTTGATTTTCTTTCTACCGCTCTCGCCTTCACGCTGCAATCTCTGGAAATAAGGAACTGCGATGCCCAAAAGTTGGACAACGATGCTTGCCGAAATGTATGGCATGATTCCCAACGCAAATATAGAAGCGTTAGAGAATGCACCACCAGAAAACATATCCAACAAACTCAGAACACCTTCTGAAGTTTGCTTCGACAAGGCAGACAGTTCGTTCGGGTTTACACCAGGAAGAACGATGTGAGC
>DBYO01000007.1:0-14904 GCA_002310235.1 Bacteroidales bacterium UBA1184
GACCGAGGTCGCCGTTTTCGTCGGCCCACTCGTCCCAGATGCGTACTCCGTTGTCGTTCAGGTACTTTATGTTGGTGTCGCCAGCCAGGAACCACAGCAGTTCGTGGATTATCGACTTCAAATGCAACTTCTTGGTTGTGAGGCAGGGAAAACCGTCCTGCAGGTTGAAGCGCATCTGGTGTCCAAAAACGCTTATCGTGCCGGTTCCCGTGCGGTCGCTCTTGCGTACGCCTTCGTCGAGTACGCGCTGTAGTAGGTCGAGATATTGTTTCATCAGTTGAACAGTTTTTTCTTTTTTCCGTGTGTATGTGCTTTGTGGTGAGGCTTTTCGTCAACGTCGTTGAAATCAGTGAAGTTGCCGTTAAAATCCTCATCCATATCGTCGTCAAAGTCCTCGCTCATAGGTTGCGACATCGTTATCAGTGGAAGGTATGCTTGTTCTTCCTCGTCCCATGCAATGTCGATATTTAGCACCATTGCATTTTCGATGTATAGTTTGACGGCCATTTCCCTTTCTTGTTTTGTCGCATGTATTTCAACAAATCTGAACTGGTCAATCAGAGTTTTAAAAACCTTTTGGTAGTCCGATCCGGATAGCAGAATCTTGCTGTCGTAGTCGGGAATAATGGGAAAATCGACCTTTATGGCACTTTCGGGACCTATGTATGTCAATAGGACTTTCATGTTATTTTGTCTCTCTTTCGTGTTTGTACTTGAAGCAGATTGCGAACAGTACTGCAACTACAAGTGCGTAGCCTGCAAAGATGTACCAGCTTGTCTGCCAGCCGTTCCAAACGTTCATGGCTCCTTCCTGCGAATATACGAAGTGGTTTACAATAGCTTGTGCGCCCAATGTTCCGATTGTTGCACCTATTCCGTTGGTCATCAGGAAGAAAAGTCCCTGAGCAGAAGAGCGGATTGATGTGTCGGTTTCCTTATCGACGAAGAGCGAACCGCTGATGTTGAAGAAGTCGAATGCCACACCGTAAACTATGCACGAAAGAATGAACATCCATACTCCCGCACCCGGGTTGCCAAGTCCGAACAGACCGAAACGAAGTACCCAAGCGAACATTGCAATAAGCATAACCTTTTTTATGCCGAATCGCTTGAGGAAGAACGGAATTAGCAATATGCACAAGGTTTCGGAAATCTGTGACAGCGAAATAAGTATGTTTGCGTGCTGAACACCGAAAGTGTCTGCATATTCGGTTATGCCGCCGAAACTTGTAAGGAATGGGTTTGCAAATCCGTTTGTTATCTGCAATGAAACGCCAAGCAACATCGAGAAGATGAAGAATATAGCCATCTTTTTCTGCTTGAACAGCGAGAATGCGCGAAGTCCGAAAGCGTCAACGAAGGATTTGGATGCAGCCTTGTTGGTCGGGCATTGAGGCATTGTGAACGAGTATATTGCGAGGACAATGCCAATTCCACCGCTAACTACAAACTGTGCAGCTGTTGGTTGGAATCCGAGCAAATCGACAATCCACATTGTGCAAATGAAACCGATAGTGCCGAAGATACGAATTGGCGGGAATGCCTTTACCGTGTCAAGTCCGGCCTTGTCGAGAGCGTTGTATGCTACGGAGTTCGATAGAGCCAAAGTCGGCATGTAGAATGCAACAGCTACGCTGTAAATCGAGAACAAAACGCCAAACTGCACGGCATCGCCAGCCATTATGCCGTACAAGCCTGCGCAGAGCATTGCTATACCCGAAATTGCGTGGCAAAGACCGAGAGTTTTCTGTGCCTGTATCCATCTGTCGGCGATTATACCCATGAGTGCCGGCATAAATATCGAAACAATACCCTGTATTGAGTAGAAGATACCGATTTGTCCGCCCATGTTGTGGTTGAACAGGTAGGTTCCCATGCAGGTTAGGTAGGCTCCCCAGATTGCGAACTGGAGAAAATTCATCACGATAAGTCTGAATTTGATTCCGCTGTTATTCATTTTTATCCTTTTTGTTGTTTCTTGAATTAATTTCGTCCCTGATGATAGATGCGTATTCGTAGTCTTCTTCGTCTATCGCGTTTTGCATCAGTTGGTTAAGTGCGTCAATGTCGGCTTCCTTGAGGTTGAAGCAGTAGCGTTCCGAATTGAGGTATTTCTCGTCTTCGGCGAGTATTACGCCTGCCTTGTCAACGACTTCCGATGTGGTGAAAATGGGGCAGTTGAAGATTAGTGCGAGCGCAATGGCATCGGATGTCTTTGTTTCTACAAATTCGTGCTGTTCGCCACGGCTGAAGAATACGCGCGAGTAGAAAATGCCTTCCTCGAACTTGTATATCAGTACTTCTTCGGCTGTTATGTCGAACTTACGCATCGAAATAGAGAACACTTCGTGGATTAGCGGACGCGGTGTGTCCATGCTTGTGATTTTCTTTGCTATGGACTGCGCTTCGGTGGCGTCGATGACTACTGGGATACGCTTTTTGCTGTGTGCAACCGAGAGCACAACAACATACGCGCCAGTCATGTTGTTGCTGTCGGCAAGTCCGTTAACCGTCAATTTTATTTGTTCCATAGCGATGGCAAAAGTAATAATAATTTACGAGATTTGAGGATTTGATAATTTGATGATTCAATAATTTGAAAATTTGTATGTTTTCTTGTTTGTGGTTGAGACGCAAAATTTTGCGTCTGTACAATTTAGATATAATTTTTAATTCTCCTTTCTTTTGTTTTTTAGCCTTTTTCAGTCGCTTTGCCGTTCTGCCCTTTAGAGCACTCAAAACATTTCATCTAGCGCGTGCAAAGCATTGCGCTGCTATTTCTCCAATATGCTGAAAATCTTGTCCGTGTTTACATATAGGACATTTATTTTCTTGTCGGGGAAACGCTTCTGGTAATCCTGTATTTCGCGGATTAGGATTTTGCTTTGCCTGTTCATAAATACCGACCAGAACAAAATTATGTTGTAGTCGGCATTGTTGTAATAATCAAAGGAATGGCAATCGTTACTTATTGGTGTCAAATATTTCAAATCCTTGCAAAACAGAATGCAGGTATCAACTTCAACGGTGAAATTTGGTGGAATAGTGTTTAGTTGACCGCGCTTGTTCCATTTCAGGTTCGGGAAACCACCAGCAGTACAATTCAGTTGCAATGATAACAGTGTGTCGGTTCTTTGGTAGAATCTGATTTGTAAGGGTTGCATAAGGTTATTGCGCAGCAAGGTGTCGTTTTTACACAATTGTAAAATGTCAAGCATATAGGTCGTGTCCAAAATGTAGGAATCGCTATTTGGTATTCCGAACTTGCTGGCATAGGCGGTTATTTCCTCCAAATCATAGTCGTAAGGCTGCTTTACGCCCATAATCTTGTACATCAAGGCAGAGCAACTTGAAAACAACAATCCAAGGAACAGGCAGGTGACTATTAGTCTTGCTTTCATTTTGTTTGCAGAAAAGTTGTTGCAAAAATAATCAAACTTGTCATTTCGCAAAAAAAGGACGGCTTTTGACCGTCCCAATTTGTGTGTTTCTGAATTAATTTCCTGATTTTTTCATCCTGATGGCGACGCCCATGCTCGATACGCCGTGTGCAATTAGGAAAATGTAGGTTGAAATATAAATCCAAACCGTATTGTCGGTGAATTTTTCCGTTGGGCAGAAATACAAGTATGCCGCTACCAGTAACCATATACAAGCGCAGATAATGTTGGTTGACCTAGCGAATTTCTTTGCCTTTTCCGACATTTCATCCTTTGTCTTTATGAACAATGCAATGATTACCCATAGTCCAAGACATAACAATGCAACACCCCAAAATTTAGGTTCGCAAAGAAGTACCGCAGCAAAACCACCTGCACCGATAAGCAGTTCAACAATTCCTGATGCTAATTTCTTTTTCATTCTGATTTCTTTTTTAGTTAATAATAATTTTAACGAAGCAAATGTAGTAATTTGTAGTCAAAATAATGTATTTGGTGAGTTTTTTTGTTTGGTTGTATATTGTTGTAAATCAAAGGGTTATGTCTCGGTTTTGCAGAAATGAAAGAATTTTTGCTGCAGTTTTGTTTGTTATCAACGCCCCATAAAGTCAATATTTTTCGTCTGAATTAGCAGACAAGGCACAAAAAGTTGTTGAGACGCAAAATTTTGCGTCTGTACTATTATAATCCTCATTTTCCCCCAAGCATTTTCGGTTTTATCCAAAACATATTTTTCAGTTCGTCCAACGACAAACCAGCCCATCGGTCGCAGTCCTTACCATCAAAATATTTGAAATAGGAAGCGTCCATGTGATTGTAACATTCGCTTTCTTCAAGTCGTACAACATTGTCGAAATTGAACGATACATTTTCGTATGTGCAATATTTTTGCCTGTGCATCACTCGTTTGCCTATCTTGTAGTGCTGGTCTTCAAGTACACTCGAAAAACGCATAAGCAGACGGTTGCCCACATACGCATACTGGCTGTGGTCAGTCTCGTAGCAGTCGAAAAACCTGTATTTTGCTTTAGAAGACACAATATTTTGCTTACTACGACTTGAATATGAAAGCGGAATGCCACGAACCGTGTCGAACACTATCTGCGCATAGTCAAACAGACTTTCCTGCGACTTTTTCATCGGTGTTACAACCACGCCTATGGTGTCCTTGCCAAAACACTCGGCAATTTCGTAGTTGTATTTGTCGCAATTCTTTTCCACCAACAAGCGTTTGTACGTATTCAAGTCAAGAAGTTTTGCAACATAGATTATATTTGGTGGGGATACTCCTAAATTGTTGCACGAGTACGACTTTTCGCCGATAACCTTGCATTGGAAAACGCCTTCGCTGTAGTTGTTGTATGTTAGCAGTGTGATTTCGTGTATGTTGCGTATTGTGTCGTTTTCAACAATCAACTGTCTGAATACAGTTGTTGTGTTGAATGCAGGCAAGTTCCTGCTAATCCGAATAATGGAATCGTACTTGTGTGCTATCTGGCAGTATGTAAACGGATACACATCGACATCCTGCAAGGTTTCGGCAAATGGTGACAGTTCGCAAACGGCGGTCTTTCCATCAAGGAAATCTTTTGCAGGCAATGGTTTCACAGAATAGCCGAGGTAAGAGAATACCAAAGTGTCGGACTTGGACAGGTTTTTGCGCAAAAGCTCAAAACGCCCGGTAGAATCGGTAATTGCGCCAATGCTTTTGCCCTTCACCGAGATGTTTGCGTACATCAGTGGCTGCTTGGTTTCGCTATCGACAACAGTGCCGGTAATGTTCTGCGAAAAAGCGCAGAATGTGGAGAGGATGAATGAAATGAATAGAATTGAGTTTCTCATGGTTTCTAAGTTTTTATGGCTGACGCCGTTTGGTGTTTCACGTTTCTTGTTTCTAAGTTTCTCGCTACGCTGTTTCTAAGTTTAGCTTACGCTGAGCTAAAGGTTAACTTCGTTGAGGGCTGCGCCGTTCTATGGCTGACGCCGTTTCAATGGCTTCGCCGTTTCTTGTTTCACGTTTCTGAGTTTCTATGGCTTCTCCGTTTCTTGTTGCGTCGTGGCGCGCCGCGACTGTACTAAATTTAATGTATATAAATTCCTTGGTTTCAAGTTGTTCAATGTTTAATGTTCAAAGTTCAATGGTTTCTTGGTTGAGAGGCAAAATTTTGCGTCTGTACATTTTAGATTATTTTATGGTTGTTTTAATGTTGTTTGAGATGTTGCTACCGAATCGAGATAATTTTTGAAGGCAATGTACCTTTCTTCATTGACAATCGGTTCTTCAAATGTTGTTATTCTTATAATAGAATCGTTTACTATTATTACCAGCATGGACGAATGATCTCTTGGTGGATTGTTGGCGTGGAATAAATTGCGTAGCGACGACCTTAGTCCAACTATACTGTCGTACATAGGATATTCAAGAGTTATTAGTTTTCGGTATTTTTCCGGGTCAAGTCCCGATTTCTTTGTGCATTTTGTTTCGACTTGAACATCAAGGCCGTGAGCAACTTGCTTTGGACTGTAGTTTGTTACAGCCACCCATTCATATTCATCTTTTGTTTCTCGGTACAGTCTATTTTGATATGGCACTTCCGCATATCTCACTCCGCAATACGGGTCAAAAATGTCTATGCAATATTTTTTTGTCGGGTCAACAGTAAATCCCTTATCGCCAAGATACTCATTTATTATTTCTGATGGCTTTTTGTCAGGACTCATCTTATAATTTTCTACTTTTTCCCATTCGGCAGTCAAGATGTATATTTTGCAACCGCCAATTGCAAGGCAGGAAAATGTCAGGGCGTATAGAAGTAATTTTTTCATCATTGTTTACTCTGTTGAGACACAAAATTTTGCGTCTTTACTTTAAAGTTAGTTGATAATTCGATGATTCGGTACAGATTCATTCCTAGAGCACTTTCTTGTCGATGTAGTTTATGAGTTTTTTCTTGCGACTTTCAAATTTTGCTTTGCGCTTGTCAATATCCTTTATGTTTTGTGTCTTGACAATTTCTGCGGCGTATTTTTTCACATATCCGATAATTGTATAGCCATCGGGGTATGCAACATCGTAAATTTCAGTTTCGCTATATCCGTCACCGTCGTAATCGTAGTAGGTTGGGGAATATGTTCCGCAGCAGGTCTGGATGATGGTACGGCAGGAGTCGCTTGTATGTTCGAGAGCCACAAAGCGTTCAATGTCTTCGAATTGGGCGGCTCTGTATGTATCAATGTTCGTCTGCAAATGGTTGGTAAACGCACTGTATGCTCCAGCGTATTCCGGGCATTCCTCCTGCTTGAAATCGGTATTGCATGATGCAAAAAATATGGCAGTCAACGCTATTATTGGTATTGCGTAGCGCCTCTGGATTCTTAATAGATTTGTTTTCATGGCTAAAAGTTTTTGTTTCGACAAATCTAAAGAAATATGGCGTTGGTATGAGTTAATTAATGATTAATGTAAAGTTAATTTGATGTGAAGGGGCTGACTGGCTCGCAGGCAGACAGTCTAACAGGCAGACAGTCTAACACTCTGACAGCCTTGAAGACTTGCTGGCTTGAAGATGACTGTTAGCCTTTGGGTCAGTTAGCCTGTTAGCCTTTTTTATGGTTCCGATATGTAAATAATCTTACAGTCTTTATTGTCGCGTTCCTCAACCTTTATTCCGTATTGTTTTTCAAGGTGCGGAACTAGATTTTCCACATCCATCAGCCAGTATGAAGTTATGTCGTTGGTAATCTTGATGTTCTCTGCGCCATCGTCAAGCACAAACATTTTCCCGTATGCATAGCGCAAATTTCTCACGAAATTACCCATGTCGTTTTCGTATTTTCCAATTTCAACCAGCCTTGATGTGTCGGTTATTTCCAAATAGTAAATCTTTTCGGGAATAACAGTGTCGAGCCTCAGGTTCGTTTGCTGTAAAAATTCATCAAAAAGTTGTCTGCCGTGGACTGGTTTGGTGCTGTCTTTTGCCGTTGCGCAATAGCAGTAGTGGTTATACCTTGAAACCAAAGGATGATACATCTGGTCTTTTGAATATTTATAACCCCAGTTTAGGTCGTATGCAACAACAGGCAGACATCCTGTGTAAACAATATCACCTTCGTCCCAGTGGTCCATTTGTTCGTCGAACATTGAAATCTCCGTAAGTATGGCGGTGTGAGTTTCGTCGTTTATTTCGAATGTGTAGTCTGTAACAAAGAAATACGATAATGCAAAAGCCAGCAGATTGTTGGCGAAATGAAGTAGAATGGCATAGATAAAGCGGAAGCGCAATGACAAGTAGCAAGCAATCAGCGCCAATCCAAGCCTCTCGAAAAATGCTATCACAGAAAACCATCCGCTTTCGTTTTGGTAATGTGCAAGCGAAAACAATATGCTCGTCACCAGAATGCGAAGAAATAGTATCAGGTCCTTGTGCTTGTCGCCTTTGAAAATGCAAAATAGGAGCAGCAGAGCCACAAACGCCACACTGGTGACAATTATGCTGTTAAGAGCTAAATAGGTGTATGCTGTAATGGCGATTAGTGAAAAATATTTCCAGAAGAGGCTTTTCATCGTCCAGCTTCTGTAGCTGAATTCCTCTACGATAGGGGCGAAAAGCAATGTCATTATCAGCATAAGCAATGGCATTTCATCGATAAGCAGATTCATAAAACTGCTGGATTCTATCAATGTTTGTGTTTCGCCTGCAAAAAGCGGATAAATGCTGGTGCCAGTAATACCTAAAACCAACAAAACAAGACCTGGAACAAGACAATGCCGATTGAGATTGAACGAAAACTCCTTCATGTTATTTAACCTAAAATTTTGAGCAAAGGTAAGAAAAATTCAATGATTTAAAGATTAGCTTCGCTGATTTAAAAATTCAAAGATTCAATTAGTTTCAGATTTCAAGTTTAAGGGTTCAATGGTTCAAAGTTTAAAGTTCAAGGGGTTCAAAGTTCAATGTGGGCTAAAAGACAGAATGAAGACCAGTCGAGCAGTCTGGCTGTTAGCCTGTGAGACTGTTAGCCTTTTTGCCTTTCAGCCTTTTAGCCTTCGTTACATCCACACATCAATCTTTATTTTGTAGAATCCGTCTTCTAGTTCTGGCAGGTAAAGACAATAATGAGTCTCGAAGGAATCTTCATCGTATTGCGTATCGATGTAAAGTACGCCGTTGTTCTTGTTTATGTAGTAGGTTTCGCCTTCGTATTTAAAAGGTTTATGATTTGCAGCCCTGTTGTAGAAACTATCGGCATCGTCCTTGTTGGCGAAGTACAGGTATGGATTGGTAGATGTGTCAAGGTTGAGTTCGTAATAGCAGGAATGTTTGCTGGTGCTTTTCAGGTTGTAGCCGAAATCTTTCTTGTCTCCCTTTTCGATTTCCCTGCCATAGACAACTCTCTCTTCGTCCACGTCACCATCTGTACTTTCTATTTCATCTTTGTAAATGAATGTCAGGCCGCCATTTTGTACAATTTGTGCTGTGCCGTAATGCTCCAGCAGGTCGAGTAGGTCTTCGATGCTGAATTGTTTGCAGAATTGTTCGGCTTCTTCGTCTCGTTTCTGCTGTTCGGCGGCTTCGCGTTCCTCGTTCAGCTGTGCCTCGGCATCGGCTTTCTGTATGGAATCCAGACGAGCCATATCAAGCGAATCCACAGCGGTTTCGTCTTTTTGTTCAACATTGTTTGCCTGGTTGCAACTTATTGCTAGCAACAGACATAAGGCAATTATCCATGAATTTTTTCTCATTGTTTGTGTGTTTAGTTAATTGTAAATTTTCTTTATTCCTTTATCATTCCAGCTTCTTCCACTTCCTTCGGATTCGGACCATACTGGTTTTCGCCTTTCTGCCCGTCGATGCAACCGAGAATAATGTAAAGGACTGTGATTCCGAAACTATAAATACAGCTTATTATACCTACCGTTAAAACAATCCAGAGCGAAGACATATTGAAGAAGATTATGGCAAGAAAAACAATTGGAACGAGTAACAGCAGTAGCCATGTGCCTTTTCTTCCAATGTCGTGCAAGCGGCGTACAATCACAGCAAGCGTTGGTAGCAATACGGCAAGGCTATATGCCATCATAATGCAGAAAATCACCATTACCCAGCCTGTTCCCATGTACATATATGCGTGTATGCCAGATGTGATGTCGTCGAATTCTCCGCTCGATATCTTTGATAATACCTGAAGCATAACTCCAATATAATACACCATTCCAAGTGCGAAGGATATGATGTAATTGAACAACAGGAACATCCAGTATTCCTTTCTTCTTGCTCTGCCTTTAAAGTCGGCATATTGCTTCCAACATTTCAAAAAGTACTTCATGATATTTTATGTTTTAAAGTTTCTAAGTTTCAAGTTGTTTCAGTATTTCCAGCATTTCGGCTGGAGTAACAACTATGGGATTTTTAGGAAAATGTTTTGTGTTTCCTGTTACCAAAAAAGCATCTTCCTTTGAAAGAGCAACTTCGTAGAATACAACATCGTCTGCATCTTGGAAAATTTCTGGACTATGTACGCGGTTTGCATTTGTGCCGATCTCTAAAATTTTATTTATGATGCTCTCTACTGCCTGAGCAGGAAAATTAAATTTCGCCCGACTCAGTACATCCTTGTATTCTGTAATAATCTCATAATTGTATAACGGACAAATTCCTGTTTTGGAAATTGCATTGACAACCAAAACCGTAGCAGAATATGGATTACGAGACAATAGTGCAGAAACAAGCACATTGGTGTCAATTACTGCGTAAATCATAATTTTTGTTTTCTTTCTTTCCTTGCCAATTTGATTTCCTCGTTAATGTCTTCAAGCGAGAGATCGGGCAACTGTCCGTTTTCTGCCATATTTCGTATTTCTCGGAATGCTTCCAGAGCGCCCATTGATTCGTCTTTTTCTGGGGCTTTTATCTCGAACGGAATCTTTCTGTACAAAACTACTGCCTTTGCGAAAACATTCATGGCCGTGTTTGCGCTCATACCAAACTGGGAGCACAACTCATCAAATGTTGCCTTTAAGTTTGAGTCCATGCGGACTGTCATCGATACCTGTGCCATAATCAATATTTTTTGCAAAGATAAAATATTAATTTGATATTACATCATTATGCAGTAAAAATATTTTTAATTTATGTCAGAACGGTGTATATTTGTGGTTTGGTTGTTTTAAATCATATCCTGCATATAATCCCATATATAATCACTCCAATGAATAACAATTCCAGAATGGCAATCCAAATTAGCCTAAAAGATTTTTTTGAATAATTGTAGTGCCTTGTTTCAACTGCTATCGATGGCAAAAATGAAAGAATGAAATATGAAATTGTCAATGTGCCGAAATAAATGTTAGGCAAATTGTAAATGTTAGGAATATGACAGAATATGTCAACAACAATGCAGACAATAATTATTGTGGTGTTGTAGAAGTTGAAACTATCTATTTCCTTTTTATCTGCAGTTCCCTTAAAATCGTAAAAATGCTTCCAACATTTCAAAAAGTATTTCATGATATTTTATGTTTTAAAGTTTCTGGTTTCTAAGTTTCAAGTTGTTTAATGTTGTTTGAAATGGTTTGAGAACTTATATCATTACCAAGCAAAAAACACATCATAAAATCCCACAATTGCGACGACGAATGAAATAGGGATAATGTAGTAGCAAATAAGCACCTGCCACCATTTCAACCTGCGCAGCATGTACGAAACATTCAGCAGCATCATTATCAGCACATACGAAAAGCATATCACACCGCCAAACGAAATTTTGCCTAGTAATTTTGAGAATGTCAGTCCGAAATGTCCGTCAACAATGTATAGCAATACGAACACAATCATGCATATAAACCGATAAAACATCAGTTGGGCAGGAGCCAGGCTTTCCTTGAAGTCGGCGTATTTGTTGGTCAGTCGTGAAATCATTGCTTTATGTTTTGCTGTTTAGTCGTGCAAATATAGCAAGTTTTATATCAAAAACAAAAAAAAGTAGAGTTTTTTTGAGGCGCTTGCTTTGTCTGATAGTTTGGAATAAGTATTTGCTAAACAAGGCGGATTTCTCCGCCTTGTTGTGTTTAGTTCTGTGCGAATCGCTACTTGTTGCTGTTTTCTCTTTTCTTTAGGATAAAAGACATAGCCACTGCTCCGGCAAAGCTGCCTATTATGGCAGCAATATGACATTTTGCCCATTCGTTGGCTGTTAGTTCATATATGCTTTCGGAAGTAAACACTTGGACGGTTTGCATTGCAACGATTATCCACGGCCATACTATTAGCATAAGTTTTATAACTGTTCCCCAAAACGAAAATTTCGACTTCTCATTATCCATAATATTCAATTTTAAGTTAATAATCCGACAAATATACAATTTTTTTCAAAAATTCAAAAATCGTCAATCGTCAATCCCCTTTATTCCTTTGTTTATGGTTGTTTGAAATAGTTTTTTCGTAGTTCCTCAATCTCTTACACATCTTACATTCATTGCACTTCTGTATGGTGCACTGTCCCTATATAGAGAATACGAATTTGTATTGAGTATTGCTCTGTAGTATGCACCAGCATCTGCATCGGTATCTGTCCACCAGTAAGCACCGCCTAAATTAATTTCAGATGTAGGGGAATAGCACCAGGGATAGCCACAAAAACCTACCGAATTGTTTTCTTCTGGATTGTTGCCAACGGCAAACGAATAGTCGTTCATATCCCATCCACAAACAGAAGCAAGTGCCTTTGCTGTGAAATTGTTGGTTTCCCTGTCTTCGTCGGTGTCGTTAGTTCCGTTTGAATTGTAGCCGTTGTTTTGCAAATAGATTTCAAGTTGAGTCCATTCGGCATCGGTGGGCAGATGCCAGCCCGACGGACAAGCCCCGATAGTTGCAGGTCCATTATAATATACACCGAACTGCCTGTACGAATTTATGCCTTCGTAATAACCGCCATTAATGTTGCATATATGATTTTTTGCTCCTTCAACACTTTCGCCTAAGAAATAATTGAATACATAATACATTGGCTGACCATTGCTGTAATCAAAATATGGATTACCATTTATTGATGGCAAATAGCGAAGATTCTCCGCCATCCATACCTGCGAGCCAATCTGTACATACCTATACACATTCCCGTCTCGTTCATCTGTAAAAGTTTCATAATGGCGGATGTCGGCAAATTGCAGAACAATGTCAGCACTACCTTCTATGATATGTTCTTTTTGCAACACATATCTGAATCCGTCAATATCAATAAATGCCGTAAGCCACAAGGTGTCACCAATCGAAAGGTTCTCGTTTGCAGTAAGTTTAGATTGCGGAATGTAATCGTAACTTCCTGCATAAACCAATGAGTTTGCCGTATTGCTTTCTGTGTTCAACAGTTTTACGCTCTTTGTGCCGAACTTGCAACCGACTGTCAGAATATACGGCTTTGCATCCTTTGCGTTTACTTCAATCAGATTGCCACCTTCGTGAAGATTTTTAGATAAAGTAGCGACTGTTCTGCCGTCAACACCTGTAAGCGTGACATTTACGGCACTTTCGGCAGGCATATTTACCACTACTGATGTTTTTCCAACAAATGGATTTTCGTTTGCCACGACATCAAAATCAGCCTTTGCACTAAAATCTTGCACCGATGTTGCCGGAATAACAATGACGGTATCGGGATACCTGAGCATTTCTGCCCACCACGGGGTATTGACTACCGAAAAATATTTTTCAGCCCTTATGCTGTCCAGTTGTACAAAGTTGCCATCGTTGTCAACAGCGGTAAATGTTAGCCTTGTGTCCTGCGAAAAGATGTACGAAGTGCAGAATACGATAAAAAACAAAGTTGAAATAAAATTCTTCATATAATTCAAAAATTTAAAATGTTTCTAAGTTTCAAGTTTCTATGCCTGCCTGTGCTGAGCGTAGTCGAAGTACGGCGTTTCTAAGTTTCTAATTGTTTCTAAGTTTAAAGTTGTTTGAGATGGTTTGAGGTTGTTTGATATTGTTTATGGTTGTTTTGGAGAGACGCAAAATGTTGCGTCTGTACAGATTGGAATCGCCCCGTAATTGATGAGACGCAATGAATTGCGCCTGTACAATTGGAATGGATTTATGTTGTTTGTATATCATTTTAAAATTTATGTCCACAAAATAAACGAAAAATTTTGAAAAAGGTTGCCGCGGTACGGATAAAAATGGAAAATAGAACCTTGGATCGTTTAGATTTCGCGTGCCGATAGGTAGAATTTGTTGTATGCGTTACGAAGTGATTTTGTTCCAAAAATTATCCCTATTTGCCAGATTTTATTTTTCTTTGTACTTCTTAATTTTCGGAAGATGAATGTCAATAAGAAAAAAGATATGCCGCGAAATGAAACAAAGGCGGTTCCTGCTGGTTCTATGTTGAAGGACAATGCTATAGCTCGCAAACGAGATATGATTCTAAAGGTCATAATCGTTGTGTTCGGCTTTATGCTCTATGCCAACACTCTCGGACACGGCTATGCTCTAGACGATACAGTAACCATCTGGAAAAACGAATTTACGCAGCAAGGTTTTGCGGGCATAAAGGACATTCTGAGCTACGATACTATGGCGGGAATGTTCGGCAAGGACATGGACGAAGTCGCCGGTGGTCGTTACCGTCCACTGTCGGTGGTGATGTTTGCCATCGAACTTGAAATTTTCGGCAAGAAGACCGAGGCTCCCGACTTTTCGGGCGACATTGTGGCTGCTCCATTCGTCGGGCATTTCTTCAATGTGATATACTACTGCCTGCTTCTGCTGCTGATGTACCATGTGCTGAAAAAGCTTTTCCGCAACCACAAGCCACGCTATTGGTTCCTAAGCATTCCATTTCTGACGGTTATGCTGTTTGCCGTGCATCCGCTTCATACCGAAGTGGTTGCCAACATCAAGAGCCGCGACGAGATTATGGCGTTCATCTTCGGACTACTGGCAATGGACTGCGCAATCAAGTTCTTGGAAAAGAGAGATTTGACGAGGAGAATTTTGCTATTGCTTGTAATTTTCGTCTGCATTTTCCTCGGTTCGATGTCGAAGGAAACCACGGTGGCGTTTGTATTCCTTATTCCGCTCTCGTTGTATTTCTTCTACGAGCCAAAGATTTCCGATTATGTAAAAGTGACAATTCCTGCATTCTTGGGTGCTTTGCTCTATGTGATAATAAGGGCTAATGTCATTGTAAACCAGTTTGGAAACGAGGCGGAACTTCTGCTCAACAATCCATTCCTCAACATGACAGGCGGGGAGAGGTACGCTACGGTGACATATACACTGCTTCTGTATCTGAAGCTTCTGGTTTTCCCGCATCCGCTTACATGGGACTACTATCCGTACCAGATTCCTACTATGCATTGGACTGACTGGCAGGTGATTTTGAGTCTGTTGCTTCACCTCGGAATGATTGTGGTTGCGATAGTTTACCTGATGCCGAGACGCAAGTCGGTGTATTCGTATGCGAT
>DBYO01000007.1:14930-22416 GCA_002310235.1 Bacteroidales bacterium UBA1184
GGTGCATTTATGGCAGAAAGGTTTCTGTTTATGCCGTCGCTGGGATTTAGCCTTGCAATAGCATACACTTTTGCCGAGGTTTTGCCCGAAAAGTTTCCCGAAAGGGAAAATATGTGGCGTAATGTCACAGTTGCGGTGCTGGGCGTTGTTGCACTGGCATTTTCGGCAAAGACCATAACCCGCAATATGGACTGGAAGGATTCGTCAACGCTATTTGCCCACGATGTGCATGTCAGCGTCAACAGCATAAAGGGCAACAGCTCGTATGCAAGCGACCTTTACACGCAGTCGGAAGGGGCGGAGAAGCGTGCTGCAAAGTGTCACGGAGCCGACAGCCTTGCTTGTATTGCCCAACGCGACAGCATTATGCGCGAAGCGATTCCTTATTTCGAGAAGGCATTGGGTTTCGACAGCCTAAATTCAGAATCGTTGGTGCGTATTGGCAATATTTACTACAAGCTTGATAACGACTACAATACTATGTTCAAGTATTACAAGCAGGCTTTGCGTTCAAATCCGCTCAATCGCGATGTGTGGAACAATACTGTCGGCGTGCTTACATATAACATAGACGATATAGAATACGAGAAAACAATCTGGCGTGATTATGCTGAACTTTCGCCCGACTACTACGAATCATACTACCAGCTTGGCGAAATTTTCTATTCTGCAAATCCCAAGCAGAACGACTCGGTTATATATTACATGACGAAGGCTTATTCGTTGAATACAAGCAAGTTCGAGATCCCATTCCATCTGGGTATGTCGTATGGAAATCTGGGTGACTTTGCAAAAGCAAAGGAGTATCTGCTCAAAGCTGATGCCTTGAAGGAAGATGCCGAAGTGAAGAAGTTCCTCGGCATAATCTACGGCACCGAAGGCAATCCGGACGAGGCATACAAGTATTTCTCAAAGTCGGCACAACTGAATCCCAACGACCCAGTAGTGCAGCAGTACGTAGCGCAGTCGAAGATGGAGGCGGGGTTGTGAAAAGGCTAAAAGGCTAGAAGGCTGACAGGCTTGCAGTCTAACTGACAGGCAGACGAGAAGGCTAATATGGCAAACCGTCTATGGTTGGGTTGGCTGATGGTGGTCTGCTCCTTGGTTCGACTGCTGTTGATTGCCTCATGCTTCCGAAACTAATTTTTCAACTTTCCAGAAAAAACATTATCTTTGCAAAATTTTGCAGTATTTTATGGTTGTAAAAAGTGTCATAGGAAAAATGGCGAAAATATTCGTTAGTCCGCGCATATTCTGGCAGCGGTACGAGTTTTCGTCGTTGACAGCAAAGGACTTGCATGGTAAGGTCTATCCTGTGCTGATGTCGGCATTTTTTGCAATCGTGCTGTTTGGTTCTGCGCTCAACCGTATGCCCGAGGAGGGTTTCCCAATTGTCCTGCTCGATTCCTTTGTTATTACGATGTTGTTTGCGCTGACTTACTTTCTGGTAACTTTTCTCGAAAAGTGGATTTGTCGCATGTACGGCAACATTGAGTACCGCAAGTCGTCGCTTTTCCTGCTGGAATGCATGCTTCCTTTTTATTTGTTGTACGCTGTGCTTGCAGTGTTCCCGAGCTTGTTTTTCCTGTGGGTATTAGTCGCATACAGCCTGTTCCTTATGTATTTCGGAGCAATATATTTTCTGAAGGTTGCTGAGGATAGGGTAATAATCTTTATGATATTGTCGGTACTGGTTATTGTGTTGGGCGTAGCGGTGTCGCAGACACTCGATGGAATCATTATGGGATTTTTTGTTGATTAGACTATTGGTAATGAAAAAGATAGAATATAAAAATAAAAAGGCGTCTTTCAAGTTCGAGTTTATCGAAAAATATACTGCAGGCATTGTGCTTACCGGTACCGAGATAAAGTCGATTCGTGACGGCAAGATAAATTTCACCGATTCGTACTGTATTTTCAAGGATAACGAATTGTGGGTTACCTCGGTGCATATTTCGGAGTATTCTCTCGGCACCTGCAACAACCACGATCCTAAGCGCGACCGTAAGTTGCTGCTTAACCGCAGGGAACTTAACAAGTTGCAGAAGAAGGTGGCAGAGAAGGGTTTGACTATAGTGCCAGTGTCGCTTTTTCTCAACGAGGCTGGAATCGCAAAGATGGAAATTGCGTTGGCTCGTGGTAAGAAGTTGCACGACAAGCGCGAGGATATAAAGGACCGCGACACTAAGCGCGACCTTGATAGAACAAAGAAGATGAAGTAGAAGAAGAAATGGCAGGAGAAACAGAAATAGTGCTATATAACCCTGACAAGTCTGTCAACATAGAAGTTCGGTTAGAGGATGAAACTGTTTGGCTAACACAGGCCCAAATGGCTTTGTTGTTTGATACTACGCCGCAGAATGTAACTATGCATATAAGAGGGATTTATGGTGACGCGGAACTTCTTGAAAGTTCAACTTGTAAGGATTTCTTACAAGTTCGACAAGAAGGACAAAGAATGGTTACAAGAAAACAAAAGATTTATAATCTTGATGTTATTATTTCTGTTGGCTATCGTGTTAAATCTAAGCGTGGCGTAGAATTTCGCCAGTGGGCAAATAAGGTTCTGAAGGATTTTCTATTACGTGGATATGCTTTTAATGCTCGTCTTGAAACATTGGAACAGAAGGTTGCTCGTCACGATGAGCAAATTCTGTTTTTCATAAAGTCTACAACACCGATAGCCGAAAAGGTATTTATGGATGGGGAGTTTTATGATGCGTTTGCATTGGTTCAAAAACTGATAAAGTCTGCAAAGAAAAGCATTATACTTATAGATAATTATGTTGACGAGTCGGTACTTACAAGGATGAGTGAAAAGTCGGATGGGGTATCGGTTTTCATATATACAAAATCTGTAGGCAAGGCCATGGAACTTGCTGCAGAAAAGTTCAATAGTCAATATGGTGGCTTGAAGTTGAAGCGGTTTGCCGATTGCCACGATAGGTTTTTGATTCTTGATGATTCGGAGATGTATCTTTTCGGAGCTTCGCTGAAGGATTTGGGCAAGAAAATGTTCGCGTTTACAAAACTTGACAGTTCAAGCATTGCGTTGGTAATGAATAGAATAAAGAATGTTTAGATGTAATTTGAAATAATTGAAGACATGAATATACTTATTATAATATTACTTGCAATAGCCGCTTATTTGATTGGTTCATTCAGTTCGGCATTGTGGTACGGCAAATGGTTCTACGGAATCGACATTCGCGAACATGGCAGCAAGAATGCTGGTTCGACAAATGTTCTGCGTGTGCTTGGCTGGAAATGCGCGATACCTGTATTCATCACCGATGTCATAAAGAGTTTCGTGCCGACGATGTTTTTCGTGATGCTGCTCAACAAGTTTGCATCGCCAGAAGGTTCGGTTTATGTCGCACAAGGTTCCGAAGCCTACTACCTGTACCAGCTTCTGTTCGGTATGATGGCGATAGTGGGACACATTTTCCCGATTTTCTCCGGATTCAAGGGCGGAAAGGGCGTCGCATCGATGCTAGGACTTGTGCTTGCACTCGATCCGTTGTCGGCAGCGATAGCATTGGGTGTTTTCATCATCGTTGTGCTGATAACAAGAATAGTTTCCGTTTCGTCGATGTCGGCTGCTGTGGCTTTCCCGATTGTAGTGTATGTGCTCGGCATATTCCGCGAGACCGGTCACAGCATTACAATGACCGTATTTTCAATACTTGTAGCCATATTGCTGATAGTCACTCATCGCAAGAATATTAAAAGATTGTTAAACCACGAGGAACCAAAGATAACGATTGCAAAAAAGGAATAATTTTGCAAAAAAAATTGTTATCGATGAAATCAATACTAAAACTAATGGCATGCGGACTGGCATTCGGGCTTACTGCATGCAGCTCTAATCAGAATCAAAGTATGGAAGACAAGGCTTTGAACATGGCCGACCTCGATACCACAGTATCGGCATCGGCAGATTTTTACGCATACGCAACTGGTGGTTGGCAGAAGAACAATCCGTTGCCAAACGATAAGTCGCGTTACGGTTCGTTCGATATTCTCGGCGAGGAAACCGACAAGAAGGTTAATTCCCTTATTCAGGATTTGGCAAAACAGCAAAACGAGGAAAATTCTGTCGAGTGGAAAATTGCAACACTCTACAATCTCGGTATGGACGAGGCAAAACTCAATTCCGATGGCATTTCTCCGATAAAGCCTATGCTTGACGAGATTGATGCGATGACCGACAAGGCTCAGATTGTGGACATGGTTGCCAAGATGCACCACCAGGGCGTTTCTGCTTTCTTCGGCGTGTTCGGTACTAGCGATCCAGCCAATAGCGACCTCAATATTCCTTGGTACTATCAGAGCGGACTTGGTCTTGCAAACAAGGAATACTACACCGACAAGGGCGAAAGGGAAGACTTGATACGTCAGCAGTATGTTGAACATGTAGGAAAGATGTTCGCTTTGATCGGTTATTCAGAAGAAGATGCCAAGGCAGCTGCAAATATTGTATTCGAAATCGAAAACCAGCTTGCAAATGTTTCGATGGGAAGCGTCGAGGAACGTGATCCGTTTAAGACTACAAACAAAATGAATGTAGAAGAAATGGCAGCCAAGTCGCCCAACTTCGACATCGCAAAATATTTCGAACTTCAGGGTATTACTGTAAAGGAAAACTTCAATGTCTGCCAGCCTTTGTTTTTGGCAGGTGTTTCCGATATAATTGGAAAGCAGTCTCTCGACAACATCAAGCAGTATTTGAAGTGGAATGTTGTTAATTCGTCTGCTTCTTATCTGAGCGAAGATCTCAACAAGCAGAATTTCGAATTCTACGGCAAGACTTTGTCGGGTGTTCCTGTTCAGCAGGACAGATGGAAACGTGTTGTAAGGGTTGTAAACGGCAATCTTGGCGAATGCGTTGGCGAAATCTTTGTACAGAAGTATTTCCCGCCTGAGGCAAAGGAGCGTATGGTAACTTTGGTTGAAAATCTGCGTTCGGCTTTCGGTGAAAGAATCAAGAATCTTGAATGGATGAGCGAGGAAACAAAGGCTAAGGCATTGGAAAAACTTGCTGCAATTACCGTAAAAATCGGTTATCCAGACAAGTGGAAAGACTATTCGAAGCTTCAGTTGAAGGAAGATTCATACTATGCTAATGTTTTAAGATGCAACGAGTTCGAATTCGACGACATGGTTAGCAAGATTGGCAAGCCGGTTGACAAGGAAGAGTGGGGTATGACTCCGCAGACTGTAAATGCGTATTACAATCCAAGCACCAACGAAATCTGCTTCCCGGCTGGTATTCTTCAGCCACCATTCTTCTATATGGATGCCGACGATGCTGTAAACTATGGCGCAATCGGTGTTGTTATAGGACATGAGATGACTCACGGATTCGACGACCAAGGCCGTAACTATGACAAGGATGGAAATCTCGCATGCTGGTGGACTGATGAAGATGCCGCTAAGTTTACCGAAAGAGCAAAAGTGCTGATCGACAGATATAACTCAATAGTTGTTATCGACACCTTGCACGCAAATGGCGAATATTCGCTTGGTGAAAACATTGCCGACTATGGTGGATTGAAGATTTCATTCGATGCTTTCAAGAAGGCTTCGGAAGGCAAGGAACAGCCGACAATCAACGGTTTTACTCCAGAACAGCGTTTCTACCTCTCGTATGCAAAGGTTTGGGCAAACAACATCCGCGACGAGGAAATTATCCGCCGTACAAAGGAAGATGTTCATTCGCTCGGCAAGTGGAGAGTAAATGGACAGCTCATCGGTATCGACGATTTCCACAAGGCATTTGGAATCAAGGAAGGCGATGCAATGTATATTCCTGAATCTGAATGGGCAAAAATCTGGTAGATTTGATACTATGATATACAAAAAAAAGCGGACGATTGTCCGCTTTTTTTTATTGCCTGTAGGCTTGATTATTTCTTCTTGAAGTATCTGTTGTAGAGACCTTCGAAAGCCTTGCCGTGACGAGCTTCGTCGCGAGCCATTTCGTGAACTGTGTCGTGGATAGCATCGAGGTTGTTCTTCTTTGCGCACTTTGCCAATTCGAACTTACCAGCGGTTGCACCAAATTCGCAGTCGATTCTCCACTTCAGGTTCTTTTCGGTCGAAGCGGTCATGTTGGGGTCGCATTCCGAACCGAGGAGTTCTGCAAACTTAGCTGCGTGTTCTGCCTCTTCGAAAGCTGCCTTTTCCCAGTAGAGACCGATTTCAGGATAACCTTCGCGGTGTGCGATTCTTGCCATGCAGAGGTACATACCTACTTCGGAGCATTCGCCTGTGAAGTTAGCCTTCAACTGTTCAATAATATATTGCTTGTCTTCGGGTGAGCAAGCGTCGAGATTCATACCTACGCCAAATACATGTTCTGCTGCAAGAGGAGCGTTTTCCTGCATTTCCTTGAATTTGCTTCCTGGAACCTTGCAAACTGGGCATTTGAAATCTTCAGGCATGCTTTCGCCTTCATAAACGTAACCACAAACTGGGCATACAAATTTTTTCTTCATCGTCTATTTGTTTTTTATTAGTTAAATCGTTTTTAATTGCAATGGTGGTGGTCGCAGCTGTGTTCACAACCGTCGTGGTGGTGGTTGCAACATTCACCTTGCGCGTAAATTTTACCGTTGAGGAAGTTGAGCACGACTTCGCTTGTCGGACCGCTGCATCCGTTGAAAACGCCGATTCCGCTCGATTCGAGCATTGCTACTGCGCCTCCGCCGATTCCGCCTGCAAGCATCACATCTATTTCCTTCTCGAGGAAAGTGTGGATAATGTTGGACTTGCATCCGCAACCTTCGGGCGAATCCAACTTTTCTTTGCTGATTATGGTCTTTGTTTCGTCGTCAACCTTAAATATTGTGAAATATTCGCAGTGACCGAAATGCTCGTCAACCATATCGCCTTCCCTTGTGGGTATTGCTATGTTGAAAATCATTTCCTGCTGTTTTAGTCGAGAACTAATGACGGAGTGTTGTAGGTTCTGCCAGCGAGTTCCTGGTCGAGCATATACAATGCGCGAGCGTCGCCACCAAAGAGTTCCATCTTGCTGATGAGGTCGTTGGCGTTCTTTTCTTCTTCGCCCTGTTCCTTGATGAACCACTGGAGAAGTTCCATTGTCCTGTAGTCCTTTGCCTTTGCAGCTTCACCGTAGATGTTGTCGATGAGCGAGGTAACATACTTTTCGTGTTCCAAAGCAGCCTTCAGCGGATCCATGAAATTCTTGTACTTCTTGTCTGGCTGGTCGATTGCAAGCAATGTAACCTTTTCGCCATTGTTCTGGAGGTACTGGTAGAACAACATTGCGTGGTCGCGTTCTTCCTGAGCCTGAACCTTGTACCAGTTTGCGAAACCAGCAAGTCCCTTCGATTCGAAGAAGTTCGACATGTCAAGGTAAAGATAGCCAGAGTACAATTCCTTGTTTATCTGTGTGTTGATTAATTCTGAAACTTTTTTGTTCATGATATTTTCCTTTCTATTTTAATTGTTTGACAAA